>CAIPAY010000128.1 GCA_903863195.1 uncultured Holophagaceae bacterium
CTGACCCGGTTCATCGCACCCCGATGCATGGGGCCCGGCTTGCCTTCAGCCTAGCCGGGATGGGGACCTGGGCGCCACCCGAGCCAGACCGCGACGGCTCCCGAGGTCCCGGAAGGCCTTGAGCCATAGGGTTTTCTCCCAGTAGCCTCGAGGGTGCCTCGCCTGAAGCCGCCACCCCCTCCGGTGGCCTTACGTTTCTTTGCTTAGGGCAAGGAAACCCGCGTTCGTCCGGCCTGGCCCCCCCAGGTCATCCCATCTCCAGGGATGTCGAAGTCCACTGATGAGCTCCAGATCAGCTATTCCCCAGGCTGCTCAATGCCTGGATCGAGCTGCCTTCCCCAGCGGAGTGGGATGCCTCCACCGCCTCGTCCGGAGCCCCGGATTCCTTGCAGAAGGCGGCTCCGCCCGGGCAACCTGGACGCTCTTGCCTAGCTGAATCATGAACCCGCGATTGGTGCTGATTTTGCGGTGGCAAAATCAGCTCGTCGCCTCTTGACACCCCTACATCTTGGGGCGATCCTTGATCTCCGGCACAACCCCTAGAGGTCGTATGCAAAAACCCCCGTTTTCTGGGGTGGCATTGCACGGCTCTGGATAGGTTGTGACTTTCCTGGATTAGCGCCCTCACTCCTCTATTTGTTCCAACATTTATCTTGCACCCAGGACTGACCATGAAGATCGCCCGCCACTTCACGAAGGCAGGTCACGATCCCCTGGAGGGGATCCCCTTCGTCCCGCGGACCAGCCGGATCTCCAAGCTCGACGGTACCGTGGTCTTCGAGGCCAAGGACGTGCTGGTGCCGGAGACTTGGTCCCAGGTGGCCGTCGACATCCTGGCGCAGAAGTATTTCCGCCGGAAGGGTATCGACGAGCAGAACGGCGGGGAGAAGGACGCGCGGCAGGTCTTCCACCGCATGGCGGGCTGCTGGCGCCACTGGGGCGAGACAAACGGCTACTTCGAGACCACCGAGGACGCCCAGGCGTTCTACGACGAGCTGACCTACATGCTGGCCAACCAGATGTGCGCCCCCAACTCGCCCCAGTGGTTCAATACGGGCCTGCACTACGCCTACGGCATCAGCGGCCCGGCCCAGGGCCACAGCTACGTGGATCCCCGCACCGGCGAGATGATGAAGTCCACCTCGGCCTACGAGCGTCCGCAGCCCCATGCCTGCTTCATCCAGAGCGTCTCGGATGATCTGGTGAACCCCGGCGGCATCATGGACCTCTGGACCCGCGAGGCCCGCATCTTCAAGTACGGCTCGGGCACGGGCACCAACTTCTCCAAGGTCCGCGGCTCCGAGGAGCCCCTCTCCGGCGGCGGCCGCAGCTCGGGCCTGATGAGCTTCCTGGCCGTGGGCGATCGCGCCGCGGGCGCCATCAAGAGCGGCGGCACCACGCGCCGGGCCGCGAAGATGGTCTGCCTCGACCTCGACCACCCCGACATCGAGGCCTTCATTGACTGGAAGGTCACCGAGGAGCGCAAGGTCGCCATGCTGGCTGCCGGCAGCGCGGTGATCCGCCGCCACTGGGATGCCATCTGCACGACGGTGGAGGGCTCCACCACCAAGGATGCGGACCCCAAGACCAACGAGGCCCTGCGCAAGGCCCTGGCCCGCGCCAAGCGGGACGGCGCCCCGGCGGCCTTCCTCACCCAGTGCCTGGGCCGCCTGGCCGAGGGCGACTTCGCCCGCGACCTGCAGGGCTACGACACCTCCTGGGACGGCGAGGCCTACTACACTGTGGGCGGCATGAACTCCAACAACTCGGTGCGCGTGCCCGATCCCTTCATGCGCGCCCTGGAAGTGGACGGCGACTGGGAGCTGAAGCGCCGCATCGACGGCAAGACCTCGAAGAAGCTCCGCGCCAAGGACCTCTGGGCGAAGGTGAACCGCGCCGCCTGGACCTGCGCGGATCCTGGCATCCAGTTCAACACCACCATCAACGACTGGCACACCTGCCCCGAAGACGGCCCCATCAACGCCAGCAACCCCTGCTCCGAATACATGTTCCTGGATGACACGGCCTGCAACCTGGCCTCGCTGAACCTCTGCACCTTCCTCACCGAGGACGGCGGCTTCGACCTGGCCGGCTACCGGCACGGCATCCGCCTCTGGACCGTGGTGCTCGAGATCAGCGTGCTCATGGCCCAGTTCCCCAGCGAGTCCATCGCCCAGCTCAGCTACCAGTTCCGCACCCTCGGCCTGGGCTACGCGAACCTCGGCTCCATGCTCATGCGGATGGGCATCCCCTACGACAGTGTCGAGGGCACCCAGTGGTGCGCCGCCCTGACCGCCATCCTCACCGGCGACGCCTATGCCGCCAGCGCCGAGATGGCCCGCGAGCTCGGCCCCTTCCCCGGCTACGAGAAGAACGCCAAGCACATGCTGCGGGTCATCCGCAACCACCGCCGCGCCGCCTACAACGCGCCGGACTCCGAGTACGAGCAGCTCTCCATCCGGCCCCAGGGTCTGCGTGGCACCGGCGTGCCCAAGCGCATCCTGGACGCCACCCGCGAGAGCTGGGACACGGCCCTCAGCTACGGCGAGCAGTGGGGCTACCGCAACGCCCAGGTCTCGGTGCTGGCGCCCACTGGCACCATTGGGCTGCTCATGGACTGCGACACCACCGGCGTCGAGCCCGACTTCGCCCTGGTGAAGTTCAAGAAGCTGGCGGGCGGCGGCTACTTCAAGCTGGTGAACCGCGCCATCCCTGAGGCCATGGCCCGCCTGGGCTATTCCCCCGCCCAGATCCAGGACATCGAGCGCCACGTGGTGGGCTGGCAGCAGCTCAACGACGACACCCCCGGCATCACCCGCTCCATGCTCAAGGGCGCCGGCTGGGCCGAGGAGGAGATCGCCCTGGTGGAGCAGAAGCTTCCCACGGCCTTCGACGCGGCCTACGCCATCGACGTGGAGCGCCTCAAGGGCCAGTTTGACGCGACCCAGGTGGAGACCTTCCTGGCGGCCCTGGGCGGCACTATGACCGTGGAGGGCGCCCCGCACCTCAAGGATGAGCACCTGCCCATCTTCGACTGCGCCAACCGCTGCGGCCGCATCGGCCGGCGCTACATCGCGCCCATGGGCCACCTGCGCATGATGGGCGCGGCCCAGCCCTTCCTCAGCGGCGCCATCAGCAAGACCATCAACCTGCCCGCAGAAGCCACCGTGCCCGAGATCGGGGGCATCTACGAGGCCAGCTGGCAGCTCATGCTCAAGGCCGTGGCCCTCTACCGCGACGGCTCCAAGATGAGCCAGGCCATGGCCACCAGCCTGGACCTGCTGGACGGCGTGGACACCCTCCTGGACGAGCAGGCCTCGCCCGCCGAGAAGACCCCGGCCATGGCCCAAGCCCTCACCCAGCAGCTGGTGCGCACCTACCGCCGGCGTCTCCCCAACCGCCGGGGTGGCTACACGCAGGCGGCCACCATCGGCGGCACCAAGCTCTACCTGCGCACGGGTGAATACGAGGACGGCAGCCTTGGCGAGATCTTCCTCGACATCCACAAGGAGGGCGCCGCCTTCCGCGCGGTCCTGAACTGCTTCGCCATCGCCGTGAGCATGGGCCTCCAGCACGGGGTGCCCCTGGAAGAGTTCTGCGACGCCTTCCTGTTCACCCGCTTCGAGCCCGGCGGCATGGTGTCCGGCAGCGACACCATCAAGCTCAGCACCAGCCTCATCGACTTCGTGTTCCGGGAGCTGGCCATCAGCTACCTGGGCCGCTATGACCTGGCCCACGTGGAGCCCGAGCACCTCACTAGCTCCCCCACCGGCCTGCGCCCCAACAGCCATGCCCCCGGCGCGAACCTGCCCAGCCTGCCCACGGGCACGCCCCTGCCCTTCCCCGATGCCCCGATCGGCGGCACATCCCCGGCCCAGGCCAGCGCACCGGAGCTGGTCGCTGTGGCCGTCACCCGGCCGACCGCGTCCATGTCCGGCGGCACCGTCTCCGCGGCCCAGGCCGCCCGGGAGAAGGGCTACACCGGCGATCCCTGCCCAGAGTGCGGCCACCTCACCCTGGTCCGCAACGGCGCCTGCATGAAGTGCCAGACCTGCGGTGCCACCACCGGCTGCAGCTAGGTGTCCGAGAAACGCTTCGGAGCGAAGGCCCCGCGTCGGGGCCTTTTGCTCGTCCCGATCCAGCGCCCCCGAGCCACCGGCTACCGCCAGCGGATTGAGGGTGCGCCATGAAGACCGGCCGCAATGCGCCGTGCGCCTGCGGCAGCGGCAAGAAAGTCAAAAACTGCTGCGGCTCAATTCGCACGCAACACCACCCGGCGCCGCCCCTCGAGGAAGACCGCCGCTGGGTGGAGAAGCATATCCTCAAGGAGGGCGACCTGCTTCTGTATGGAATCCTCCTGGAGGATCTGGGAAGTGGCTTGGCCGAGACCCCCTGGAAGGCGTTCCGGGGGATTGCCGAACGCTATCTGGCGGCGGGGCCTGCTGGCACGACCCTCATCCATGCCGAAGTCGATGCCTTGATCGAATCCCTGATCCAGCGGGATCAGCGGTTCGGCTACCCGCCCCCCTTCTGCCACCGAGGCTGCGCCAGCTGCTGCCACGAGCTGGTCTACTGCACCGCCGAGGAAGCCGCCGGCATCCAGGATTACTGCCAGGCCCGGGGCCTGGAGATTGACTACGACAAGGCCTCCCGCCAGCTGGCGCACGTGGCCGTGGACAGCCGGGGAGATCACACCGGGGCGACCACCTGGAACGAGCAGGCCCTTGCCGATCAGTCCTGCCTCTTTCTGGATCCGGCCGAGAAGAGCTGCCGCATCTGGCCCGTGCGGCCCCTGGTCTGCCGGGTCCACCTCGCAGAGGAGACCGACCGGTACTGTGCTCCGCACAATGGCGTGGAGAACCCCGAGGCCCGCGGCATCAACTACGTGGAGCTGGCCACCATCCTGACGGTGGTGTTCACGCTGCATCGGGACTCGATCAAGCGGACCCTGGGCCGGCTGCTGCTGGACGCAAGGCAGGCTGGCCCAGGGCAGGATGCAACCGACACCCTTCCCCTGATCCCGTAAGCTGTCCTTGGGTGCGGCTCGGGCAGCATCCCCTCGCCCGCCCACGTTCCGACCCAGGAGCCCTGCCCCATGGACCGCGCCTCCCGCAACCGGCTGACCCCGAAGCTGCTGCCCCAGTTCAGCGGGGCGACCCTCTTCGACGCCATCGCCCGGGCCGTCTGTGCGGCCGGGTGCCTGCCGCGCAAGGAGCTCTATGAAGCCTGGGAGGTGGCCCGCCGGGTGCGGCGGCGCTTCCGGGGCCGGCGGATCGTGGACCTGGCCTGCGGCCACGGCCTGCTGGCCCAGGTGCTCCTCCTGCTGGACGACAGCTCCCCCGAGGCCCTGGCCGTGGACCTGCGCCTGCCCAAGAGCGCCGCGGCCCTGGCGGTCTCCCTGGGTACGGCCTGGCCCCGCCTGGCGGGCCGGGTGCAGCTCCTAGAGGCCGACCTGAGCCACGTACCCCTATCCTCTGAAGATCTGGTGGTCTCGGCCCATGCCTGCGGCGGGCTGACAGACCTGATCCTGGCGCGGGCGGTGGAAGCCAGAGCCACCGTGGCGGTGCTGCCCTGCTGCCACGACCTCAAGACCGGTGACCTCGGTGGCCTGGAGGGGTGGCTGGACGGCCCCCTGGCCATGGATGCCACCCGCGTGGCCCGACTGCGCGCCCAGGGCTACCGGGTCCATACCCAGGTGATCCCCGGTGATATCACCCCCAAGAACCGCCTGCTGCTCGCCGAACCGTCCTGAACCCGCTTTGAATTTACCGAAAACAGGAAGAAGAAAAAAACCAGACACCGATGAACACCGATAAAGGCATGAGGAACACCGAAAAAACCACGATCATCATCTTTTGATAAATTATCTTTTATCAGCTTTTAAACAGCACTTATCGGTGTTTATCGGTGGCTAATAAGCTGTTTTAATGTTGAGCACACTGCTCGTTGTTGGAGTCTCCCCCATGGGTCACGAAGAAGCCTTTGTGAAGGCCTTCATTGCCTCGGCCCAGCGGGCGCGCTGGATCCACTTCCTGGCGCTTCCCAAGCGGCGCCAGGAGATCCTCAGCCGCCTGAACCGGCACCTGCCCTATGTCTCCGAGCTTGGCACCGAGGTCTCTGGGGACCAGGACTTCCCCGCCGGACTGGAGCAGCTCCTCAAGGCCAGGGGGGCGGGACCCACCTGCCACGTCATGGTCGACGGCCTGAAGGCCGACGGCCGGGAGCTCCCGCTGGCCCAGGCCCTCAACGAGATCTGCCTGCACCGCGGCGGGGCCATCCTGTCCTGCCTCCCCGGGCGCCTCGCCTACTACAAGCCCGAGTCCCCGGCCCCCGGCATCCTCCTGGAGCGCCTGCCCTCGTAGGCGCAATTACCAGGAACCGCCCCTCGCTTACTTTTCTGAATTTACCTGAAGAAAATAAGAGCGCAGAGGTCACCCTCTGCGCTCTTATTTTCTCTGACCCGGTCTAGATGAGGCCGAGTTCCTTCACGGCGTCGCGCTCTTCGCCCAGTTCCTTGGCGGTGGCGTCCATCTTGGCGCGGCTGAAGGCGTTGATCTCCAGACCCTGGACGATCTTGACGTTGCCGTCCTTGACCGTGACGGGGAAGCCGTAGACCAGGCCCTCGGGCACGCCGTAGCTGCCGTCGGAGGGGAACGCCATGCTGGTCCAGTCACCCTCGGGGGTGCCCAGGGCCCAGCTCTTCATGTGGTCGATGGCGGCGCTGGCGGCGCTGGCGGCGCTGCTGAGGCCGCGGGCCTCGATGATGGCGGCGCCGCGCTTGGCGACGGTGGGGATGTAGGAGCTCTCATACCAGGCATGGTCGTTGACCAGGTCGTAGGCGCACTTGCCGTCCACGGTGGCGTGGTAGAGGTCGGGGAACTGGGTGACGCTGTGGTTGCCCCAGATGGTCATCTGCTTGATGGCCGTGACGGGGGCGCCGGTCTTGGCGGCCAGCTGGGAGATGGCACGGTTGTGGTCGAGGCGCACCATGGCGTGGAACTGGCTGGGCTTGAGCTTGGGGGCGTTGGAGAGCGCGATGAAGGCGTTCGTGTTGGCGGGGTTGCCCACCACCAGCACGCGCACATTGCGGCTGGCCACTTCACTCAGGGCGTGGCCCTGGGGCTTGAAGATGCCGCCGTTGGCGTTCAGCAGGTCGGCCCGCTCCATGCCAGCCTTGCGCGGCAGGGCGCCCACGAGCAGTGCGTAGTCGGCGTCCTTGAAGGCCACCATGGGATCGTCGGAGGTCACGACGCCCGCCAGCAGGGGGAACGCACAGTCGTTGAGCTCCATGACGACGCCGTTGAGCGCCTTCAGGGCGGGGGTGATCTCCAGCAGCTGGAGGATCACGGGCTGATCTGCGCCCAGCATCGCGCCACTGGCGATGCGGAAGAGCAGGCTGTATCCGATCTGGCCGGCGGCGCCGGTGACAGCCACGCGAACGGGGGTCTTCATGGGTGATCCTCCTGGATGGGTGACCCCATTCTATAGCGGGCATCCAGGAAGAAAACCAGCGGGTCGGCAATCGTGACATCTGTCCGCCGGCCCAGCACCCGGGTGTCAGCCTTCCAGGTCCTTGATCACCTGGTCCCCGCCCAGCTGCCGCATCTGGTTCAGGATCCAGGCCTGGCGGCCCCGGATGTAGTCGCTGGGCGCGTTCGCGTGGAACTTCCGGGGGTTGGGCAGCACCGCCGCCAGCAGGGCCGCCTCGCTGGGTGTGAGGCGCTTGGCTGGCTTGCCGAAGTAGGCCCGGGCTGCGGCCTCGGCCCCGTAGATCCCGTCCCCGAACTCCACGATGTTGAGGTAGACCTCCAGGATTCGCTTCTTGGACCAGCCGGCCTCCAGCATCAGGGTGAACCAGGCCTCCAGCCCCTTCCGGGTCCAGGAGCGGCTGCTCCAGAGGAAGAGGTTCTTAGCCGTCTGCTGGGACACGGTGGAGGCGCCCCGCTTGCGGCGGCTGGTCTCGTTGTGCTGCACGGCCTTCTCGATCGCCTGCCAGTCGAAGCCGAAGTGATCGGCGAAGTTCTGGTCCTCCGCGGCGATCACCGCCACGCCCAGGCTGGGTGCGATCTCCTCCAGGGGCACCCAGCGGTGGTGGGCTGTGTAGGGCTTGTCCCCGGACCAGGCCTCCAGCCGGCGCTGCACCATCAGGCCGGAGCTGGGCACCGGCACGAACCGGAAGACCAGCACCAGGAGCAGGTTCAGACCCAGGAACAGGCCCAGGGCCCAGCCCAGGGCCTTGAGGACCCGCCGACCCCAGCCCCGCGCCTTCACCATGCCGCCTCCGGGGGGAGCGCGGCGAAGGGCGATGGCTCAAGCAGACAGTCCGGCATGGCTCCATTCTGCCAGCCCCGCAGTCCCGGCGGGGCGGCGGCGCCTTGTGGGGCGGGTCGGCGGCTGCTAGGCTGAATCATCACCACGCTTGTGAGCACCCATGCCCGCCACCTCCCCGATTATTCCGTTTATTAGCATCCCCCAGGGTGGCTAGGACGGGTTTACCCCTTCGTTTCCTGCCACCCCCCGCACCTCACCGTCGGGGGGTTCTTCGTTCTGCAGCTCTGGAGTCTCGATGACCTCCGATCCCACCCCGTCCCGCGACCTCCTGGAGCGCATCCTCACGGCTCTGGTCTATGACGTGGCCATCGAGAGCCCCCTGGAGCCCGCCCGGCACCTGAGCGAGCGCCTCGGCGCCCCGGTCTGGTTCAAGCGCGAGGACCTGCAGCCCGTCTTCTCCTTCAAGCTCCGGGGTGCCTACAACAAGATCGCCAACCTGGACGAGGCCACCCGCAGCTGCGGCGTGGTGGCGGCCTCCGCGGGCAACCACGCCCAGGGCGTGGCCCTCGCCGCCCAGCGCCTGGGCTGCCGGGCCACCATCGTCATGCCGGTGACCACCCCCCGCATCAAGGTGGAGGCCGTGCGCGGCATGGGCGCCGAGGTGGTCTTGCACGGCGACACCTTCGAGGCAGCCTTCGCCCACTCCCGGACCCTGCAGGCCCAGAGCGGCGCCACCTACATCCACCCCTACGACGACCTGGACGTCATCGCGGGCCAGGGCACCATCGGCATGGAGCTGCTGCGCCAGATGCCCCGGGGCATGGAGGCGGTCTTCGTGCCCGTGGGCGGCGGTGGGCTCATCGCGGGCATTGCGGCCTACCTCAAGCGCCTCTGCCCGGGCATCCGCATCGTGGGCGTGGAGCCCACGGACGCCAACGCCCTCTACCAGTCCCTGGCCGCGGGCCGCCGCGTCAAGCTGGACCAGGTGGGCCTCTTCGCGGACGGCGTGGCCGTGAGCCAGGTGGGCGAGCAGACCTTCGAGCTCTGCCGCCAGTATGTCGATGAAGTGGTCCTCGTGGACACGGACGAGATCTGCGCCGCCATCAAGGACGCCTTCGAAGAGAACCGGTCCCTCCTGGAACCCGCCGGTGCCCTCGCCGTGGCCGGCCTCAAGGCCTGGACCACCCAGCACCCAGACCGGCCCAACCCTGGCGCCCTGGTGGCGATCCTCTCCGGCGCCAACACCAACTTCGACCGTCTGCGCTTCGTGGCCGAGCGGGCCGAGCTGGGCGAGCGGCGCGAGGCTGTCCTCGCGGTCACCATTCCCGAGCGGCCGGGCAGCTTCCGGGCCTTCTGCGAGCGCATCGGCCAGCGCGCCATCACCGAGTTCAACTATCGCTACGCGGACCCAGCCAAGGCCCACATCTTCGTGGGCATGCAGGTGGCTGACGGCGCCGAGACCCGCCGCCTGCTCGAGGACCTGCACGCCGACGGCCTGGAGGCCCTGGACCTCAGCGACAACGAGATGGCCAAGCTCCACATCCGCCACCTGGTGGGCGGCCACGCCCCCGCCGTGGTGCACGAGCAGGTGCTGCGCTTCGAGTTCCCTGAGCGGCCGGGTGCCCTGCTGAAGTTCCTGGGCAGCATGAGCAGCGACTGGAACATCACCCTCTTCCACTACCGCAACCACGGCGCCGACTACGGCCGCGTCCTCGTGGGCATCGAAGTGCCCCCCGACGACCAGACCGAGTTCCGCGCCTTCCTCGACAACCTCGGCTACGCCTGGGTCGACGAGGCCCAGAATCCGGCCTACCGGCTGTTCCTGGGGTGAGTGGGAAAGAAAACCACTCTCGCAGAGAAAAGACGAGACAGCGGAGGGGCGCGGAGGAAGACGGCCTGTGGCATCCTCCCTGTCGGAGGCTTTCATGACGGAGCGGCTGACGGGACCTGAGCTGGTGGCGCTGGTGCAGCGGGTGTTCGTGCCGCGGGCCGGGGAGAAGGCGCTGGCGATCCTGGTGGACCTGCCGGACGCGCAGGTGTCGGATGATGCCGACTGGGCCGCGCGGCGGACCATGGCCGCGGACTGGGCCGCGCAGCTGAACACCCGGGATGCCGAGCTGGGGCTGGCCACGCACCTGGCGGTCTATCCCAACATCCACACCAACAACGGCGACCTGCCAACTCGGGTCTGGCTGCACTCCGGCGGCCCCCTGCCCGCCTCGGACGCTCTGGATTCTGCGACTTCGGTGAGCTTCGCGGAGCTCTTCGCGGAGCATCCCATCCTCATCGCCCTGACCAAGTTCTCGGCCACGGCGCCCCTGAAGCTGGCCGCGAAGCACTACCCCATCCGCGCCGCCACCATGCCGGGCTTCCGGGCGGACATGATCCCTGCCCTGCGCCTGGACTACACCGAGGTGAACCGCCGCGTGGGGCTGCTGAAGGACCTGCTGGACCGGGCCGAGGGGGCGGACTTCCGCTTCGGCACACCCACCGGCGAGTGCGCCCTTCATCTGGACCTGCGCCACCGCACGGGGCACGCCTCCGGCGGCCTGCTGCCCGAGCCTGGCGTGGCGGGCAACCTGCCCTCGGGCGAGGCCTACATCGTGCCCTACGAGGGCGAGCGGCCCGGCGACCCCAGCCGCACGGCGGGTATCATGCCCGTGCAGTTCGGCGCCGAGATCGTCCGCTACCGCATCGAGGGCAACGTGGCCGTGGCGGTGCTGTCCGAAGGCCCCACCTCCCGGGCCGAGGAAGAGCACCTCCAGCGCGAACCCGCCTACGGCAACCTCGCGGAGCTGGGGCTGGGCGTGCTGGCGGCCTTCGGCGTGAAGCCCGTGGGCGAGATCCTCCTGGACGAGAAGCTGGGTCTGCACCTGGCCTTCGGCCGCAGCGACCACTTCGGCGGCCAGGTGGGCCCCGCCCAGTTCTCCAGCCCCGGCGCCGTCATCCACATCGACCGCGTCTACGTCCCCGAGACCCAGCCCGACGTACAGGTGCTGAGCGTGGACCTGACGATGCCTGACGGAAGCTGCGTGCCGCTGATGCGGGATGGGGCCTACAGCGTGGGGTTCTGAGGACCCCCTGAGGGCAGACAGGCAAGAACCTCAGATGACGCCTTGGATGCAGATGGGACCTGAAACCACTCCCTTATTCATTTCAACCCGCGCGTTGGCCTGCTGGGATGGGACCTCCATTCGGATTCATGTTCTTCGATGACCAGCCGGTCTGAGTTCCTGCCCTTCCCCCGACCTACTCCTTCCCTGGCGCTGATCCGTGGAAGAGGCGCCAGGCCCAGCCCTGGCCGCGCCGCACCAGGACGGCGCTGAACCGGTAGGGCGCCTTGAAGCGCAGCTTGCCGGCAGGATCCTTGACCACCATGCGGCCCTCCACGAAGGCCCAGGCCGTGTCGCCGTGGTGGCTGATGTCCACGCGATCCATCTCCCAGCTGAAGCGGTTGCCCCGCATCAGGGCCGCGAGCCACCCCTCCAAGGCGGCGGGGCCCTTGAAGACCTCACCCATGTCCGAGCCCACCATCAGGATGTCGGCCCGGTCCTCGAAGAGGGCCAGGCAGGCCTTCACATCCCCAGCGGCAGCGGCGGCATCGAACTGCGCCAGGGCCCGGCGCACTTCGGCCTCCACGACCTCGGCCGAGGGGGACGGAACGGTCCTCGCAGGGGTGCACCCGAGCAGGAGGAAGAGGGTGGCCAGGCACCCGGCCACCAATTGCACAGCCTTGGTTCTCGCCTGCTCTCGCATGCCTACTCCACAATGGGAACGCTGAGTGCCGTAGGCTACCGCTTGGGATAGGCGGGGATGGGCGGGAAGGCCGGGGTCGGATTCTCTTTCAGCTGCTTCAGGAGGATCTCGATGCCCACCTCCAGCTGGCGGTCATGACCCTGGAGCCGGCTGGCAGGATCGTTCTCCACGGTGAGGTCGGGGTCGGCGCCGTGGTTCTCCACCCACCACTTCCCCTCACGGCCAAAGAAGCCGTTGTTGCTCTGCTCCACCGTGCCGCCGTCCAGGGTGAACTGGGTGTTGATGATGCCCACCAGGCCGCCCCAGCTGGGCACGCCCACGATGGTGCCCAGGTTGCGGGCCTTCACGTGGGAGAGGAAGGCCTCACCGTCACTGCCGTTCTGCTCGTTGCTGAGGAACACGTAGCGGCCGTCCGAGGCGGTGTTGGGGTAGCGGAAGGGCGCCATGCCACGCAGGACGTTGAAGCCCACCTGCTTGCGCTCCAGCTTGTCGATCATGAAGTATTCGGTCCACCCGCCCCCGTTGCCGCGCACGTCGATGACGAGCCCCTTCTTGTAGCGGAAGGCGCGCCAGTACTTGTCGAACTGGCCGATGTTCTGGTCGCCCATGGCCGTGAGGTGCAGGTAGCCCAGCTGGCCGTTGGAAGCCTTGTCCACGGCGGCGATATTGTCGGCCACCCAGCGCTCATAGCGCAGGTTCCCGTCGCTCTGGAGGGGCTCGACTTCGAGGGTGCGGGCGCCCTCCAGGGTGGGTTTGCTGTTCACGGTGAGCTTCACCTTCTGGCCCCGGATCACCTGTAGCCGGGACTGGATGGCCTCCGGCGCTCGCAGGGGCCGGCCGTCAATGGCCAGCAGGTAGTCGCCCTCCTTCACTTTGGGGGCGGGATCAGCCAGCGGGCCCTTGAGGTCCTGGGCGTAGGCCGTGGGCCCGTAGATCCGTGTGAAGCGGTAGACACCTGCCTCGGCGGCGAAGTCGGCGCCAAGAGAACCGGAAAACACCGGACTCGGCGGCAGCTGGACCGGACCGAGGTCGCCGCCACCCACATAGGTATGGCTGGCGTTGAGCTCGCCCACCATCTGGCTGAGCAGCCAGTTCAGTTCCTGCCGCGAGTTCAGCTCCGGCAGCCAGGCGCGGAACTTGGCGCCGATGGCGTTCCAGTCGTTGCCGTTCATGTTCTGGTCGTAGAAGAAGTCGCGGTACCAGCGCCAGGTGTCCTCGAAGATCTGCTTCCACTCCTCCCTGGGCACGACGGTCATGCTCAGGCGGTCCAGGTCCAGCTTCTCGGGAAGGGCCTTCGAGCTGAACACGGCGGCGGCCTCGCCGGTGTGGAAGG
Organism: uncultured Holophagaceae bacterium; assembly: GCA_903863195.1. Taxonomy (GTDB): domain Bacteria; phylum Acidobacteriota; class Holophagae; order Holophagales; family Holophagaceae; genus Geothrix. The sequence continues at coordinate 13,361 of CAIPAY010000128.1, forward strand.
CTGACCCCTTGCGGAGCAGCAGGCGCTTGCCCTCGGCATCGAAGGTCCAGTCACTGACCGGGTCGGCGAGCACCACCTCCTTGTCCTTCTTGGCGGCGGGATCGTAGAGGTGGAGCTTCCACTTCTCGGCCCCGCGGGCGGTGAACACCTCTTCTACTACGCCATCGTCCCAGCCGTCCACCTCGTCCCAGCCCACCATCCCCCGCCCCGCCTTGAGGTGGAAGAGGTTGCCGGGCTTCACGGGCAGCGGCGCGATGCGCTCCGCCAGGCCCGCCACGTCGATGCGGAAGGGGCCGGTCGCCTTCTCCTCGCCGGCGCGCAGCGGAACAGCCATGACCCGCACCGGGGCGCGCTGGATGTGGTTGTCCTGGCTGGGGTCCAGCTGGGTGTGGAAGTTGCTGTAGCTGAGGAAATACAGGGTGCTGCCATCGAGGTCGAAGCGCGGATTCAGGCAGTCGAAGAAGCCGTCCGTGAGGGTGACCTTCTGCTTCGTTGCCAGGTTGTAGAGGTAGATCCGGCTGTTGTGGCTGGGCTCCACGAAGCTGTAGGTGAGCCACTGGGAGTCCGGCGCCCAGGCGTAGTCGCTGACTTCCCAGGTGAACTCGTCGTTCTTCAGCTCATGGGACTCGTCCACCTTGGTGAGCTTGCGGGTGGTCAGGTCCATGACGTAGAGGGCGAAGCTTTTGTCGCCAAAGAGGAGCTTCGTGCCGTCCGGGCTCCACTCCAGGTGGTAGAGCGCGGTTTTCAGGCCCGTGGGCACCCGCTCAGCCGCGCCGTCCACGGGCTGCACATGGAGGTCGTAGTCGCCGCTGGCGTCGCTGAAGTAGGCCACGCGGCTGCCGTCCGGGGAGAGGCGCGGCATGCGCTCCCGCACCCCCGGGGTCTTGGTGAGGTTCACCGCGGCCTTGGCGGTGTCCGTGGGCAGCAGGAACACATCGCCCCGGGCCTCGAAGACCGCAGTGCCGCCCACCAGGCTCATGGCCTGGATCCAGCTCTTGGGGTTCACAGGCCGGGGCGCGGCCCGCCAGCCATCGCTGCTGACCGTAATGTCCAGGCGCCGCACGGCCCGGGCGGTCAGATCCAGGGCCTGCAGGTGGCCGCCCTGCACAAAGACCACGGTCTGGCCATCGGTGCTGGGCTGCTGCACATCGAAGTCCTTCAGGTCCGTGAGGGGCTCCACGGCCTTGGTGCTGGGGTCCACCGAGAAGAGATTCGTGATGCCGCTGTTGCCGCGGTCAGACACGAAGAGCACCCTCCCCCCCGCCCACATGGGCGCGCCGTTGCGACCGACGTAATCCGTGAGCTGCTCGAAGCGCCGGTTCTTGAGGTCCGCCAGCCACAGGTCCTGGTGGTCACCACCCTTGTAGCGTTTCCAGTAGTATTCCACCTTGCCTTTGGTGCTGTAGGCCAGGCTCAGGCCGTCCGGCGAGAGCGTGCCCTGCACCCCCCGAGGCACGGGCAGCGCCTCAGGCTCGTGACCCTCGAGATCCACGGTGTACAGCCGCACCACGGGGCGAAAATCATAGCCGGCGATGGTCTTGTAGAGCACCCGCCGGCTGTCCGGCGTCCAGCCCTGCACCGTGGCGGCGCTGGCCCAGGTGAGGCGGCGGGGGGTGCCTCCCTCGGCGGGCATCACGTAGGCCTGGGTGCCGCCGTCATACTGGGCGCTGAAGGCGATCCACTGGCCGTCGGGGCTGAAGTGGGCCGCCGTCTCCAGGCCAGGGTGGGTGGTGAGGCGCCGGGCGGGTCCGCCCTTCAAGGAGCCCAGCCAGAGGTCGTCCTCCCAGGTGAAGACCACCCGGTCCCCGTTCACGTCGGGGGAGCTGGCGAACCGCGGAGCGTGGCTCTGGGCTGCCAGGGCACATGCGGCGAGGAACAGGGTGGCGACACGGGCACCGAGCATCAGAGACTCCGAGAGGGACGGGATAGTCTACCTCGCGCGACTATGAAATTTTAGATATTTGAATCTAGAACAGCCGCCCCACCAGGGCCGCCAGGGCCGTCTCCGTACGCAGAATGCGCGGCCCCAGGTCCAGGGGTCTCAGACCCGCGCGACAGAGGCTGTCGAATTCTGCGTCGATCCAGCCGCCTTCGGGGCCGATGGCCAGGGTGACGGGCGCCACCAGCCCCTTCGGCGTCTCGCCCCCGGTCCCCGGGTGGGCCACCAGGCCCGTGCCCTGCCCCACCAGGCTCGGCAGGTCATCCTCCACGAAGGGCCGGAACAGCCGCGCCAGCTGCAGGTCCGGCAGCATCGTGTCCCTGGCCTGCTCCAAGCCCAGGAGCAGCTGCTCGCGCAGGCTCTCGGGCCGCAGCCGGGGGCTGGCCCAGTAGGCCTTCTCCACCTTCCAGGCGTTCAGCAGCACCAGGCGGGCGGCGCCCAGGCTGGCGGCGGCGGCCACCACGCGGTTCAGCACCTTGGGCCGCGGGAGGGCGATCACCAGCGTCAGGGGCAGCTTGGGCGGCGGCGCCTGGTCCAGCACGAAAGTCAGCTCCAGGGCCTCGGCGTCCAGCCGCAGCACCCGGCCGCGCCCCATGGCGCCGCCCAGCAGGCCCACGGCCAGCTCCCCACCCACGGTGGCCCGGTGGACCTCCCGCACATGGGTCAGGCGCCGCCCCGTGAGGCGGGCGCGGTCCGGCGCCACCAGGTCTTCGGGCAGGAGCAGGACGAGGTTCACGGCCGCGGCTTCCGCTTCGCTTTGGGCTTGGCCCGGCCCGCCACGGCGATGGCCCGGGCCATCCAGATCGCCAGCAGGTCCGGATCCTCCAGCACCTCCGCGGGCAGCTCGTAGTACTGCATGGGCTTGGCAGGATCACCGAAGGGCAGGAACGGCCCCATGCCCGCGGCTTCGAAGTCCGGCCTGTTGCTGTCGTCCACCTTGAAGTAGAGCACCTCGTCCGCCACCAGCGCGAAAGTCCGGCCCTCCGCGAAGATGGCCAGACCGCCGAACATGGGGCGCGACGTGACAGGACGGACGGCTCCCATCAGCTCGAGGAGGTAGGCGCGGAAGCTCGCAGAGACAGCCATGGGGCCATCCTACCCGCCCCGAGAGGCTGCGGATGGCCCAGTTCAGCCAGTGGTCGGCGGTAGGCGGCGGGTTCTGGTCACAAAGCGCGGCACGGCGGCCCAACCGGGGGTACCTTTCCAGTATTGAAACCTGGAGGTAGCTTATGGTCCGTCATGCTTCCGCGTCTGAAGCGCTGGCCTGTGTCCAGTCCGGGATGCGGGTCTTCATCCACGGCGGCGCCGCCACGCCCACCATCCTGGTGGAGGCCCTGGTGGCCCAGGCCGAGCGCCTGCGGGACGTGGAGCTGATCCACATCCACGTCAGCGGCAAGGTGGACTACGCCCGGCCGGACTACGCCCGCAGCTTCCGGGTCGCCAACCTCTTCGTGGGCCACAACATGCGGCCCTACGTGGGCACGCCCCGCGTGGACTACCTGCCCTGTTTCCTCTCCGAGATTCCCAACCTCTTCCGCTCGGGCCGCCGGCCCCTGGACGTGGCCCTGCTCCACGTCTCGCCCCCGGATGAACATGGGTTCTGCACCCTGGGCGTCAGCGTGGACGTGGCCCAGGCCGCGGCCGAGTGCGCCAAGGTCATCGTGGCCCAGGTCAACCCGCAGATGCCTCGGGTCCACGGCGACGGCTTCATCCACATGAGCCGCATCCACCACTGGGTGGAGGTGGACACGCCCATCCCCGAGTTCCCCCAGCCGCCCATCGGCCCGGAGGAAGCTGCCATCGGGCGCTTCGCCGCGGAGATCATCGAGGACGGCGCCACCCTGCAGATGGGCATCGGCGGCGTGCCGGACGCGGTGCTGTCGGCCCTCAAGGGGCATCGACACCTGGGCATCCACACGGAGATGATGTCCGACGGCGTGCTGGCCCTCATCCACTCGGGCGTAGTGGACAACACTCTGAAGAAGATCCACCCGGGCAAGGTCGTGGTGGGCTTCGTGACGGGCACCCGCAAGGTCTACGACTACATCGACGACAACCCGCAGGTGGCGATGCTCGACATCGCCTACATCAACAACCCCACCATCATCGCCCGCAACCCCAAGGTCACGGCCATCAACAGCGCCGTGGAGATCGACCTAACCGGCCAGGTGTGTGCGGACTCCGTGGGCCACCGCATCATCTCCGGCGTGGGCGGCCAGATGGACTTCATCCGCGGCGCCTCCCTGTCCCCCGGCGGCAAGCCCATCATCGCCCTCCCCAGCCGCACCAAGCGCGGCGAGTCCCGCCTGGTGCCCACCCTCAAGCCCGGCGCGGGCGTGGTGACCACCCGCCAGCACGTCCACTACGTCATCACCGAATACGGCGTGGCGGACCTCTACGGCCGCACCCTCCACGAGCGGGCCCGGGCCCTCATCCGGATCGCCCACCCTGAGGATCGCGAGAGCCTCGAGCGCGCCTGGGCCACGGTGTCCGTCTCCGAGTAGGGCCGCTATCGGTCCGCGACCCGGGCCTCTTCCACCCAGATGACCTCGCAGGCTCCATCACCGGAGTCCATCCTGGTCAGGCTGCTGACCCAGCGGAAACCGTCCTTGCCCTCAGCCCGGATGAGCTGTCCCCGCAGCTCCACCAGCTGTCCGACCCTCGCCCCCAGCAGACACTTGGCCACTGCGTCCGTGGCGGGGATCAGGTGCATGTTTGCACTGTGCGAGATGACCTCGTCCGCCGGGATGGGCAGGGTGGCGGCACTCCAGTAGTAGAAGCGGTCCTGCTGCCGGATGGTGAAGGCCGCCAGCACCCGGCTATCGGACATGGGACCCCAACCCAGGGCCAGGTCCACCGGCGACAGCTCCGCCGCGCGGTCGAAGCGGTAGCGCTCCGTACCCAGCACCCGGGCCCGGAGCTGGAACTGGGCCAGAGAGGTGAGCTTGTGGCCGCGATGGGACCAGCTCTCCCGGGTGGCGGACTCGGTCTGCAGCGGCTCCTCTGGGGCCAGGATCCCCGGCCGCTGGACCACCGGGCGGCCGCCCCAGTACATGAACCCCGCGAAGCCCACAACCGCCACCAGCCCCAGCATCAGCCGACGCTCTTGAGCCCACTCCAGCCAGTCGTCCATGCGAGCAGCTTAGCGGTACCGCCGGAGCCGGGACGGAGGCAGATTCCGCCCTCTGCTGATCTACACTGGGGCCATGTCCGAACCCCTGCTCGACGCCCTGCTCGACGCCTGCCGCCGTCTCCACGCGGGGGGACTGCTGGCGGCCTCGGACGGCAACCTGTCCGTGCGGCTGCCCAACGGGCTCCTCGCCATGACGCCCAGCGGCGTGCCCAAGGCCAAGGTGGAGCTGCGCGACCTGGCCTACCTCCGCCTCGACGGCGAGGTTCTCTCGGGCCGGCCCAGCAGCGAGCGGGCCATGCACCTGGCCGTCTACCGCGCGGTGCCCGGGGCCCGGGCCATCGTCCACGCGCACCCGCCCACGGCCATCGCCTGGAGCCTGGCCCGGCCGGAGCTGAGAGAGCTGCCCGCGGACGCCCTGCCGGAGGTGATCCTCGCCGCGGGATCCATCCCCATCGTGCCCATGGCCATCCCCGGCACCGAGGCCATGGGCACCCACCTGCTGCCCTTCCTGCCCGACCACCGCCTGCTGCTGCTGGCCCGCCACGGCGGCCTCTGCTGGGGCGACACCATGGATGAGGCCGCCGGAGGCCTGGAGCGCCTGGAGCAGGTGGCCGTGATCCTCTGGAAGGCCGAGACCCTCGGAGGCGCCAAGCCCCTGCCCCCCGCCGAGCTCGCCGAGCTCCGCGCCCTCCGCGCCAAGCTGGGACCGCGGGCGATCTGAGGGAAACAAGGGAAAGGCACTGAAACAGGGATAAAGACGGATGAAGGGGATAAAACCACACAAGGCCCGACCCGCTTTTCATTTATCCCCTTCATCCCCTTCATCCCTGTTCCTTCGCCCTTCTTCGTGGTCTTTGTGGTAATCAAAGTCTTCTTGTGGAATCCCAATGACTCCTTTTGAATCCCTGGGCCTGAGACACGACGGCCGCACGGTGTGGGTGCTGGACCAGACGCGGCTGCCGGACGAGGAGCTGTGGCTGGACGGCAGCGAGCCCGCGGCCATGATCGCGCTCATCCAGCGGCTGGCGGTGCGCGGCGCGCCGCTCATCGGCGTGGCGGCGGCGGCCTGTCTGGCCACCTTCGCGGAGCGCGGGGCCTCGGTCGCAGAGTACGCGGCCGCCTGCGCCGCCCTGCGCGCGGCCCGGCCCACGGCCGTGAACCTCATGTGGGCCATGGACCGCATGCGGCCCGCCACGGATCCCGTCGCCGAGGCCCAGGCCATCTTCGCGGAAGATGTCCGGCTCTGCGAAGGCATGGCCGAGCACGGCGCGGCCCTCATCCAAGACGGTGAGCACCTGCTCACCCACTGCAACACCGGCGGCCTGGCCACGGCGGGCATCGGCACGGCCCTGGGCGTCATCCGCCGCGCCCACGAGCAGGGCAAGCGCATTCATGTCTACGCGGACGAGACCCGCCCGCTGCTGCAGGGGGGCCGCCTCACGGCCTGGGAGCTGAAGCGGCTCGGAATCCCCGCCACCCTCATCACCGACAGCATGGCCGCCCTGCTGCTGCGCGACGGCAAGGTGCACCGGGTGCTGGTAGGCTCGGACCGCGTGGCCGCCAACGGCGACTTCGCCAACAAGGTGGGCACCTACGGGCTGGCCGTGCAGGCGCACTACCACGGCGTGCCCTTCCATCCCGTGGCGCCCTTCTCCACCGTGGACCTGGCCTGCCCGAATGGCGCCGCCATCCCCATCGAGCTGCGCGACGCCGCCGAGGTCCGCGGCTTCGGCTCCCTGCGCTGGGCCCCCGAGGGCATGCCCGCCTGGAACCCCAGCTTCGACGTCACCCCCGTGGACCTCGTCACCAGCCTCGTCCTGGATCGCAGCGTCTACACCGCCGAACAGCTTAAGGCCGGCGCCCTGCGATCGGAATAGGAACCATCACAGGGAATCAACCTGCCTTTTCAGTTATCCCCTTCATCCCTGATTATTAGTTCTTTTTTGAAACAGGGATGAAGGGGATGAAGGGGATGAAAAGCGGGTCTGTTTAGGGGCCTGGATCGCTGTAGCGTTCTCTGACTAAGGCTCGACCAGCGAGAAGAGAGACTCCACGGGCGCCTCCAGCACCTTGGCCAGCTTCAGAGCCAGCACGACGGAAGGCACCATCTTCCCCGTCTCGATGGCGTTGATGCTCTTCCGCGTCAGCCCCGCCAGGGCGGCCAGGTCGGCCTGGGTGAGGTCGCGCATGGCGCGGTGGACCTTGAGGGTTGTGCGAAGCTCGGCACCGGACATGGCTCAGTCCCGATCGAAGAAGAGGAACGCCGCCAGGAAGGAGATGGCCCCGATGAACCAGGTGAAGGTCCCCATGTGAGCGAGGCTGTCCGTGCTTGGACGAAGCCCCAGCAGCCAGGCCAGCGGCAGCTGCACGACCATCACGATCAGGAAGGCGGCGCGAAAAGCACGCATGGCATTGAGTCTCCGGAACTCGTCCTTGGCCACCGCCTGGAGGTCCGGATCGTCGCTCGCGATCGAGACCCCCCTGCGGGAGATCAGGACCCAGGCGAGCCCCAGGGTTAGGATAGTGGGACTGAGCAGGAGGAGACTGAGCTGCAGGCGCTCGTGCTGGCCGTCTCGGTCCCAGGCGGTGAGGACCCCGTAGCACAGGGCGGGCAGCAGGCCGGCGAGGCAGATGGAGGCCAGCCGCTTCATGTAGCGGAGGAAGAACTCGGTGCGATGGGCTTCGGGCTGCTTCATGGCGATCTCCGTGGGGGCCAGGGCTCCCCGTGGAGAGAACATAACTCATACGGGACAAAAAGCAACCTATAGGTGTCTTTTGTTGGACACCGACTCGTCAGCGGCCTCAGTGCCCCACGTTCCGGTACATGGCCTCGATCTCGGCCTTGAAGGCGGCCGCGATGGCCTTTCGGCGCAGCTTCAGGGTGGGGGTCAGCTCCCCCAGCTCCATGGAGAAGGGACGGTGCAGCAGGGTGAACTTCTTGACCTGCTCGTACTGGGCCAGCTCCTTCTGGAGCTGCTGGAGGCGCTCCTCGAAGAAGGCCACCACCCGGCTGTGGGCCACCAGCTCCGCCAGGTCCTGGTACTTGAGATCCACGGAGCGGGCGAACTCCTCCAGGCTCTCGAAGTGGGGCACGATCAGCGCCGAGACGAAGTTCCGGGAGTCGGCGATGATGGCGATCTGGTCGATGAAGGGGTCCTTGCCCAGCATGCCTTCGACCCGCTGGGGGGCGATGTACTTGCCGTTGGAGGTCTTCATGAGCTCCTTAATGCGCTCGGTGAAGATCAGGTTGCCCAGGGCATCGATGTCCCCGGCGTCACCGGTACGGAGGAAGCCATCCGCGGTCATGGCCTTCGCGGTCTCCTCCGGTCGGTTGTAGTAGCCCCGCATGATGGTAGGGCCCTTGACCAGCAGCTCGTGGTCCTCGCCCAGCTTCACCGCCAGCCCATCGAGGGGGCGGCCGAGGGTGCCGATGGGGAGGGTGCCGTCCTCGTAGCAGGAGACGGTGGCGCAGGTCTCCGAGAGCCCGTAGCCGTATTTCAGGTTCAGGCCGATGGCCTGGAAGAAGACGTTCACATCGTCCGCGAGGGCCGCGCCGGCCACGGGAAAGAACTTGCAGCGGCCGCCGAACAGCTCCCGCAGCTTGCGGAAGATGAGCCGGTCCGCCAGCTGGAGCTTGAGGGCCAGCCAGGGCCCAGGCCGCTGCCCCAGGATGCGGAGGCGCACCCGCTGCGTGCCGGCCCGCATGGCCCAAAGAAACAGGGCGCGGACCGGCCCGGAGGCCTTGGCGATGCGGCCGTGGATGCCGGCGTAGGCCTTCTCGTAGACCCGCGGCACCGCGCACAGGTGCGTTGGTTTGACCTCCCCGATGACTTCGATGAGGGTGAGGGGGTCCCGAATGTAGACGTTGAGCGCGCCCCGGTAGAGCACGTAGAAGGTCCAGGCCCGCTCGAAGATGTGGCAGAGCGGCAGCATGGCCAGCGAGACGTCGCCGGGCTCCACCTTCAGCCGGAGGTCGTGCAGGTGCATGGCCTCCATGACGTTGGCCTGGTCCAGCATCACGCCCTTGGGTTCGCCCGTGGTGCCCGACGTGTAGACCAGCGTGAGCAGGTCGTCCCTCCGCAGCTCCCCGGCCCGGCGCTGCACCTCCCCGGCGCTGGCGGGGCCTGCCCCCAGCTGGATCAGGGCCTGCAGGCTGAGAGCCCGGGGCTCCCCTCGGAGGTCCACCTTGGGATCCAGGCCGATCACGTGGTCGAGATCGCCCGTGGCCAGGAAGGCCAGGCCCAGGTCCACCTCGGTCTGTTCCCCGACGAAGAGGATGCGGATGCCTGCGTCCCGCAGGATGAAGCGGGCCTGCTCCGGGGTGCTGGTGGGATAGAGGGGCACCGTGACCCCCCGGGCGGCCAGGATGCCCAGGTCCACCTGCGTCCACTCGGGCATATTCCGGGCACAGAGCCCCACCTTGTCGCCGGCCTGGTGCCCCAGGTGGACGAGTCCCCCGGCGACACCCTCCAGAGCCGCACCCAGCTCCCGCCAGGTGATGTCCCGCCAATGGCCATCCACCTTCGCGCGCTGGGCGGGCCGGTCGGCCCAGTCCTGAGCGTGCTGGCGGTAGATCTCGATCAGGTGACTGGATCCCATGGCCTGACCCCCGGAGCAGGAATGTACGTTCGGCGGGACCTGCTCACCACCGGAATTGTTGAAGGAATCACTCCCCACGGCCGCTGAGAGCCTGCAGGCCTACGCCCACCACGATGACGGCCAGGGCCACCCAGCGCATAGGGGTCATGGCCTCGCCCAGGAAGGCGCGGGCCATGAGCGCGTTGGCGATGAACCCCAGGGCCAGGAAGGGGTAGGCGTAGTTCACCTGCACCAGCGAGAGGGCGCCAAGCCAGACCACCACGCTCACCGCGTAGCAGGCCAGTCCCGCGATGACCCAGGGCTCCAGCATCAGCTTGAACAGCGGCCCCACAGCCAGCTCCATGCCACCCGCGGCCTGGAGCCCCTTCTTGAGGCAGATCTGCGCGGCGGCATTGAGCAGCACGCCCAGCACGATGAGGGGAATGGCCTTCAGGTTGGGGTTCAAGGGGACTCCAGCAGCTGGGTAAGTTCGTGCCACAGGACGGTCTCATCCAGGGCGTTCATGCAGGGATGCCCCGGCAGCGGACAGTGGAAGACCATGCACTCCAGGCAATCCAGATCCTCCCGCCGCACCACGCAGACCCGGGGGCCCCAGGGGCCCGAGTGCCGGGGCCGGGTGGGGCCAAAGACCGCCAGAGTCGGGATGCCCGCCCCCGCCGCGATGTGCCCCAGCCCGGAGTCCATGCCCACCAGGGCGCGGGCCCCGCAGACCCAGGCCGCGGACAGGGCCAGCGGACAGCGGTCCACGAGGTTCAGGGCCTGGGGCAGCGCCGCCACCAGCTCCCCGGCCAGTCGCTGGTCCTCGGCCCCGGCGCCCAGGATCACCACGCCCAGGCCCCGCTCCCGCAGACGCCGCCCGAGGGCTGCGAAGAGGGGCACGGAGAGCCGCTTGGAGCCGCTGTTGGCGCCCGGGGCGAACACCACGTAGTCGCCCTGGAAGCCGCTCTCGACCTGCTGGGCGGCCTGGGCCTCGAAGGCCTGGTCCCGGGGCCGGAAGGGGGTGAAGCCCATGGGACCCAGGTCCGGGAAGGCCTGGCTGACGACACTGGCATAGCGCTGCACGAAGGGATCCTCACGCTGGTAGAAGGCCACACTGTGCGTCTGCAGCAGGGACACCCCGCCATCCCCGCAGCCCAGGCGCAGGGGCACCCGGGCCAGGCAGGCCGCCAGGTGGGGCCGCGCGCTCTTCGGAAAGCCGATGAGGGCCGCGGGCCGGTGCTGGCGCAGCAGCTTGGCGGCCTCCCAGGCCCCGTATTTCCGTCCGGGCTCGGCCACGGTCGCCACCACGTTCGCGCTGCCCTCAAAGAGCTCCACGGCCACCGCCGGGCCCCAGACCACCAGGGGCAGCCCGGCGCGGCGGAGGGGCTCCACGGCGGCGTAGGCCATCATGGCATCGCCGAAGAAGCGGTTCACCCGCATCCAATAGGCACCTTGCGGGATCATCCGGACCTCTTCCTGAGCAACAGGATATCCCCACTTCCCGTGGTCACCGAGAGCAGCACCTCGAAGCGGGCCCGCAGCGCCGGGCTGTTGCCCCAGGCGTCCTGCTCCCACTCGTCCCGCTGGGCCACCAGCCGGGCTTCCGGGTCCAGCTGCGCCAGGGCCGCGGCACTGCGGACCTCGGGCATCAGGTGGTCGGTGTAGACCATGACCCCGCTGCGCAGGGTCTGCCAGTAGAAGACCTGCCGGCCCCGGATCAGCGGCTGGACAGCCGCTGTCCAGCGGTGATAGCTCTTCCGGGCGTCCAGCAGGCGGAAGCCCCAGGTGCCCCCGGCCAGGTAGAGCAGGCCCAGGCCCAGGGCCACCCCCTGCACCAGGCCCGGTCCCTGGCCCCGGACCGTGCTCACCAGCACCACCACCAGCCCGCTGCCCAGGCCCAGGGCCAGGACGCGCAGGAGGTCGAGGAAGGGCGCCACCTCGGCCTGGGTCCTGGCCCCGCCCGCCCCGAGGGCGAGGGCCGCCAGCCCCAGGACCAGCACGCCCAGCAGCCCCGCGAGCAGGGCCCCGAGCCGCCGGGCCCGGGTGGGGGTCGCCCCCCGGAGCAGGTCCCCCGTCTGCAGCGCCAGGAAGGGATAGGCCATGAGCAGGTACTTGCCCTGCTTGCTCTGCACGGCGCTCAGGAACACCAGGGGCACCAGGAAGGCCAGGAGCAGGAAGCGGCCCGTCGGCCCCGCCAGGGCCCGCTCCCGCCGCAGGTGCAGGGCCACCGCTGGCAGCAGCAGGGACCAGGGGAAGAAGTCGCCCAGCAGATACTCGAGGTATTTCCACCAGGGGTGGACGTGGTCCCAGGCCCGGGTGGCCCGGCCGAGGTTCTGCAGCACGATGAGCTCGTAGGCGTAGTGTGGCCCCCCTCGCAGGCCTGCGGCCACATACCAGGCGGCCACGGGCAGCACCACGATCGCCGTGCCCAGGGTCAGGCGCGCGCGGCGCAGCACCGCCAGGTCGCGCTGCCAGAGCAGGAACGCCGCCAGCAGCAGCACGGACAGCACCGGCGCCAGCGGCCCCTTGGCCAGGAAGGCCAGCGCCAGCCAGCCGTAGGCCTTCAGGAACCAGACCTGGGCTTCGTCCGGGCCGCTTCCACCCGCCTCGCCTCGCAGCAGCAGGTAGCCACTGAGCCAGCAGAGCCAGCTCCAGGCCAGCAGGGCCGAGAAGAGGAGGTCGATCTGGATGAACTGGCTCTGCCAGAACCAGAGGGGCGTCACCGCGAGGATCAGCGCAGCGGGCTCGGCGGTCCCCACTGGCAGGAAGCGCAGGGCCCAGCGGCGGAAGGCCGCGAGGAAGGCCACCGAGGCCACCACCGAGGGCAGCCGCAGCGCCCAGGCGGCCACGCCCTGGGTGAAGCCCAGCCCGCCCGTGAGGGTCTCCAGCAGCCCGGCGGAAACCTTCATCACCCAGTAGTAGAGGATCGGCTTCTCGCTGTAAGGCACCCCGTTCAGGTAGGGCAGCAGCCAGGAGCCGCGCAGGCGCATCTCCTTCACGCACTGGGCGAAGTCCGGCTCATCCGGAGCCCAGAGGTCCCGCATGGGCAGCACCGCCAGCAGCAGCGCCGCGAAGAGCAGCTCCGGCAGGTGGGCGCGCACCCAGGCTTGGAGGCGGGGCGCAAGTGGGAGCGGAGCGGCAGGAGCAGTCACCCCTCCATGATCGCCTGGAAGCGCCGCCGCCGCCCAGGCGTTAGACTGGCCGCATGACGCCCCTGCTCCTCAGCCTTCTGCTCCTGGGCGCCCCGGCAGACGGGGTGAAGGAAGACCTCAAGCAGGCGGGCAAGGAGGTCGGCCAGGCCATCCAGGAAGGTGGCAAGGCTGTCGGCCAGGCCGCCAAGCAGGGCGCCAAGGCCGTGGCCCGCGGCGCCAAGACCACCGGCAAGGCCATCGCCAAAGGCGCGAAGGAGGCCGGCAAGGGCATCGCCAAGGGTGCCAAGGAAGCCGGCGAGGGCATCAAGGACGCCGTAAAAAAGTAAGCGGCCTCAGCGCCGCCGGGCCACCAGGGCGCCGGTGTTGCGGGCCACCACCTGCCAGCGGTCCTGTTCCGCCGCGCCCAGGGTCTTCCAGATGGAGACCTTGGCCATCACCAGCACGGGCCGGTCCGGCTGTTCAGCCTTCATGCGGTCGGCCACGGCGCCCAGGGCCGCGGGATCCTCGTTGAACCAGCGACCGGGATCCGCCAGACGGTCGCGGCCGAAGGCCAGCTCGCCGGTGCCCGCCACCACGACAACGCGGGTGCGGGCATAAAAGGGCAGCCCCTGGAAGTAGACGTCGTAGGAGATCCACTGGGCGTCGGCGGGGGACTGCCGCACCAGGTCGGCGACCCCCTTGCCAGGGCCGGCCGTGACCTGGGCCGCCACCAGCAGCAGCCAGAGCGCCGCCCCATAGGAGGCCATCAGGCGGGGACCGCTGAGCCCCCGGGGCCGGTGCGCCCAGACCCCCAGCCCCACGAAGGCGGCCCCCAGCAGGGTGAGCCAGGGGAGGCCCGTGAGGTGATCCCGGAAGAACACCGAGGCCAGCAGGAAGAGGCCGCCCAGAGCCATCAGCTCCTTGCCCATGCGGCCCAGGGCCGCGGGCTCCTCACCCTGCCGTTCGAAAGCGCAGGCCAGGGCCGCCAGGGGCACGATCACCGGCAGGATGTAGGGGGGCAGCTTGGAGCCGGAGAAGGTGAAGAACACCAGGGGCCAGAGGAAGCCCATGGCCGCCAGCCCCACGGTCCAGCGGGCCAGGTGGTCCTGGGCCTGGGGTCCCTTGCCCCGCAGGAAGGTCCAGGTGCGCTTCAGGCCGACGAGCGTGGCCGAGAGCCAGGGCAGCAGGCCCACGGCCAGGAAACCCACGAAGTAGAGCTTGTCCAGCAGCCAGTTGTTGGAGCCCTGCCGGGCGTGCTCATGGGTGAGGAAGCGGGTGAAGTGCTCGTGGATGAAGAAGAACTGCGCATGGCCAGGGTTGGCGCGGTTCACGGCCCAGAACCAGGGCACCACCAGCACCAGGTAGAGCAGCCAGCCGAGGGGATCGAAGGCCGTGCGCAGCACCGCCCGGCGCAGGTCCGGATCCTTCCCGGCGAAGAGCAGCGAGCCCAGCAGGATGCCGCCGGTGAGGATCACCTCCGCCAGCCCCTTGGTGAGCATCGCGCCGGCCAGCAGGGTGAAGGTGGCCAGGGTCCAGCCGAGACCCGAGCGGCCTTCCCGGCGCTGGGCCACGGCCTCCACCAGGGCCGCCAGGGCCGCCACCAGGAAGGCGCTGAAGAGGGCGTCCAGGGTCAGCAGCTGCCCCAGGATGAAGGCCAGCAGGCCCGTGGCGGCCATGAAGGCGGCCCAGAGCGGCTCCCGGGCGCCCAGGCGCTTGGCCAGCCGCCAGGCCGCCCAGAGCATGAGCCCTGAGGCCAGGGCCAGGGGCAGCCGGGCTGCGGCGCCGCTGAGTCCGAAGAGCTTCATGCTGAGGGCCGACAGCCAATACTGCAGCGGCGGCTTCTCGAAGTAGAGCACCCCGTTCAGGTGCGGCGTCAGCCAGTCCCCGGAGGCCAGCATCTCCCGCGGGATCTCCGCGTAGCGCCCCTCGTCCGGCTCCCACAGCGGCCGGATCAGCAGCGGCAGCAGCCCCAGGAAGAACCAGAGGCCGAGGAGGGTGCTGCGTTCACGGCGGGTCATGGGCGGGGGTTCACTCCGTTACCAAGGGATGGCTTTTCCTATCTCAGCGCGGCGTCAGAACACCGCGGTGGGTCGGACCCAACCGCCGCGCTGAGCAAGCCGAGTGCTAGTTCTCGGTCTCAACCACCTTCTCCTGGGCCTTGTGCTCTTCGACGAAGAAGTCGATGGTCTTCTTGAGCGAGTCGGTCATGGAGACCTTGGGCTCGAAGCCGAAGGTGGCCTGCATGCGCTTGATGCTGGGGGTGCGCCGGGCCACGTCCTGGTAGCCCTTGCCGTAGAACTCGCTGCTGCCGACCTCGACCATGCGGCCCTCGGGAATGCCGCGCTCGATGCGGAAGGGGTGGTCCTTCCAGATGGCGATCATCATCTCGGCGATCTCGCGGACGCTGAAGTCGTTGGACGGGTTGCCGATGTTGAAGATCTGGCCGTCCGCCTTGCCGCCCTCGTTGCGCAGCACCGCCATGATGCCGTCCATGGCATCCGCCACGTCGATGAAGCAGCGGCGGGCCGTGCCACGATCGACCAGCTGAAGGGGCTCGCCGTTGAACAGGTTCCAGCTGAACTGGGTCACCAGGCGGCTGCTGCCTTCCTTGGCGGTGTTGAGGCTGTCGAGCTTGGGGCCCATCCAGTTGAAGGGACGGAACAGCGTGAAGCGCAGGCCCTGCTGGAACCCGTAGGCCCAGATCACGCGGTCGAGCAGCTGCTTGCTGGTGCTGTAGATCCAGCGGTTCATGGGGATGGGGCCGGTGACCAGCGGGGACTCGTACTCGTCGAACTCCTCGTCGGGGCACATGCCGTAGACCTCGGAGGTGCTGGGGAAGACCACCCGCTTCTTGTATTTCACGCACTGGCGGACGACCCGAAGGTTCTCCTCGAAGTCGAGCTCGAACACGCGCAGGGGGTCGGTCACATAGACCTTGGGCGTGGCGATGGCCACCAGGGGCAGCACCACGTCACACTTCTTGATGTGGTACTCGATCCACTCCTTGGAGATGGTCACGTCCCCCTCGACGAAGTGGAAGCGCGGATTCCCCAGGTGCTCGGCGACCTTGTGGGCGCCCAGGTCCAGGCCGTAAACCTCCCAGTCGGTGTCTGCCATGATGCGGTCCACCAGGTGGGAACCGATGAAGCCATTGACGCCCAGAATGAGGACCTTCACGGGATCTCCTTAAGCCAAACGGATGATTCTACCAGCCCAGCCAGATGCGGTCACGGGCGGCCCTCTCGGCTCATTCCATGGCTGGATGAGGGCTTAGGGCACATGCAACAACTCTCGCAGAGAAAAGACGAGAGAGCAGAGGGGCGCGGAGAAAACAAGATGTAAGCAGAGGACTGCCGAGGAGTAGAGGAAAGCGGAGAAAAACAGGCTTGCTCTGCTCTCCTCCGCTCCTCCGTCCTTCCTCAGCTTATCAACTTCCTTTTGCTTTTCTCCGCGTTCCTCGGCCATCTCAGCGCTCTCCGCGAGAGTGGTTGCCCTTATCTCACTCGGACTTGAGCGACCGCGTCATCAGGCGCCGCACGGCCTCTTCGGGGCTCTCGCCGTGGAGGAGGCGCAGCACCTCGGCGGCGATGGGCAGGTCGAGGCCGTGGGTCTTGGCCAGGTCCAGGGCGGCCTCGGTGGTGAACATGCCCTCGATGACCTGCCCGCCGAGGGCGTCCCGGGCGGCGTCCACGGTGTGGCCCTTGCCGACCAGCTCGCCGAAGGTGCGGTTGCGGCTCTGGGGCCCCGTGGCCGTGAGCAGCAGGTCCCCCATGCCCGCCAGGCCCATGACCGTGGCCGGCTGGCCGCCCAGCACCTCCACCAGGCGGGCCATCTCCGCCAGACCCCGGGTGATGAGCGCAGCGCGGGCGTTGTAGCCCAGGCCCAGGCCATCCACCAGGCCCGCCGCGATGGCGAGGACGTTCTTCAGCGCGCCGCAGAGCTCCGTGCCCACCACATCGCGGCTGAGGTAGATGCGCAGCCTGGCCGAGGCCAGCTGGGCCTGCAGGGCCTTGGCGCGGTCCTCGGAGACCGTCGCGGGCAGGGCCAGCACGATGGCCGTGGGCACGCCCCGGGAGACCTCGTCCGCGAAGGAGGGACCGGACAGCGCGCCCACGGGCATCTCCAGCACGCCGCCCAGGGCCTGGGAGAGGGTCTGGTGGGTGCTCTGCAGGATGCCCTTGCTCACGTGGACCACCAGCTCCGGTCGGCGCTCGGTTCGCACCAGCAGGCCCTGCCAGGCCTGGGGGGTCACCTGCGTGGGCATGGCCGAGATCCACAGCGGGGCCGCAAAGGCCTGAGTCGGGTCATCGGAGGTTTGCAGTCCTGCCGGGAACTCCACATCCTTGAGCCGCAGGTGGTGGCGGGTGGCGGCCATCTGGGCCATCTCGTCCGCGAAGGGTCCCCACAGCGCCACCCGGGCCCCCGCCCGAGCCCAGGTGATGGCCAAGGCGGTGCCCCAGGCGCCGGAGCCGAAGACGCCGATGTCAGGCCTGGTCATGGTCGGCCTCCTTCTTGGCGCCCCAGAGTTTGGACTCGGTGCCCTCCTGCAGGCGCCGGATGTTGTCCCGGTGCTTCCAGATCACCAGCAGAGCCAGGGCCGTCCAGGGGAGCAGGAAGCTGAGGTCCTTGGTGAGCGAGCCACCGAAGACCCGGGCGAAGCTGCTGATCAGGTAGAGCTGCACTGGCAGCATGGCCGCCGCCAGGATGCTGCCCAGGCTCACGTGGCGGGTGAGCCAGAGAGCAAAGATGAAGGTGCCCATGGGGACAAGCATCAGCTGCGCGTCCACGGCGAGGATCACGCCCAGGGCCGTGGCCACGCCCTTGCCGCCCTGGAACTTCAGCCAGGGCGTGAAGACATGGCCCAGCACCGCCGCCAGGGCCAGCAGGGAGAGCAGGTCCAGGGAGACCCCCGCCTTTTTCGCCAGGAAGACAGGCAGGAAGCCCTTGAGAATATCCAGCAGCAGGGTGACGACGCCCAGGCCCTTGCCGCCCACGCGGCTGACATTGGTGGCGCCGATGTTGCCGCTGCCGTGGGCGCGGACATCGCCCTTGCCCGCCAGCTTCACCAGCAGCAGCCCGAAGGGGATGCTGCCGCACAGGAAGGCCGCCAGGCACCAGAGGACCAGGGATCTCGGATCAGCAGAAGTCATGGAGGCAGTGTATCAGCGGCTCGCGGTGCCCGCGGCCACGGCCCGCCGCAGCAGGTCCAGAGCCAGGGCCGTGGTACGCAGCTGCACCTCCACGCGGTCGCCGCCCATGCGGTGCGGCTTCACCAGGGTGCCGCCGGGCCCCGCGATGGCGATGAACACGGCGCCCACGGGCGCATCCCCCTCGGCATCGGGACCGGCGTTGCCGCAGATCCCCAGGCCCCAGGTGCTGCCCAGGCGCTGCCGGGCCGCTTCCGCCAGGGCCTTCGCGCAGGGCTCGGACACGGTGCCCACGGTGGCGAGCCACGCGGAGTCAAGGCCCAGCAGCGCCGCCTTCGCGCCCAGGGTGTAGGCCGTGGCGCCGCCCAGGAAGACCTGGCTGGCGCCGGGGATGGCCGTGAGCCGCGAGGCCAGCAGGCCGCCGGTCATGCTCTCGGCCGCAGCCAGGGTCTGCCCCTTGGCCCGGAGCCCGTCCAGCACGGCGTCCTCGAGATTGCTGGCGCCGACGCAGGCCAGGTCCGGCCCCAGCACCGCCTCAAAGTCCGCTTGGGCCGCGGCCAGCTGCGCCGGATCCGAACCCCTGGCCAGCAGCTCCACCTGGGTGAGGCTGGCGAGGATGGTCCACTCCAGATGGGCATGCCGCTCCCGAGCCTCGCGGGTGCGCTCGTCCAGGTTGCTCTCGGGCACGCCCGAGACCACCATGCGCAGCGTGTGGACAGCCTTCCCCGCCAGCACCGCGAGGCGCGGCGCCACGTGCTCCTCCCACATGCGCTTCATCTCCCGGGGCACGCCGGGCATCATCACGATGCGCGCGCCGGGGTGGCCTGGAGGATCCTGCCACCAGACGCCAGGGGCCGTGCCCACTGGGTTCCGCAGGGGCTCGGCACCCACGGGGATCAGGGCCTGCTTGAAGTTCACCTGGGGCGGGACCCGCTTGCGGGCCTCGTAGAAGGCCAGCATGTCCGCCCGGGACTGGGCGTCCTCCACCAGGTCCACGCCGAGGATCTCCGCGAAGAGCTCCTTGGTGAAGTCGTCGAAGGTGGGACCGAGGCCGCCGGTGGTCAGGATCAGGTCCGAGCGGTCCAGGGCCTCCCGCAGCAGGCCCCCCAGGTCCTCCCGGCTGTCGCCCACGGCGGTCTTCCGGTGGAAGCCCAGGCCCAGGTCCGCCAGGCGCTCGCCCAGCCACACCGAGTTGGTGTCGAGCCGGCGGGTGGTGAGCAGTTCCGTGCCGATGGCAATGCATTCAATGCGCATGAAGGGAATGGAACCACGGAGCAGGCTAGGAGTCGAGCCAGCGCTGCACGACCCAGCGCCCCGCCCACAGCCCGAGGCCCGTGCCCACCATGCTGAGCACCACCCCTGTGGTGAATCCCACCAGCTCGCCGAGGTACCAGCCCAGCAGGCTGCCCACGGTGGCCCCGACGAATCCCATCAGCTTTTCCATCTGGAGCCCTCCGCAGAGTACGATGAGCCGAATGGCCGAGGTGTTTCCATGATCATCCCCGATCTCGACGACCTGGTGCTGGAAACCGACGAGGAGTCGGGTATCCAGGAGCTGGGCCGCCGCTTCCTGGCCCGGGGCCCCTGGACCGCCGTGGCCTTCCTGGTGAAGACCCGGACCGACCCCGAGGGCGACTGGGAAGGCCCCTACCTCTGGCTGCACCGCTACCAGAAAGTGGCCCAGGGCTGGAAGCTCGTGAGCCGCTTCCGGACCACCAGCCCCGACCAGCTGGCCGAGCTGGCTGCTGCGCTGCGGGAGTGGGGACTCTAGAGCCGGGCTTCATCGCGCTGCAGCACCGCCTTAGCTCTTTCATCCCCTTCATCCCCTGCATCCCTGTTTTCAATACAGTCCTTGCGGGATTTCCTGGAAGGCCGAGGAACCCAGATGGAGACCAGCTAGCCTGAAGCCAGCGGCTATTGGAGCCCTGGCAGGTAGCGCTCGCGGGCGACGGCGAGGTGGTGGGCGGCGTGGCCCAGGGCGAAGTAGGGGATGCAGCGGGCGGTGAGGGCCCGGCCGTTGCTGGAGCCCGGCCGCAGCCAGGCTTCCACCGGCAGGCTGCGGAAGAGCGCGAGGCTGGCGGCGCGCGCTGCCTGGAAGTCCTCGACCAGCGCTGCCACGGGCCGGCTGTCCGCCCGGGCCGCCTCAGCGAAGGCGTTGTCATCAAAGCCCGGCAGCGGGGTGGTGTCGCCCCTCCCGATGCGCAGGCAGCGGTAAGTGAAGATGCGCTCCACGTCGGTCAGGTGCTGCAGCAGGTCCTTGAGGCTCCACTTGCCCACCGCGTATCGGTAGGCGGCCTGGGCCTCGGTGAGTCCCCCGAGCAGCGCAGCCACCTCGGCAGACTGCTCCGCGAGCAGCGCGAGCACATCGCCTGCGGGCGCCCCAGCCAGGTACTTCGAGAGACCGGCGTCGTATTCGGTGGGAAGGGGTGCGGTGAGGCTCATGGGGGCTCCTTAGAAAGTCATCACCTTCATGGTGTTCGTGGTGCCGGTCTTCCACAGGGGCAGGCCCAGGGTCATCACCACGCGGTCGAAGGTCTCCGCGCCGTGCTTCTCGATGAGCAGGCCGCGCACAACCTCCACCATCTCGTCCGTGTTGGCCACCCGGGGGATCATGAGCGGTGTCACGCCGCGCAGGAGGCCCATGCGCCGGGCGGTGAGGTCATCCACCGTGGCGCCCAGCACCGGCGTCCGGCCCGCCAGGCGGCTCACCATGCGCGCGGTGCCGCCGCCCTCGGTGAAGGCCACGATCCACCGGGCATGGATCTCGTCGGCGGTGCGGCAGGCCGCGAAGGCCACGGAGATGTCCGTGCGGGCCAGCACCTGCTGGGCCAGCTCGTCGGGCAGCGTGGGGGTGCGCTGCTTCACGTTGCCGTCCGCCTCGGTGGCAATCCGCCCCAGCCACTGCACGGCCTCCACGGGATAGTCGCCGGAGGCGCTCTCGGCGCTCAGCATGACTGCGTCCGTGCCGTCCCAGATGGCGTTGGCCACATCGCTGGCCTCGGCGCGGGTGGGCTGGGGATGCTCGATCATGCTCTCCAGCATCTGGGTGGCGGTGATGACCGGCTTCAGGGCGCGTCGAGCGGCCCTGATGATCTGTTTCTGGAGACCCGGCACCCGCTCCACGCCCAGCTCCACGCCGAGATCGCCCCGCGCCACCATGACGCCCCACGCCACGTCGAGGATCTCGCCCAGGTTGGTCAGGGCCGCCGGGTGCTCGATCTTGGCGATGACCGGCTGGGTGCCGCCCAGGTGCTGGATGATGGCCTGGAGCTGCTGCACGTCCGAGGCGCGGCGCACGAAGCTCTGGGCGAAGAGGTCCACCTGGTGCTCCACGCCCCAGCGGATGTCGATGTGGTCCTTCTCCGTCAGGGGGCTCATGGCGATGTCCAGGCCGATGGGGTGGACCCCCTTCCGGGCCTTGAGGGGACCGCCGACGATCACGCGAGCCCGGAGCAGCTCCGGTCTCTTGGCGAGGATCTCCACGGTGATGGCGCCATCGTCCAGCAACCAGCGCTGACCGGGCTCGGCGCCCTCGAACAGCTCGGGATGCGGCAGCGGCGCCGCCCAGGCAAAGCCCGCCGGTGCCGCACTCGCCGGCGCGTAGAACACGCCCACGCTGCCCAGGTCCAGCTGCACGGGCGCCTCCAGCAGACCGACCCGCCACTTCGGACCCTGGAGATCCAGGAACACCGGAATGGCACGGCCCAGTTCCAGGGCCAGGCTCCGGACCTTTTCCAGCCCTTCGGCCCGGGAAACCAGGTCCCCGTGGCTGGCATTCAGACGGACGGCGTCCGCCTCTTTCAGCGCTTCCCGCAGCCGCTCGCCCTTCATCAGGGCCGGCCCCAAGGTCATCACGAGTTTGGTCTTGCGCACGATTTCTCCCGTTCCCTGCACAGGCATTCCACACACTTGTCCACAGTCTGGGCCTGCATTCCGATCATGTCACAGCCCTTTCACTTGGACCACCAGGGTGCTACCTTCGGAGTTCCGATACGGTCGTTGGAGAGGATGAAATGCGCGAAAAGCTGCGAACCCTCGTAGCCGAGATGGTGCGTGGGGGAATTCCCCTGGAGCTGGCGCGACGCGAGTTCGAGCGCGTCTACCTGGAGGAGGTCCTGGCTGCCCACGAAGGCAACCAGTGCGCCGCAGCGCGGGAGCTCGGCATCCACCGCAACACCCTGGCCAAGAAGCTGGAGGCCCCCGCAGGCCGCCTGCGTCGCGTGAGCTGAAGCGGCCGTCAGCCATTCCTCCGCCACTAAGCCTGGTTCCTACCGGGCTTTTTTTTCGACAGGACCTGTCTGGTCCGGTAGAACTGAAGGTTCGGAGGCGGGATGCGGAAGGTGGCCATCAACGGCCTTGGGCGGATCGGAAGGCTGGCGCTGCGGCGCCTGGCGCTGGTGCCCCAGGTGCAGGTGGTGGCCGTGAACGACCGGACCGACGCTGCCACCCTCGCGCACCTGCTGCAGTACGACACCGTGCACGGCCGGGCAGGTTTCTCCGTGGTCGCCGAGGGCGACGAGCTGGTGTTCGATGGTCGCCGAATCCGGGTCTGCGCCGAGCCGGACCCGCGCCGCCTGCCCTTCGGCGCCCTGGGCGCGGAGGTAGTGCTGGAGTGCACCGGCCGCTTCAATTTACGGGAGCAGACCGCGGCGCACCTGCAGGGCAGCGTGCGGCAGGTGCTCCTGAGCGCGGTGACGCCGGACGCGGACCGCACTGTGGTGCTGGGCGTGAACGACGGCGTGCTGGACCTCCGCACGGACCAGATCCTCTCCGCTGGCGATGGCACCCTCAACTGCCTCGCCCTCCTGGTGCAGGTGCTCGACGACGCCTTCGGCCTCGAGGCCGGGCTGGTCACCACCGTCCACAGCATCACCGCCGACCAGCGCATCCTCGACCTGCCCCACACGGACCTGCGCCTGGCCCGGGCCGCGACGCTCAGCATGATCCCCGCGCCCTGCGAGGCCCCGGGCGCCCTGGGCCTTGTGCTGCCCCACCTCGCGGGCCGGCTCAAGGGCCTCGCCGTGCGGGTGCCCACCCCCGACGGCAGCCTGGTGGACCTCACCGCCAGCCTCCGCGCCGACGCCAGCCTCGAGGCCATCCAGGCGGCCTTCCGGGCGGCCGCCGCGACTGGCGCCCTGGCACCCTATCTGGAGGTGCTGGACGCGGAGCTGGTCAGCGCCGACCTCGTGGGCCAGACGGCGAGCTGCCTCTACGATCCCTTTCTGACCAAGCTGCTCGCGCCCCGGCTCGTGAAGGTCTTCGGCTGGCACGACAACGAGCTCGCCGCCGCGGCCCGCCTCACGGACCTCTGCCTGCGCGTGCTGGAGGTGGCCCCGTGAGCCTTGTCGCCCTCAACGGGCTGGGCCGCATCGGCCGCCTCGCGGTGCGGCGGCTGGGCGACCGGCCCGAGCTGCTCAGCGCGGTGAATGATCCGGCCCCCCTGGACCAGGTGCTCCAGCTGCTGCGCCAGGACTCCATCCACGGCCGCAGCGGGCTGCCCGTCCAGGGCCTCACCGAAGGCGGCCAGGACTACCTGCTGCTCGGCACCCGGCGGCTGCCGCTGTTCCACGAGACCGACCCCGCGGCCATCCCCTTCCCCGCCGGCACCCGCCTGGTGGTGGAGGCCAGCGGGCACTTCACCCGCCGGGAGGCCGCCGCTCGCCATCTGAAGGGCGGCGTGACCCACGTGGTGATCAGCGCCCCCAGCCCCGATGCGGACCTCACGGTCATCGCCCCCGTGAACGGCGCCGAGCTCGACCCTTTGACGCACCGGGTGATCTCCAACGCCAGCTGCACCGCCCACGCCACGGCGCCCATGCTGAAGATCCTCGATGCCACCTTCGGCCTGGAGGCGGCGGGCATGAGCACCGTGCACGTGGTCACCAATGACCAGCGCTTGCTGGACAGTCCCCACAAGGACCGCCGCCGGGGCCGGGCCGCCTTCCAGAGCATCATCCCCACCACCTCCAGCGCCTTCGGCGCCCTGCATCAGGTCCTGCCTGGGCTGCCCGCGGCCTTCAACGGCGTGGCCATCCGGGTGCCCACCCTCAGCGTGAACCTCGTGGACCTCACCGCCACCCTGCGCCGGGACGCTGACGAGGCCGCCCTCCGCCGCGTCTTCACCGAGGCCGCGATCGGCCCCTGGCGCGGCCTGGTGGCGCTGGCCGAGCCGCACACCGTGAGCTGCGACATCACCGGGCGCGAAGAGAGCGTCGTCATGGACCTGGACCTGACCCTCACCCTCGGCCCCCGCTTCGTGAAGGTCTTCGGCTGGCACGACAACGAGACCGCCTACGCCGCCCGCCTCTGCGAGCTCGTCAGCGACCTCGCTGGGCGGATCTAACACTGGCCTTTAAAGAAGGTTCTTCGCGCTTTGGCGGGGTGCTCGCCAAAGGCCGGCAAGGTCTAGGCAAGACTCCCCAACCTGGAGAGGCCCATCCCCTTCATCCCCTGCATCCCTGTTAATAAAGCAATAAGAAACAGGGATTAAGGGGATGAAGGGGATAGCCACCCCGATGGCGAGAAGGGTTCCCTTAGCCAGATGTCCTTGC
>CAIPAY010000129.1 GCA_903863195.1 uncultured Holophagaceae bacterium
CCAGGGCGGCGCGTCCAGCGTGGACGGGCTGGCCGCCATCACCATCGACCCCGCCCGCCAGCAACTCATCGGCCTGCGCACCGCCAAGGTGGTGCTGGGCCCCACCGGCGGCGAGATTCGCGCCGTGGTCCGCCTGGCTCCGGACGAGACCCGCGTCCGCAAGATCAACGTCAAGGTGGAGGGCTTCGTGGAGAAGCTCTACGCGGACTTCGTGGGCAAGGCCGTGGCCAAGGGGCAGCCCCTCTTCAGCCTCTACAGCCCCGAGTTCGTGAGCGCCCAGCGGGAGTACCTGCTGGCCCTGCGCACCCAGAAGGCCCTGAGCGGCGGCGCCCTGAAGCAGTCCGGCGGCGACCTGCTGGACTCCGCCCGCCGCCGCCTGCAGCTGTGGGACGTGCCCGCCGAGGCCCTGGAGCAGCTGGAGAAGACGGGCGAGGTCCAGAAGACGCTCACGCTGCGCTCGCCCCTCAGCGGCGTCATCACCGCCAAGTCCGTGGTGGAAGGCTCGCGGGTCTCGCCGGGCGAGGCCCCGCTGGAGATCACGGACCTGGGCCACCTCTGGGCCCAGGCGGAGGTCACCGAGTCCGAGCTGGCCCGGGTGAAGGTGGGCGGTGCCGCAGAGCTGCGCATCAACGGCGGCGACGGCCGGGCCTTCCCGGGCCGCGTGGCCTTCGTGGACGCAGTGCTGGATCCCAAGACGCGCACCGCCAAGGTCCGTATCGAGGTGGCCAATCCCCGGGGCGAGCTGAAGCCCGAGATGTTCGGGGACGCTGTGCTGAAGACGGGCAACCGCAAGGGCCTGCTGGTGCCCCTGGATGCGGTGCTGGACTCCGGCACGCGCAAGGTGGTCTTCGTGGCCCTGGGCGACGGCAAGTTCGAGCCCCGTGAGGTGGAGACCGGTCCCGCGTCCGGCGACCTGGTGGAGGTCCGCAAGGGCCTCGAGGCCGGTGACGAGGTGGTCACCGGGGCCGCGTTCCTGGTGGACTCCGAGTCCCGCCTACGGGCCGCCCTGGCCTCCCTGGGCGCCAAGGCTGAGCACAAGCACGAGGCCAAGCCATGATCCGGAAGATCATCCGCTTCTCCGCCGAGAACCGCTTCCTGGTGGTGGCCGCCAGCCTGCTGCTGCTGGGCCTCTCTTTCTGGTCCATGCAGCGCATCCCCCTGGACGCCCTGCCGGACCTCAGCGACACCCAGGTCATCGTCTACTCCAAGTGGGACCGCAGCCCCGACCTGGTGGAGGACCAGGTCACCTACCCGATCATCACCAGCCTGCTGGGGGCGCCCAAGGTCAAGGCCGTGCGCGGCCTCTCGGACTTCGGCTACTCCTACGTCTACGTGATCTTCGAGGACGGCACGGACATCTACTGGGCCCGCAGCCGCGTGCTGGAATACCTCAGCAAGATCACCGCGAACCTGCCGCCCGGCGTGAAGACCGAGCTCGGTCCGGACGCCACCTCCGTGGGCTGGATCTTCCAGTACGCCCTGGTGGACCGCGCGGGAAAACACCGCAGCGACGAGCTTCGCAGCCACCAGGACTGGTTCCTGCGCTATGCGCTGCAGAGCGTGCCTGGCGTGGCCGAGGTGGCCACCGTGGGCGGCCAGGCGCGGCAGTTCCAGGTGGCCGTGAACCCCAACAAGCTGTCGGCCTACCGCCTGCCGCTGGAGGCGGTGATCGCCTCGGTGAAGGCCGCCAACAACGAGGCCGGAGGTCGCCTGATCGAGGTCTCGGGCCGCGAGTACATGGTGCGGGGCCGGGGCTACGTGAAGACGCTGAAGGATCTGGAGGAGGCCGTGCTCAAGGCCGAGAACGGCACGCCCATCCGCCTGGGGGACGTGGCCACCGTGACCCTGGGGCCGGACATCCGGCGGGGCCTGGCGGACCTGGACGGGCAGGGCGACGCCGTGGGCGGCATCGTCATCATGCGCCAGGGCGAGAACGCCCTGAACGTCATCACCGCCGTGAAGGAGAAGCTGAAGGACCTGAAGGCGTCCCTGCCCGAGGGCGTCGAGGTGGTCACCACCTACGACCGCTCCGAGCTGATCCAGAAGGCCATCAGCACCGTGTCCTGGAAGCTCATCGAGGAGATGCTCATCGTCTCCCTGGTGATCCTGGTCTTCCTGTGGCACATCCCCTCCGCCATCGTGCCCATCGTCACCATCCCCGTGAGCGTGGCCCTGGCCTTCATCCCCATGCAGGCGGCGGGCCTCAATGCGAACCTCATGAGCCTGGCGGGCATCGCCATCTCCATCGGCGTGCTGGTGGATGGCGCCATCGTGGAGGTGGAGAACGCCTACAAGAAGCTGGAGGAGTGGAACAGCTCGGGCCGTCCCGGCGACTTCCACAAGGTGCGTCTCGACGCCCTGCTGGAGGTGGGTCCGTCCGTGTTCTTCAGCCTGCTGGTGGTGGCCGTGGCCTTCATGCCCGTGTTCACCCTGGTGGACCAGGAGGGGCGGCTCTTCAAGCCCCTGGCCTACTCCAAGAACCTGGCCATGGCCATCGCGGCCCTGCTGGCCATCACCCTGGATCCCGCCCTGCGCATGATGTTCGCGCGGATGGACCCCTTCACCTTCAAGCCCCGGTGGCTCGCGAAGCTGGGCTCCCACGCCCTGGTGGGCACCTACTATCCGGAGGAGAAGCACCCCATCTCGGTGTTCCTCCACCGGATCTACGAGCGCCCCTGCCGCTTCGTCCTCAAGCACGCCAGGGCAACCATCGCCGTGGCGTTCCTGCTGGTGCTGGCGACGGTGCCGGTGTTCCTGAAGCTGGGCAGCGAGTTCATGCCGCCCCTCAATGAGGGCACGCTGCTCTACATGCCCTCGACCCTGCCGGGCCTCAGCCAGACCGAGGCCCAGCGGATCCTCCAGGTGCAGGACCGGCTCATCCGCACGGTGCCCGAGGTGGCGCGGGTCTACGGCAAGGCCGGTCGCGCCGACACGGCCACGGATCCCGCGCCCTTCTCCATGATGGAGACGGTCATCGTGCTCAAGCCCGAGGACCAGTGGCGCGAGAGGCCCCGCTGGTTCTCATCCTGGGCGCCGGGCTGGGTGAAGGGCCTGCTCCGGCCCTTCTGGCGGGACCGGGTCACCCAGGAGGACATCGTCCGGGACCTGGACCACGCGGTGCGCCTGCCCGCCATGCCCAACGCCTGGACCATGCCCATCAAGGCCCGGCTGGACATGCTCAGCACGGGCATCCGGACACCCGTGGGCCTCAAGGTCAACGGGCCGGACCTGGCGGTGATCGAGCGCCTGGCCGTGGAGGCCGAGGCGGCCCTGGCCAAGGTGCCGGGCACCCGCAGCGCCTTCGCCGAGCGCACCAACGAAGGCTACTTCCTGGACTTCGTGCTCAAGCGCGACCGCCTGGCCCGCTACGGGCTCAGCGTGGAGCAGGCCAACATGATGGTGATGACGGCCATCGGCGGGGACACCCAGGCCACGGTCTTCGACGGCCGGGCGCGCTACCCCGTGAACGTGCGCTACCAGCGGGACTTCCGGGAGTCCACGGCGGCCCTGGGCCGGGTGCTGGTGTCCCTGCCCGGGGGCGGCACCGTGGCCATGGAGGAGCTCGCGGACCTGAAGTGGACCACAGGTCCCGCCATGATCCGCGACGAGAACGGCCTCATGAACGGCTACGTGCTGCTGGACTTCGACACCTCCCTGGTGGACGTGGGCACCTACGTCCAGCGGGCCAAGGCCGCCGTGACGGAGCTGAAGCTGCCGCCGGGCTACAGCCTCACCTGGAGCGGCCAGTACGAGAACATGATCCGCGTGAAGGAGCGGCTTAAGCTCATCCTGCCCATCACCCTGGTGCTGATCTTCGGGCTGCTCTACGCCAACACCCGGTCCGCCTTCAAGGCGGCCATCGTGATGCTGGCGGTGCCCTTCAGCGCCATCGGCGCCTTCTGGCTGCTCTGGGGCCTGGACTACAACATGAGCATCGCCGTCTGGGTGGGCCTCATCGCCCTCATGGGCCTGGACGCCGAGACCGGCGTGTTCATGCTGCTGTTCCTGGACCTCAGCCATGACGAGGCCCAGCGGAAGGGGCACCTGAACACCGACGGCGACCTCATCGAGGCCATCATCCACGGCGCCGTGAAGCGGGTGCGGCCCAAGGCCATGACCGTGGCCGCGGCCTTCATGGGCCTGCTGCCCATCATGTGGAGCACAGGCTCGGGCGCCGACCTCATGAAGCGCATCGCCGCGCCCATGGTGGGCGGTCTCACCACCAGCTTCCTCCTGGAGCTGCTGGTCTATCCCGCGATTTATTATCTCTGGAAGAAGCGTTCCCTGCCTGCTCAGGCTTCTGTCGAAGCCTGAGATATCAAGAACCCCACTGAAAAGGAGCTCCCATGCTCGCACCCCTGCTTTCCTTGTTCCTCTTGGCCGCGCCAGCGGCCAAGCCCGCCACCAACACGATCTGCCCCGTCCTGGGCGGCAAGGTCAGCGAGAAGTCCAAGACCGTGGTCGTCCGGGACCGCGAGTACCGCATCTGCTGCGCCGGCTGCGACACCAAGATGCTGAAGGATCCGGACAAGTACCTGCAGAAGGACGGCACGCCCAAGAACGCCAAGAAGTAGGCGGCCCGACCGGTTCCACGGCCCTGCGACGAATTGTCCCGGGGCAGTCCGCTACACTGGGTCCTCTCCGGAGGTCCCATGCTTCACGCTGCCCTGCTCTGCCTCGCCGTCCTCGCCGCCCCCGCGCCCGAGAAGGCCAAGCCAGCCACCAACACCATTGACCCCATCTGCCGCATGAAGACCAGCCCCAAGGACCAGATCGTCGTGGTGCGGGGCCAGGAATACCGCGTCTGCAGCAAGCACTGCGCCGCCAGCCTGCAGAAGGACCCCGACAAGTACCTCGAGAAGGACGGCAGCGTCAAGGGCGCGAAGTAGGCCTCAGTCGCAGTCCCGCAGGACGTCGAGCCAGGACTTCAGGATGAAGGCGGTGGCGCCCCAGAGGGGGGCCTGGGGCAGCTCGAGGCGGGGCACGTCCAGGGTGAACCCATAGCGCTCCAGGCGCTCCACGGTCCAGGGGGCCGTCAGGAGCGGCGCCAGGGGCAGCAGCAGCACCTGCTCCAGTTCGTGGTCCAGGTGGAAGCGCGGCTCGGGCTCTTCCCAGCGGAAGAAGACGGGCGTGAAGCGCACCCGGGCCTTGGCCACGCCGTCCGGAAAGCAGCCCAGCTCCCAGAGGCCGGCGGTGACGCCGAGCTCCTCGGCGACTTCGCGGCGGGCGGTGGCGGGCAGGTCCCGGTCCCGAGGTTCGACCATGCCGCCGGGGAAGGCCAGCTCACCCGCGTGCTGGGGCGCGCCGAAGCCGCGCTGCACCAGGACGAGCTTGCGGGCGCCAGTGGCGTCGCCCCAGAGGATGACGCCCACGGCGGCGCGGCGCGGGTCCTCCGCCATGCGGGGGCTGAGCTTGTGCGGGTTGGGACCGAGCTGGGGTCGGCGGAGGCTCTCCGCGACCTGGGCCCAGGGCACGGGCGGGGCCTCGCTGGGGGGACGCCAGGCAGTCATGGCGCACCTCCCGGTCTCACTTGACCTTCCCGAACACCGAGCCCTTCACCCGCTCGACGGTGTAGACACCGCGGGTGCGCCGGAGGACGGCCATGAGCTCCACCAGGTGGGCGCGGTCGCGGACCCGGAGGGCGATGTGGAAGAGCCCGGCGCCTTCCTCCGTGGCCGAGCCGTGGAAGCGCTGCACGTTGATGCCAACGCGCTGGATGCTCTCAGAGATGGCGGCCACCATGCCCGGCCGGTCCTCGGAGGTCAGCGTGAGCTCGGTGTCGTAGAGCTCGGTGCCGTGCTTGCCCCAGGCCACGCTCACCCGGCGCTCGGGCAGCAGGGTGGCGGTGTTGAGCTGGGGGCAGTCCGCGCGATGGATGGCCGTGCCCCGGGTGCGGGTGATGTAGCCGATGACCTCGTCGCCCCAGATGGGCTTGCAGCAGGCCGCCAGGGTGTAGAGGATCCCCGTGGTGTCGCCCACCACCACGGAGTCCAGGAGGTTCGAGGTGTTCTCCTTGGGCTTGGCCCGCTCCAGCTCGGGAATCAGGGGCTCGATGAGCTTGTGCACCGTCATCCGGCCGAAGCCCAGGGCCGCGTAGGCCGCGTCCCAGCTGGGGAGCTTCATCTCGACCAGGCGCGCGTCGAGCTTCGCCTTCGACTCTGCGTCATCCAGGCGCACGCCCATGGCGCGGGACTCGCGCTCCAGCCGCTCGCGACCCAGGTGGATGGCGTGGGCGCGCTTCTCCTCGCGGATGAAGGCCTGGATGCGGCCCTTGGCGCCGGCGGACTTCACGAAGCCGAGCCAGTCGCGGCTGGGCTTGTGGTTGGGCCGGGTGAGGATCTCCACGCGGTCGCC
This sequence comes from uncultured Holophagaceae bacterium, assembly GCA_903863195.1. Classification (GTDB taxonomy): domain Bacteria; phylum Acidobacteriota; class Holophagae; order Holophagales; family Holophagaceae; genus Geothrix. The sequence continues at coordinate 6,355 of CAIPAY010000129.1, forward strand.
GTTGAGCAGGGTGTGCTTCAGGGGCACGATGCGGCCGTTCACCTTGGCGCCCACGCAGCGGTGGCCCACCTCGGTGTGGATGGCGTAGGCGAAGTCCACGGGCGTGCTGCCCTCTACGAGGCTGCGGAGGTCGCCCTTGGGCGTGAAGACCTGGATGCGGTTGAAGGTCAGCTCGCCGCGGAGGTTGGCCACCAGCTCCCGGCTGTCCTGGGAGTCCTGGTGCAGCTCCACCATGCGGCGCAGGAAGGAGACCTGGTTGATCTCGGCGCGGTTCGCGATGCGGCCGTCCTTGTAGGTCCAGTGGCTGGCGATGCCAGCTTCCGAGTGCAGGTGCATCTCCTCGGTGCGGATCTGGACCTCGAAGATGTCGCCGGAGGTCATCAGCACCGTGGTGTGGATGCTCTGGTAGCCGTTCTCCTTGGGCAGGCTGATGTAGTCCTTGAACTTGCCCGGCACGGGCTTGTAGAGGCCGTGCACCAGGCCCAGGGCCGTGTAGCAGCTGGCGCGGTCCGGGCAGATGATGCGGTAGGCCAGCCAGTCGTGGATGTCCTCGAAGCCCTTGGCCTGGGTGCCCATCTTCTTGTAGATGCCGTAGAGGTGCTTGATGCGGCCGTAGACCTGGGCCTGGATCCCCTGCTGGCGGAGGATGGCCTGCAGGGAGCCGTGGATCTCCTGGATGGTGGCGGAGAGCTTGGCCCGCTTGCGCTCCACCGCGCTGCACAGCTCGGCGTGCTGCTCGGGCTCCAGCTGCCGGAAGGCGAGGTCCTCCAGTTCCAGCCGCACGGTGCCCATGCCCAGCCGGTTCGCCAGGGGCGCGTAGAGCTCCAGGGTCTCCCGGGAGATGCGGCGGCGCTTCTCCTCTTCCATGACGCCCAGGGTCTTCATGTTGTGCAGCCGGTCCGCCAGCTTCACGAGCAGCACGCGCACGTCCTTGCCCATGGCCACCAGCAGCTTGCGGACATTCTCGGCGTTGAGCAGGTGGCGATCCGTGAAGGCCAGCTTGCTCATCTTGGTGAGGCCATCCACGATCTCGGAGATCTCCTCGCCGAACTGGGCCTTCACCTGCACCTGGGTCATGAGGGTGTCCTCGACCACGTCGTGCAGCATGCCGCAGGCTACGCTGGCCGCGTCCAGCCGCCAGTCCGCCAGGCTCTGGGCCACGGCCAGGGGGTGGAAGAAGTAGGGCTCCCCGCTCTTGCGCAGCTGCGTGGCGTGCATGTTCCGCCCAACCAGGTAGGCCCGGTTCAGCAGGGCCACATCCCCGTTGGGGTGGTGCTTCAGGAATGCGGCCTTGACGCGGTCGAAGGCTCCTTCGAGGGTCAGGCAGGACTCATCGCCGCACGCTGAACCCTCCCCCTCGCGGAGGACGGGCTCCGGGGCTCTGCCAGCAGCGACCATGCTCCGAGTGTCGCGCAGGGAAGGCCCGGGCGCCAGCGTGATCTCCGGAAGATAACGGCATGGTGTCGGATTCGAGCAAGATCAAGAGCAGAACCACCGATGAACACCGATAAACGCCGAAAAAGGCAAGATATAAACAACTGTATGTATTATTAATCAATTCTTTATCAGCTTTTAATCAGCACTTATCGGTGTTCATCGGTGGTTAGATCTTTTTCATCTGCTCCATCTGTGGCTTGCCCTTTCAGCCTGGGATCTTTGCTATTGGCCCCTGGTTTCGCCGACACTCAGAGGATGCCGCGCCCTACTGCCTCCGGAGATGCCGCCAGCTACAAGGGCTGGGTGCGCCCGGGGCCTGTGCCGCCCGGGGGGGTGGACCTGGAGCCGGGCGAGTCCCTGGACGGCCTCTGCGGCCGCTGGCGCATCTTCCAACTGCTCAAGGGCAACCGCTTCAGCACGGATGACCTGGTCACGGCCTGGTATGGCACCAGCTGGTGCCCCCGCCCCGGCCGCATCGCGGACCTGGGCTCGGGCATCGGCAGCGTGGCCCTCATGGCGGCCTGGCGCTGTCCCGGGGCCGAGGTGCACACCGTGGAGGCCCAGGAAGAGAGCCTGCGCCTGGCCCGGAAGAGCATCCGCTACAACGGCCAGGAGCACCGGGTCTTCCCGCGGCTCGGGGACCTGCGGGATCCTGACCTCTTCGCGGACCAGGCGCCCTTCGACCTGGTGCTGGGCACGCCCCCCTACTGGCCCGAGGGGCAGCGGCTGCCCGCTGCGCACCCCCAGTCCGTGCCCGCCCGGCTGGAGGTGCGGGGCGGCATCGCCGACTACGCCCTGGCCGCGGCCCGGCTGCTGGCCCCAGGGGGCCTCTTCGCCTACGTCTTCCCCAACGACCAGCGGGACCGGGCCCTGGCCGCCCTGGCCGCCGCGGGGCTGCTCTGTCTGCACCGCCGGGAGATCGTCTTCAAGGAGGGCGAGCCCTATGGGTTGGATGTCTTTGCGGCCGCCCGCCGCCAGGACCTGCCCGAGGACTTCGAGGCCCGGGCCCAGTGCCCCGAGGCCGAGCCGCCCCTCCTCATCCGCCGCGCCGATGGCAGCGTCGACGGCGGCATCGCCCGGATGAGGCTGGCCGTGGGGTTCCCGCCGGGGCTCTGAGACCGGCCCCGCTGGGTGGGCCACCTTGCCAATTCTGGGGTGGTTGTCCGGAGCTGCCGATAGGTGATCCGAGGGTAGGTCCATGGATCGAGGAAGCTTCCTGGGGGTGCTGCTGGGGGTGCTGCTGCTGGCAGTGGCCATCGGGCTGGGTCCCAACCCGCGCATCTTCTTCCACCCAGCCAGCACCATCGTGGTCCTGGGCGGCGTCATCGCCGCGACCATGATCCGCTTCCCCCTGGAGCACGTGCGCTACGCCTTCTCCATCGCCTCCCGGGCCTTCTTCACCCGGGCGCCGGAGACCCAGGCCCTTGTGGCCCAGATCGTGGGCCTCTCCCAGCGCGCCCGCCGCGAGGGCCTGCTCAACATGGAGAAGGCCATGGACGTGGAGGGCTTCCTGGCCAAGGGGCTCCGCATGGTCGTGGACCAGTCCGATCGGGAGCACATCCACGCGGTGCTGGCCCAGGAACTGCACGCCACCCAGGATCGCCACCACCAGGGCCAGGAGATCTTCCGCTTCATCGCCCTGAGCGCCCCCTCCTTCGGCATGGTGGGCACCCTCATCGGCATGGTGCAGCTCTTCGCCAGCCTCAAGGACCCCTCGGGCATCGGCAGCGCCATGGCCCTCTGCCTGCTCTCCACCCTCTACGGCGCCGTCATCGCCTACCTGCTGGCCATCCCCATCGCCGGGAAGCTGGAGCTGCGCAGCCGGGAGGAGATGCAGCTCAAGAACATCATGCTGGAGGGGGTCCTGGGCATCCAGGCCGAGATGCACCCCACCGTCCTCGAGGCCCAGCTGAACGCTTTCCTGGCCCCCAGGAAGCGGACCCTCGAGCGGAGAAGCCGTGGCTAGCCAGTCCCCGGTCCGCTTCCAGCGGCGCAAGGCGGACCTGGAATCCCTCTGGCTCATGACCTTCGCTGACCTGATGGTCCAGCTCATGGCCTTCTTCGCGCTGCTGTATTCCTTCTCCGTGGCGGACCAGACCAAGCTCCAGCTGGCCGTAGCCTCCATCCAGAAGGCCCTCGGCGTCCAGCCGGCGCCGGGGCTGCCCACCTCCGGGGACGGCATCCTGCCGGGTTCCACCGGCATGGACCCAAGCAAGGCCAGCGACCTGGAGAAGCTGCTCAACGCCGCCCAGGCCAGTGAGGGCCGGGATGCCGGGACCCAGCTGCGTTTCGTGAGCTTTCGCGGCGCCATGCTCTTCGCCGAAGGGTCTGCGAGCCTGGAGCCCGGCAGTGACGTGATGCTGGTGCGGCTGTCGGAGCTGGCCCTCCGCTACGAAGGCTTCACCCTCGTCTGCGAGGGCCACGCGGCGCCGGGCGAGCAGGGCCGGGGCGGCGGCGATGCCCTGGAACTCAGTGCTCAGCGGGCGCTCACCGCCCAGCGCTTCCTGGCCGGCATGGGCCTGCCCGCCGCCCGGCTGGCCTCCGAGGCCCACGGCGACAGCCAGCCCGAAGGCGATGGCAGCAGCCTGGAGGGCCGCGCCCTCCAGCGCCGAGTCACCTTCCGCTATCAGCGGGTGGCGGAGCGGTAGCTAGCGGAGCTTCACATCCGACTGCGCCAGGGCGTAGGCGAAGGTGGCCAGGGCGACGGCGTTGAAGTCCAGGTCTTCGAGGTCCACCTTGTCGAAGGTGTCCGCGTGGGTGTGGTGCACGTCGAAGTAGTGGGTGGCGGCGTGGTGCATGCCGATGCCGGGCACGCCTGCCGCCACGATGGGCCCCACGTCCGCGCCGGACCCCCCAAGGCGAAACGTCACCCCGAGCCCTTCCAGCTCCTTGCCCAAGCTTTTCAGCGAGGCCAAAGCGTCAGCTTTGGCCTGGGGTGAAGCCTTCGGCAGATCCAAGCTGAACGCCTTCACCCGCTCGCTGCCGGAGTCTGTTTCCACGGCGGCGATGATGTCCTTGAGGTCCGCGGCGTGCGCGTCCCGGTAGCCCTTGCCGCCGCGCAGGCCGTTCTCCTCGTTGGTCCACAGCACCACGCGCACGGTGCGCTTCGGCTTGAGGCCCAGGGCCTGGATGAGGCGGGCGGCCTCCATGGCGAGCACCGAGCCCGCGCCATCATCCTGGGCGCCCTGGCCCACGTCCCAGCTGTCCAGGTGGCCGCTCAGGATGACCACTTCCTCGGGCTTCTCGCTGCCGCGGATCTCACCGACAACGTTGGCCGAAGGCGCGTCTGGCAGGGTCTGGGCGCCCATCTCCAGGCGCAGCTGGATGCGCTCGCCGCGGTCCTGCATGCGGCGCATCTGGGTGGCGGCCTCGATGGTGACGGCGGCGGTGGGAATCCGGGGGAAGGCGGGATCGTAGTCCATGACGCCGGTGTGGGGCGTGTCCAGGCTCACGGGTCCCACGGACCGCACCAGGGCCGCCGCGGCGCCCAGCTTGGAGGCCCGGGCGGCGCCGTCGTGCCGGTAGACCACGGTGTGGCCGTAGCTCTTGAAGGGCACATCGTAGAGGACGATCTTGCCCTTCACGGCCGTGCCCAGCTTCTCCAGCTCGTCAAAGGAGCCGACCACCACCACGTCGGCGGTGAGGCCCCCCGGCGGCGTGCCCACGCTGCCGCCCAGCCCCAGGATGTTCAGCCGGTGCGCCGTCGGCAGCAGCAGCTCCGCGGACTCCCGGCCTCGAACCCAGTGGGGCACCATGACCGGCTCGGCATGGACGTTCACCAGGCCCGCGGCCTTCAGGCGGGACTGGGCCCAGGCGATGGCCAGGTCCAGCTGGGGCGAACCCGACAGCCGGTGGCCAATGCGGTCGCAGAGCCAGGCCAGGTCCGTGTAGGCGCCATGGGTGCGCGCCTCCTCAGCGCGGAAGCGCTCGGCCGTCGGAGCGAGGCCCGGGGGCGCGGTCTGGGCGCCGAGCAGGGCGCAGGAGCAGGTCAGGAGCAGGGCAGGCAGGGGTCGCATGTCTCATCTTACTGGGTAGCCAGGACGCGTCACCCGTTTCCGCCCCACTCAGCGCCAGTTCAAGGATTCGCGGGGGGCTTCGGCAGCGCCTCGATCTGGGCCTTCACGGCTTTCATGAGGGCGTTGGGGATGGGCACGCTGAGGTTGTACTGCTCGATGCGCCAGTGGCCGCCCTGCTTCGAGAGCACGCCACTGCCCCGGGAAGGGCCCAGGTTCGGGGTGGCCAGGTCCTCGTCGAACCAGGCGAGCTCCCCGTTTCGGGAGAGGGTCACCACCCGGCGCGTGGCCTTGAAGGACCAGGCCTTGCCCCGCTGGAAGATGGGGTGGGCCCAGGCCTGGAAGGCGGGCTTGGCCCAGCGCTCCGTGGCGTCCGTGCCCAGGAACACCGCACCTTCCGCCAGGTGTGAGAAGTAGCGGACCTCGTCCGCCTGCGCCGCGGCCAGATGCCAGTCATCCAGCACCGCGGCAACGGCCTTCTCGGCAGGACTCTGAGCCGCGAGGGTCAGGGTGGCGCAGAGCAGCAGGGTCAGGCGCATGGAGCCTCCAAGGGCATGGCCAAGGATGGTCCAAGAGACAGCCGGACCAGCCAGAAATCTGTTTATCTCGCGTATCGGCGCAGCCGATACCGAGCAGAGGCTCAGCCCCCCCGGTGGGTCAGCGCCGCTCCAGCCGCACGCGCACCCTCATGCGGCCGCTGGCATCCGTTTCGAGCACGTCCCAGGCCAGGGGGCCGCTGCGGCCCCTGGGGTTCTCGCCGGGGCCGAGGTTGAAGGCGGCGTCGTCGAGCTCCCACATGCGGCAGGGGAAGCGGGGCTTGGGCGGCTCGGGGCTGCCCGGGTGGGCGTCCACGATCCGCACGGGACCTTTGGGATCGCCGTGGGTGAGCAGGCTGGGATCGATGCGGGCCACGATCAGGCCCTCCCGGCCGGGGCCGGTGCGGCCGCCCACGAGGCCGCGCTCGAAGCCCCAGGGCCGACGCACCTCCAGGCTGAAGAAGCGGCCCTGCTTCCGGGGATCCGGCAGCGTGACCCACTGGGGGTCTCCGCCCGGGGCCCGGCTGGCGGGCGCGATCCAGCCCTCCCAGGTGCGGCCGGTCACGGCCAGGCGGCGGGTGGCGGTGCGGAAGCGGCCCCGGTACCAGAGCTCCGAGCGCACCCAGGCCAGGGGGTGGGAGGGGCTGTAGCCCGTATCCTCCCGCCAGGGGCCGGCCTCGGGGTGGGAGCGGTCCCAGCCGCGGTACTGGCCCGCGTCCATGAGGTCCCAGATGCCCGCAGTGTAGGGGTCCTGGCAGCCCACGTAGAGATCGTCCACCCGGTGTTCGCCCATGGCGTGGAAGGCTTCGTGGACGATGTTGCCGAGGGGCACCTCCTCGGTCAGGAAGAGCAGGGGCCAGCGCTGGAGCCGGTCCCAGGGCAGCGGCTCCAGCAGGCTCACGGCCTTGAAGTGGCCCTCGTCCGCAGTGAGGGACTGGGGCGGACCCGGCATGAACACCCACAGGTGGTCCGGCTTGCCATCGGGCTGCGGGGCGCCGGTGCGGTTGTCCACGCGGTCGCAGCTGCCCCAGTCCTGGCCCCGCAGCTGCTCCAGCACCCAGCGCGCCAGGGCGGACTTGTGCTCATCCCGGCGGGGGGCGGGGAAGGCGGCGCTCCGCAGCTTCACCAGGCGCCCCTCGACCAGGGAGAGGGCGCCCTTGCTCACCTCGTAGAGGTAGTTCGCGGCGCTGGCGACCCCGGGGCGGCGGGAGAAGAGCAGCTCCCGCAGCTCGCTGTCGGGCAGCTGCGAGGGCTCATCCGGAAAGTCCAGGCGGACCAGGCAGACGGCTTCCTCGTGGAAGCCGGGCTCGGCGCGCAGCACGATCTCGCGGGACCACTCGGGGGCGGGGATCAAATCGCGGCGCCACCCGTCCTTCTCCACGGCGAGGACGGTGTCCGAGGGCTGCAGTTCCAGCCGGAAGCGGCCCTCGGCATCGGTGAGGGTGGTGGGGACCTGACCCGTGGGGTGGACCCGCGGCAGCCGGTCCGCCGAGACCCGCACGCCGGGCAGCCCGTGGCGGCCGTCGGTGACCCGGCCCTCGGTGGCGAGGGCGAAGAGGGTGGTCGCCGCCAGGCTGAGGGCGAGTGCCCGGAGGCCCGGCCCGCTGCTCACGCCTCGGCTAGCTTCTGCAGCTGGGACAGACGCGCCAGCAGCAGCAGGCGCCGGCGGGTCTCCCGGGCCACCAGGGGCTTGTCAAGCGCATCCGACACGGGCTCCTTGAGCCGAGACCAGGTCTCCAGCTCCCCCGGACTGTGCAGCAACAATACCGGCATGGTCCGCAGCTCCTCGGACTGGTGGATCGCGACCGCCAGGTGCTGCGCGCTGCCTTCAACGAGGTCCGTGTCGAGCACCAGGATGTCGGGTCGGTGGGCCATGACCTGGGCGCGGGCCTGGATCTCACCCGTGGCTTCCAGGAAGGTGCCCTGGTCCTTGCCGAAGTGGTTCTGCACCTGGGACCGCACCAGGGGACTGGCTGAGGCCACGAGCACCTTGGGGCGGAGGGGAGCGGGGTCACCCAGCTTCTGCACCAGCGTGTGGATCCGCAGGTGGGTCTGCACGCGCACTTGCAGCAGCAGCGTGTTGGCGGGCTTGCGGATGAAGTCGTCGGCGCCGGCCGCGTAGCTGCGGTCCTTGGCATCGCGGCTGAGGGCGGTCAGGACCAGGATGGGAATGCCCGCCGTCCGGACATTGGCCCGGATCAGCTCGCAGGCCTTGAAGCCATCCATGGAGGGCATCACCGCGTCCATGACGATGAGGTCAGGGAGCTCCTTCTCCATGCGGTCCAGTGCCTCCTGCCCGTTGTTGGCGGAGATGACGCGGTGTCCCAGGGGCTGCAGCTGGGCCTCGATCTCCCGACGCTGGAGCGCATTGTCCTCCACCATCAGGATCGTCATCGGGGGCACAAACTGAGGCAAGCGGACTCCTTGGAAGGGAGATTCAAGGGTATGAGGCCTATCGGTTACGGGCAACTGCAGGATGAAGATCCACACCGCCCCGTTATAGCTTCCTGGATTCTAATACGCATTCCTGGGGAAAATCCCGGGACGTGAAAGGATTCCAACGGTACAATGACGGGTTCGAGGTTCCTCAGTGCCAGATCCAGCGCTCATCCGCAATTTTTCCATCGTCGCCCACATTGATCATGGCAAGTCCACGCTGGCGGATCGCCTGCTGGAGCTGACCAAGACCGTGGCCGGCCGCGACATGCAGGCGCAGATCCTGGATGACATGGACCTGGAGCGCGAGCGCGGCATCACCATCAAGGCCCATGCGGTCACGCTGAAATACCCCGCGCAGGACGGCAAGATCTACACGCTGAACCTCATCGATACGCCAGGCCATGTCGATTTCACCTACGAGGTGAGTCGCAGCCTCGCGGCCTGCGAGGGCGCCATCCTGGTGGTGGACGCCACCCAGGGCGTGGAGGCCCAGACCCTGGCCAACACCTACCTGGCGCTGGAGAACGGCCTGGAGGTGTTCCCGGTCCTCAACAAGACCGACCTGCCCAGCGCGGATCCCGAGCGGGTTCTCGAGCAGATCGACACGGTCATCGGCCTAGTGGACACGGCCCACGCCGTGAACGTCAGCGCCAAGACCGGCGAGAACTGCGCCCAGGTGCTCGAACAGATCGTGAAGTGCATCCCGCCTCCCCAGGGGGACCCGAAGGCGCTGCTCCAGGCCCTGATCTTCGACTGCTACTACGACTCCTACCGGGGGGTGGTGAGCCTCATCCGCGTGGTCAACGGCACGATCAAGGCGGGCGACCAGATCCGCTTCATGGCCACCGGCGGCGAGTACCGCGTGGACGAGATCGGCATCTTCGACCCCAAGATGGACAAGCAGGACAGTCTCTCCGTGGGCGAGGTGGGCTATCTGGTGGCCAGCATCAAGCAGCTGGCGGATGTGAAGGTGGGGGACACCCTCACCCACGCCCTGACCCACAACACCAAGCCCTCCACCGTGATGCTCAAGGGCTTCAAGGAGATCCAACCGGTGGTCTTCGCCGGCATCTTCCCCACCTCCAGCGACGACTTCGAGAACCTGCGCAACGCCATGGAGAAGCTGCGCCTCAACGACAGCAGCTTCACCTACGAGCCGGAGACCTCCACGGCCCTGGGCTTCGGCTTCCGCTGCGGCTTCCTGGGCCTGCTCCACATGGAGATCGTGCAGGAGCGGCTGGAGCGCGAGCATGACCTGGACCTCATCATCACCGCCCCCAGCGTGCGCTACCACGTGCACCTGACCGACGGCACGGAGGTCTCCGTCGACAACCCCTCCAAGCTGCCGCCGCTCCAGAAGATCGCCAAGATCGAGGAGCCCATCATCGAGGCCACGATCCTGACCCGCACCGATTTCGTGGGCGGCCTCATCAAGCTCTGCGAGGAGCGCCGCGGCCTCCAGCAGAAGATCGAGTACGTGAGCCAGGACCGCGTGATGCTGGTCTACGAGCTGCCCCTGAACGAGGTGGTGCTGGACTTCTACGACAAGCTCAAGTCCATCTCCAAGGGCTATGCCAGCCTCGACTACCACATGAAGCACTACGTGGAATCCGACCTGGTGAAGATGGACATCCTGGTGAACTCCGAGGCCGTGGATGCGCTGTCCATCCTGGTGCACCGCAGCAAGAGCCAGTTCCTGGGCCTGGCCCTCTGCCAGAAGATGAAGGAAGTGATCCACCAGCAGATGTTCGACGTGGCCATCCAGGCCGCCATCGGCAGCAAGATCATCGCCCGCACCAACGTCAAGGCCCGCCGCAAGGACGTCCTCGCCAAGTGCTATGGCGGCGACATCTCGCGCAAAAAGAAGCTGCTCAACAAGCAGAAAGAAGGCAAGAAGCGGATGAAGTCCATCGGCAACGTGGAGATTCCTCAGGAAGCCTTCCTGGCCATCCTGAAGGTCGACAACTAGCCGATCTTGTCGTTGTCCTTGAGCTCGCCGGACTCGACCAGGTTGGCCAGCAGGCGCTGCAGCTCATCCGGACCGATGATGCCGCGCCGCTGGAAGAGGCGGATGAGGCCCAGTACGAGGGTGCGGGTCTGGTAGGTCTCCAGGCGCCGGGCGCTGCCCCCCATGGTGCGGCCATGCACCAGCTCGGTGTTCGTGGGCGCGGGAGCGGGGCGGGGCGGGGCGCTGTCGAGCAGGCCGAAGGGGTCGACGTTGATGGGCTGGGTGGGGCCGCTGGCGCTGCCGAAGAAGGGATCCCGCGGCAGGTTCGTGGGCTGCGCCGTGGGCTTGGGCATCGGCAGGGGGTCGAAGGAGAAGGTGACGGGCAGCGCCTCGTCCTGCCCGTTGCCCTGGCCGACTTCCACGGTGTTGGCGCCCGTGGGGGGGTCGAGGCGGCGGTAGAGGTCTGCGATGGCCTTGCGGAGCGCGCTGTGGGAGGCGACCACAGGTTCGATGTGGAGTCCGGAGGCGAACCGGGTGCTGTCGATGGCGTTGAGATCCGAGGGGTCGGACATGGCCAGCACCAGGAACTTCGGCTCCCGGGTGGCGATGGGCAGCACCGTGAACTGGTCCGCAAGCCGGTGCGGCACCAGCTTGAGCACCTGGGGCGAGACTTCGATGTTGCGCACGTCCATCTGCGGCACACCTGTCTGCTGGCTGAGGAAGTCCATGAGGACCTCCTCGGAGATGTAGCCCAGCGCCACCAGGTTGCTGCCGAGGCGGCCCCGGGCGATCTTCTGGTGGGTGATGGCACTCTGCAGCTGGGCAGGGGTGATCAGGCCGCTCTCCACGAGCAGTTCGCCCAGCCGTTTTGTTGGTTGCTGCATGTTGGGTCCTGTCGCCGTCCTGTGATGCACTGAGGGTCGACTCCAAGGTAACTTCATTCAAGCTTTTTCGTGCATGAGGGGAGCAGACATGAATTCCGAGTCCCTCTGGCGGGCGACGCTCCACGACTTCAGCAACCTGCTGGCAGGGCTGCAGGGCGTGCTGGACCTGAGCGACCCCCGCCTCCCCCTCGACGCCCGGAGCCGGACCCGCCTGGAGTGCACGCTGGAGGATGGGAAGGTCCTCATCGCCATGGCCCGGGCCATGGCGCTCAGCCGGCCCTACGCGGAGGGGATGCTCTCCTGGCCGGAGTGGCGTGCGGGGCTGGATGAGCGCCTTCAGCCCATGGCCATGCTCTACAAATGTCCAATTGAAATTGTGGACACGGGTGCCTCGGAGGGCCCCTGGCCCGCGCCGCTCCTGCAGGACTGGGCGGCGGCTTTCACCCGGCAGATCCTTCCCTGGGCCGCGCCCGGCCCCCTGCGCCTCGAGGCCCGCCTCCAGGAGGGAGCCTGGACCCTCACCTGGCCTGGCGATGCCCCCTTTCCGGCCGCCCTCCAGCCGGAGCTGCCCGCAGACACGCCCATGAACCTGCCCTCCCTCTGGCTGCGGGAGATGACCGGGCGCATGGGGGTGCAGGTGGAGAGTTCGCCCGCGGGTTTGTCGGCGCGCCTGGACCGGCCGTGCGCATCCTGATCATCGAGGACCAAGCCCGGACGGCCCGGGAGCTGCAGAAGGGGCTGGCGGTCTCAGGCATCGTGGCTCGCGTGACCGCGAGCGGTGAAGAGGCGCTGCAGCTGCTCCAGGCGGAGTCCTTCGAGGCCCTGGTGGTGGATGTCATGCTGCCCGGCATGTCGGGCCTGGACCTGGTCCGGTGCCTGCGTGACGAGGGGCGGGTCATCCCGGCCCTGTTTCTCTCGGCGAAAGGCAACCTGGAGGATCGCCTGCAGGGCCTGGCCGTCGGCGGGGACGACTACCTGGCCAAGCCCTACAGCGTCCTCGAAGTGGCCGCGAGGCTGCGCTCGATCTTGCGTCGCCTGCAGGTGCCGCCGGTGCCCGGCGTCCAGCAGGTCGCCGATCTGGTCTGGGATCCGCACACCCGCCACATCGCCAGGTCCGGGGACCGCATCGACCTCACGCCGAAGGAATACGCGATCATGATCCTGCTGCTGGAGCACATCGGCGAAGTGGTGCCGCGCAGCCAGATGGTGCAGGCGGTCTGGGGCATGGACTGCGCGGTGGATCCCAACGCCGTGGACGTGCAGGTTCTCCGCCTCCGCCGCAAGGTGGATGACCCGTATCCCGTCAAGCTCATCCACACGCTCCGCGGCGTGGGCCTCCTGCTGGAACCCCGTGGCCCCGCATAGCGGCAGCATCCTCCGCAAGCTGCAGGCGGGCTTTGTCCTCGCGGCCATGCTGCTGGCGGGGCTGATGGCCCTGTTCATGGACCGGGCCCTCCACCGCTCCCTGGAAGCGGAGGACGCCCAGGTGATGGCCGGGCATGCCCGCTCGCTGCAGCAGCAGCTGGCCGCGGGTCAGCCACTGCAGGATGGCGAGGTCGGACCCCGGCCCGAGAAGGCTTCCTGGCGGGTCCTGGCCCTGGATGGCAGGATCCTCGCCCAGAGCCAGGACATCGTGGGCCTTCCGGCCCTGCCGCTGACCGACCCGGGGGGCGAGGCCCTGGAAGTGGCGGGAGCCGGCGGGGCCGTCTACTCCGTGCTGGTGAGCCCCTGGTCCCGCGGCAGCGAGCGGGGTCTGCTGCAGCTGGTGATGGACCGCACCCACGAAGAGGCCCTGGTCCAGGGCTTCCGGCGGACGCTGCTCCTGGCGGTGGTCGCCGCGATGGTCGCGGCGGCCCTCCTGGCGCGCGCCATCGCCCGGTGGGGACTGGCGCCCCTGAGCGCGATCATTCGGGAAACCGGCGCCATCAGCGATCAGAACCTCGGTCACCGCCTGGCCTCGGAGCACTTCCCGCTGGAGCTGCAGGAGCTGGTGGGCACCCTCAATGCCACGCTGTCCCGGCTCCAGGAGGCCTTCGAGCGCCTGGGCAGCCTGGGCGCCGAGCTGGCCCACGAGCTGCGGACACCGCTCCAGAACCTGCGCAGCACCCTCGAGAATCGCGCGCGGCAGGGCGTCGCCGCCCCCCTGGAGGCCGCCGAGCTGGGCCTCCTCGTGGAGGACTGCGACCGCATGGCGGCCCTCATCGAACAGATCCTCTTCCTCGCCCGGTCCGAGCACGCCCCCGCCGAGCTGAGCCAGACCCGGATTCCCGCGGAGGAGCTCCTGGAGGAGGTCCGGGGCTTCTTCGAGGCCGCCGCCGAGGAAGCCGATGTGGGCCTGCGGCTCCAGGCGGAGCCGGGCCTCTGGGTCCGGGGCGACCGCCTGCTGCTGACGCGGGCCCTGCACAACCTCACGGCCAACGCCCTGCGCCACACCCCGCGTGGAGGCCAGGTCCGGCTGGGCGCCGAGGGCCAGCCCGGGGCCATCTGGCTGTTCGTGGCCGATGATGGTGCCGGCATTCCCGAGGTCTGGCTTTCCCGCCTGGGGACGCCCTTCCAGCGCCCGCCGTCGGCACGCCCGTCCGAGGGCCACGGCCTCGGCCTGGCCATCGTGAAGCGCATCGCAACCATGCTGGGCGGCGAGATGATCATCAGCAGCAGCCTGGGTCAGGGCACCCGGGTGGAGATCCGGCTGCCGGCGGCTTGAGGGGGTGTTCAGGTTAATGTAAGGTTGTTGGATTGCCTGCCTTCTGGAGCTTTCATGGCCTTCCGCATCCAACCCCCGCTGCCGCTGCTCGCCCTCTGCCTGGTGGCCTCGGGGCTGGGGGCCCAGACCCCGGTGCCGCCCTCGGCCGTGGTGGAAGTGACGGCCACGCGCTTCCCTGAGGACCCCGCCAAGGTGCCGGCCTCCATCACGGTCTACTCCGCCCGGGAACTGGCGGACCGCGGCGCCACGGACCTGCGCAGCGCCCTGGCCCTGGCCGCGGGGGTCTATGTGGCACCCGGCGGCGATGGGGGACCGGCCTCCAGCGTGCCGGAGTTCTGGGGCCTGAAGGAGTTCGACGCCTTCCTGCTGGTGCTGGACGGTGTGCCCTGGGGCGGCGCCTTCAACCCGGCCCTCTCGAGCCTGAGCCTCGAGGGCGTCGAGCGCATCGAGGTCCAGCGTGGCGCGGCGCCGGTGCTCTACGGCGCGACGTCCTTCGTGGGCGTGATCCACGTGATCCGCGGCGTCCCCCAGGACACCCAGGGCATGGCCCGGCTTGCGCTCGGCACCCACGGCAGCGGCGGCGCGGCGGTGGTCCTGCGGCTGCCCGCGGCGGCCGGCGTGGACTCCAGCCTCATCGTCGACCACGACAGGCAGGGCTTCGCGGATGCCCGCACGGACTTCAAGCGCAGCCACCTGCTGTGGCAGAACCGCATCCAGGCCCTGGATGGTGTGTTCCGCGTGAACCTGGAGGCCACGGCCGTGGATCAGCAGCCCGCGAGCCCCTTCGTGCGGGTGGGCAAGGCGCTCACCACCCTGGTGCCCCTGGATGCCAACCACAACCCCGCCGGGGCCTTCCTCAATGACCGGCGCACTGCGCTGACCCTGGGCTATGACCGCGCGGCGGGTGGCTCGGCGCTGTGGACCACCACCCTGTCAGGCTCCCGGGCCAGCCAGGACGTGTTCCGGGGCTTCCTCACAGACGTCACCACCTCCGCCCCCAACGCCCACGGCTTCCGGGAGCGCGTGGACCTCACGGACCTCTACTTCGACTCCCACCTCACCTGGACGCCGGCAGCCGCGCTCAAGGTGGTCGCGGGCGTGGACCACCTCCATGGCCAGGGCACGGGCCGCGGCGGGGACTTCGACTACTTCGTGAAGCTCGACGGCTCCGGCGCCCCCGCCAGCGCCGCCACGCCGAGCCAGGCCGACATCCGCGTGGATGACCAGCGGGATTTCAGCGGGGTCTACGGCTTCGCCCAGTGGCAGGTCGCACCGCGGCTGGTGCTCGAGGGGGGCCTGCGTCTCACCCGGGCAAAGGAGACCCGTGGCACTTCCCTGCTGGACCTGGGCGCCACGGTGCCCGAGACCGGCCGGGATGCCCGCACCACCACGGCCCTCTCGGGCAGCGCCGGTGCGGTGTGGACCGCCTGGCAGGCCGGCGAAGACCGGGTGAACCTCTTCACCGGCGTCCGCAGCACCTTCAAGCCCGCGGCCGTGGACTTCGGCCTCGACAGCGAAGCCACGATCCTCAAGCCGGAGACTGCCACCAGCTACGACCTGGGCGTGAAGGCGGACCTGCTGGGCCGTCGCCTCAGCCTGGAGGTGAGCGCCTTCCTCATGGACTTCAAGAACCTCGTGGTGCCCCAGTCCGTGAACGGCGCGCCAGTTCTGGCCAACGCCGGGACCGAGCGGTTCCAGGGCGTGGAGCTGGGTGCGCGCTGGCACTTCGACCGGGACCTCACGGCCCGCCTCGCCTACAGCTACCACGACACGCGGTTCCGGGACTACGCGAAGGACTTCGGGGACGGCACCCTCACCCAGCTGGCGGGCAAGCGCCTGGAGATGTCCCCCTACCACCTGGGGGCCCTGGGCCTCGCCTACGCGCCGGTCCGCGGCCTCACGGCCACCGCGGAGCTGAGCTACACCGGCGCGGTCCTCCTCAACCAGCGCAACACCGCGCCGTCCCCGGGCTACGCCACCTATGCCGCCAGCCTCGGCTGGCGAGAGCGCGCCTGGGAGCTCCGCCTCAGCGGCCAGAACCTCACGGACCAGCGGAAGCCTGTCTCCGAGAGCGAGCTGGGCGATGCGCAGTACTACCTGCTGCCGGGGCGGCAGCTCGCGCTGCGCCTGACCTGCCGGTTCTGAACCCGCCGGGGAGATTCCCGGGGGTTCAAGCTAGAATCGAAGGTTTCGAAGGTGTCATGAAGTACCACATTGAGACCTGGGGCTGCCAGATGAACGACCACGACGGCGAGAAGCTGTCGGGGCTGCTGTCGGCCGAGGGCTACGAGCTGGCGGCCTCCTCCGCGGAGGCAGACCTGGTGCTGCTGAACACCTGCTCCATCCGCGAGAAGGCCGTGCACAAGGTCTACTCGGAGCTGGGCCGCCTGCGCCAGGAGAAGCTGCGGCGGCCCCTGCTGGTGGGCGTCACGGGCTGTCTGGCCCAGCAGGAGCAGGCGGCCCTCTTCAAGCGGGCACCGCACATCGACTTCGTCCTGGGCACCATGGCCCTGCAGCAGCTGCCCCGGCTGGTGGCCGAGGCCCGGGCCGGGAAGGCCCGCGTCATGGACACGGGCGAGTACCCGGACAACCACCTCTTTCCGCCCGCGGTCACCCGCCGCCGGGAGCTGGCCAAGGCCCTGGTGACCATCACCGAGGGCTGCGACCACGCCTGCACCTACTGCATCGTCCCCACCACCCGGGGCCCCGAGCGCCACCGGCCCTTCGCGGACGTGCTGGCGGAGGTGCGCGGGCTGGCGGCCGCGGGCACCCGCGAGGTGGAGCTGCTGGGCCAGAACGTGAACAGCTACGCGGGCGGCTGCAGCTTCGCGGAGCTGCTGGAGCGGGTCTCCGAGATCGAGGGGATCGAGTGGATCCGCTTCACCACCAGCCACCCCATGAACTTCAACCGGGAGCTGGCGCAGGTGCTGGTGACCAACCCCAAGGTGGCGCCCTTCCTGCACCTGCCCCTGCAGAGCGGCAGCGACCGCGTGCTGCGCCTCATGCGGCGGGAGTACACCGTGGCGGAGTATCTCGAGCGCCTGGGCTACCTCGGCGCAGGGCGCGGGCGGATCGCGCTGAGCACGGACTTCATCGTGGGCTTTCCAGGTGAGACGGACGCGGACTTCGAGGCCACCCTCCGCGTCCTGGACGAGGTCGCCTTCGACGGGTCCTTCAGCTTCATCTACTCACCCCGACCCGGCACACCGGCGCTGCGGCTCCGGGACGACCTGCCCATGACCGTGAAGGCCGAGCGCCTGGCGGCGCTCCAGCAGCGGCAGACAGCCCTCACCCGGGCCAGCAACGAGCGGTTCCTGGGCCGCGAGATCCCGGTGCGCGTGGAGATGCGCGAACCCACGGAGCATGGCTGGTGGCTGGCCCACAGCGGCGAGTGGAAGACGATCCACCTGGCCGTGGGCCCCGGCCGGCAGCTGCCCTTCGGTGAGCTCGTCCAGGCCCGCATCACCCTCGCCAGCCCCCACTTCCTGGGCGCCGAGCTGGTGTAGTTCGAAGGGTCCGGGGCAGCGTGAAAAAGCTTCCTGAAAAAAATGAACTCGGTTATCGGCCAGACTCATCCCCAGCCACTCAAGATCAAAAGCGGAACCACAGATGACGCAGATTCCGCAGATGGGCGCCGACCCACCTGCCCGGTGCCGGGGTACGCTTCGGGGCAGTGCCGCGAAACCAGAGCCATTGCCGGTGATGCCCCTGACTGCAGGGAGAGGGCCGCAGCGTCAGCATGGGGCTCCATCCAGGGGCGCCGCTGCCGCGCCCTTGAGAGCGCGGCCGGGGCGCCCCTGGATGACTTCCGGCCAGCCGGAA
>CAIPAY010000130.1 GCA_903863195.1 uncultured Holophagaceae bacterium
AGCGTAAGAACATCAGGCTAAGGGAACCCTTCTCACCCTCGGGGTGGCTATCCCCTTCATCCCCTTAATCCCTGTTTCTTATTGCTTTATTCACAGGGATGCAGGGGATGAAGGGGATGGGCCTCTCCAGGTTGGGGAGTCCTGCCTAGACCTGCCCGGCCTTCGGCGAGCACCCCGCCAAAGCGCGAAGAACCCTTATTTACTGAATTCCACTCGGAAGTCGACCCGCCGGGCGGGCCTCAGCAGCTGCGCATGACGCCGACAAGGACGCCCTGGATGTCGATGTTCTGCGGGGGATAGCAGCGGGGCTGCAGCTCGGGGTTGTGGGGGATGAGCCACACGCCCTTGGCGTCGCGCCGGAACTCCTTCAGGGTGACCTCCTCCTGCTCGATGAGGGCCACCACGCGATCGCCATTGCGGTATTCCCCCTTGCGCTGGAGGACCACGAGGTCGCCGTCGAGGATGGCGTCATCGACCATGGAGTCGCCCCGCACCCGCAGGACGAAGAGCTCGTCGCGCTGCCGATGGATGCTGTTCGGCACCTCGATGGGCAGGGCGCGGCTCTCGGGCAGGATGGGCGCACCCGCGGCCACATCGCCGCAGAATGGGTAGATCTTCATGGGCGGCGCACTCTCTGACCGCTGCTCACTGCGCGCGGAGCGGCCCTGATCCAGGGTCTCCTCGACCTGGGTGGACACCACCAGGTTGTTGCCCTTCCCGTGGCTGCGGACCAGGAAGCCCTTGTCCATCAAGTGCTGGACATGCTTGTGGATGGTGGACACCGCACTGGAACCGACACCCTTGGCAATTTCCGAGAGCGTGGGGCTGCGCCCCTCCTCCAGTACGAAAGCCCGGATGAAGTTCAGTACGGCCTGCTGCCGTTTGGTGAGATCACTGGTTTTCATGGGCTTTAATGTAGGAGTGGAGCGACAGGTCGTCAATCCCTTTTTTTTCGCTTATTTTCAGACCCCCACCGGTGGCCACGGAAGACCATGGATGGAACCGGCTTCCGGCCTCTGGCATACTGAAGGACTGCTTGATAGATCA
Organism: uncultured Holophagaceae bacterium; assembly: GCA_903863195.1. Taxonomy (GTDB): domain Bacteria; phylum Acidobacteriota; class Holophagae; order Holophagales; family Holophagaceae; genus Geothrix. Next base: position 1,048 of record CAIPAY010000130.1, read on the forward strand.
GGTATTTACGCCCTCTTCATCGTCTTTCATGCGCCCATCATGTCTGCTGTTCAGCCCCGAAAAGGAGTCTCCATGACTGCCAGCCCAGCTGCCGCCCCGCCCGCCCAGGGAGCGAAAACCAGGATCAACGATTTCTCCATCCAGGTCGCCACGGTCAACGGCTCGGGTTCCCAGACCGCGAACACCGTGCTGCTGCGCGCCATCTTCCAGATGGGCGTCTTCGTCAGCGGCAAGAACCTCTTCCCCTCGAACATCGCCGGCCTGCCCACCTGGTTCACCATCCGCGCCAGCGCCAAGGGCTACGTGGCACGCAAGGCCAGCAACGAGATGCTGATCCTGATGAACCCCGAGACGGCCAAGGACGACATCGCCAAGGCCGACGTCGGCGCCCTGGTGATCTACGATGAGCCGCTGCAGCTGGACAAGCTGCGCACCGACCTCGCCTGCATCCCCGTGCCCTTCCAGAAGCTCGTGACGGCCTCCTGCCCCGAGCCCAAGCTGCACAAGCTGGTGAAGAACATGATCTACGTCGGCGTCGCGTCGCGCGTGCTGGGCGTGGACATGGCCGAGGTCAAGAAGGCCATTGCCAAGCAGCTGAAGGGCAAGGACAAGGCCATCGAGCTCAACCAGAACGCCGCCATGGCCGGCTATGACTGGGCCATGGAGAACCTGCCCGACCAGGATCAGGTCCGGGTGGTGCGCGACAACAAGACCCAGGGCCTCATCATCGTGGACGGCAACGAGGCCTGCGCTCTGGGCGCCCTCTTCGCTGGCTGCACCGTGGTGGGCTGGTATCCCATCACCCCCGCCTCGACGCTGGTCGAGACCTTCATCGAGTACGCGCAGGAATACCGCATCGATCCCAAGACCGGCAAGTCCACGGTGGCCATCGTGCAGATGGAGGA
>CAIPAY010000131.1 GCA_903863195.1 uncultured Holophagaceae bacterium
ACCAGTGGCCCCGGGATAGGAGAGGTCGTAAACCGGCCGGTGGCGGGGGTCATAACCCGTCATCCCGAAGAGCCGTGTGTGAACAGCACTTGCACGGTTCTGTGAGAGGTGCCCCCAGGTAACTGGGGGTGCCTACTCGAGGCGTGGAGTGGCAGGGGATCTGAGGTGGACTTCAGGCGGACCTTGCTGCGCAGCCGGCTGATCTGGGTCTCCAGGCGCTGCATGCCCGGCAGGTCCATGGGCAGGTGGAGGCTCTTGAGCAGGTCGATGCGCTCGACCACTTCGCCCGGCTTCAGGGCCAGGGCCTGCAGGATGCGCAGCTCCGAGGCGGTGAGCGCCACCTGCTCGCCCGAGGGCAGGTTCAGCAGAGAGTGCAGGGTGTCCAGGGTGTAGACGCCCTCGGTGGGACGCTCGGTGCTGGGGGGGCTCACGCGCCGGTGGAGGTTCCGCACCGCGAAGGCCAGCTCCCGCAGGTCCACAGGCTTCACGAAGTAGACGTCGGCCCCGTCCTTCAGGCCCTCAAGGCGGTCTTCCAGGGAACCCCGGGCCGTGAGCATGATGATCCCCATGGGGGGGCCCCCCACGGCGCGCAGCCGCCGGGCGATGGCCAGGCCATCCTCGCCGGGCAGGCCGATGTCGAGCACCACCACCGTGGGGCGATGGTCGAGCAGCACCGCGTCCAGGGCGGTGCCATCCGCCACGCCCCGGGCGTCGATGCCGAAATGCGGCAGGCCCGTCAGCAGGATGGTGCGGAGCTCCCGGTCGTCCTCACAGACCACCAGCCGGACCGGGGCCTGCGCCAGGGCGGGTGGCGGCAGGGTGGCGGCAGTGGCGGAGTTCGGCCCTGCGGGGGTGGTGACGCTCATGGATCCTCTTGGGCTCCCGGACCCGGTCAGGGGTGCGCGGTTGGTCGGGTGGCGAAACCCCGCCGAACCTTTCGGGAGCAGGGGATTCCCAACCAAGGGTCGCCTCAGGGACCGTGCGACACCATACGCTTGATTACCTAGGCATCCGTTGTCTAGTGGGAGCCCGGCCGCTGTTCCCCAGGAGCTCACAGGTGCTTCCGGAGATCCTCCAGGCTGAAGGGCTTGGCCAGCAGGGTGACGTGGGGATGGGCGGCGGCCAGGTTGATGGCGGCCTGGTCGGCCCGGCCCGTGACCAGCAGCACCGGCAGGTCGGGGTGCAGGGCCCGCAGGCGCGGCAGGGTCCCGGTCCCACCCAGTCCCGGCATGTTCATGTCCAGGATGACCAGGTCCGGCGCGAAGCCGGTCTGGAGTAGGGCGAGGGCCTCCTCGCCGCAGGGGACGGAGGTGTGTGCGTGCTCCAGGGTCGTCAGGATCGTCTCGAGCGCGAGCTGGGCCATGTCATCGTCATCCACGACCAGGACGTGCAAGGCCTTGCCGGGCCTTGCGTCCAGGGCCGCGGGGCCGGGCTTGGCGACCCTGAGGGCCGGTTCGCAGGCGGGGAAGCGCATCCTCACGCGGGTGCCCTCGCCAGGCTCGCTGAACAGCTCCAGCTGCCCCCGGTGGGCCTTCACGCTGCTGTGCACCAGGGACAGGCCCAGGCCGTTGCCGCCACCCTTGGTGGTGAAGAAGGGGTCCAGGGCCTTGGTCAGTGTCTCTTTGGCCATGCCGCAGCCGGAGTCTTCCACGCAGACTTCGATCCACTGGTTGTCCACATTGCGGGTTCTCAGGGTGAGGTTGCCGTTCTCCGGCATGGCCTCCACGGCGTTGATGCAGAGGTTCATGACGGCATGGGTCAGGGCGGCCGCATCCCCCTGGATGGGCCGCAGGTCGGCGGCCAGATCCAGCTCCAGCTGAACCTTGGCCAGGGTGCTGTGGATCAGGAGGCGGACCTCCTCGCGGAGGAGCTCGTTCATGTCCACGTCCTGGGTCTCGATCGGGCTGGTGCGGGCGAAGTTGAGCAGGGCCTTGACCATCTTCCCCCCCCGCACCGCCGCCTTCGAGATGGCGTCGAGGGCCAGGTGGGCGAGGCTGCCCTTGGGCTGGCTCTGGAGGGTGGCCGAGGCCAGGCCGAGGATGGCCGTCAGCACGTTGTTCATGTCATGGGCCACGCCACCGGCCAGCACGCCGAGGCTCTCCAGCTTCTGGGACTGGGCATCCTGCGCCTCTCGCTGGCGGGCCTGTTCTTCAGCCCGTTTGCGGTGGGTGATGTCCGTGGCCGTGCCCTGCATGCCGGTGGGCGTGCCCTCCGGGTCCAGCGTGGGCACGGCGTTGAACACCAGCGCGACCTCCTGCCCGTCCCGGGTGAGGTGCGTGGTCTCGTAGTTTCGGAAGGCGCCGCCGTCCATCCGGGCCGCATATTCCCTGGCATCCTGGGCAGCCGCGGCCGCGGACTGGAAGTCGCTGAACCTCCGCCCCAGCATGTCCGCCACCCGGTAGCCGTGGGTCATCTCCCAGGCCGGATTCAGGTAGGTGAACCGTCCCTCGGAGTCGCAGCGCCAGATCAGCTCCTGGGAGGTCTCCACCAGGGCACGGTATTTCTCTTCGCTCACCCGGAGCGCGTCCAGCGTGCGCCGCTGCTCGGAGATGTCCAGGCAGTGCCCGATGTAGCCCAGGAAGACGCCCTGGGTGTCATAGCGGGGCGTGCCCGTGTCGATGATCCAGCGGTAGTCGCCGCTGGTGTGGCGCAGCCGGTAGTCCATGGAGAAGGATTCCTGCTGGTCGAAGGCACGGACATAAACATCCAGGCACCGCGCGAGGTCCTCGGGATGGACCCCCTCGGCCCAGCCATTGCCCAGCTCCTGCTTCAGGGTGCGGCCCGTGAAGGCCAGCCAGGGCAGGTTGAAGTAGTTGCAGAGCTTGTCCGTGCCCGAGGTCCAGATGAGCGCTTCGCCCGTGTTGGACAGGGTGAGGTAGTTCAGCTCGGAGGCCCGGGCCTGCTCCCGGGCCTCATCGCGTTCGGCGCCCCGCACCTGAAGCGCTTCGTTGGAGAGCCGCAGATGGCGGAATTGCTCCATCAGGAAGAAGGCGAAGGCCGCCGCCAGCAGGCTTGCCAGGCCCCCGATTGCCAGGATCGTTCGGGCCACGTCGCGGCCCTGGTGGGCCAGCATCGAGGGCAGGGGTTGGGTCGCCAGGGTCCAGGTGCGGCCCCCGAAGGCAACAGTATGCTGGGCTCGCAGGGTGGCCCCGGTGGCGGCGGCCAGGGCGGACCCCCGGTCAAACAGCAGGGCCTCCGGGCTGGACCCGCGGCCGTCGTAGACCTGGAGGGCGAGGTCCGACTCAGCCTCACCCAGCAGGCCGTTCATCAGGTCGTGCATGCGGAGTGGGGCGTACACCCAGCCGACCAGGTGCTGCCGCCGGTCCTCGAGGGTCAGGGAAGGATGCTTGGCGGTGTAGACAGGCACATAGACCAGCACGCCGGGCTGGACCTCGGTGTCGGTCTCCTGCACCAGCCTCACTCGGCCGGACAGGGTGGTGCGGTCCTCATCCCGGGCCCGAGCCATGGCCTCCTGGCGCACGGGCTCCGTGAGCATGTCGTAGCCGAAGGCCCGCAGGTTGCGGTTCTTGAAGGGTTCCAGGTGGAGGATCGTGCTGTAGACCGCCTGATTCTGTTCCGGGCGCATCTGGTATTCCGGGAAACCATGGCTCCGGACCAGCGCCTGGTGGCGCTCCTTGTCGGCGGCGGGGACGAGCTTGGCAAAGCCGATCCCCTGGATGCCCGGATAGGTCTCCTCCATCCGGAGATTGGCGACATAGGCTGCGAACTCCTTGCTGCCGACCTCTGCCTTGGCCGTGAAAAGGCCGCGGGTACCCAGCAGGGCCTGCTCGTAGTACCGGAGGCGGGCATGGATCAGGTTCTGGGTAGCCAGGCTGCGGGTCTCCAGGGTGGCGCGGAGCCTCTCCTGCCGATCATGGCGCTCCTGCGCCCAGCTTCCGAAGGTGAGCGCCAGGCCGGCCAGCAGCAAGACGAAGGGCCACGCGAAGCGCGTCAGCCCGCGAGGGGGGGGGGCAAGTGCAGGGTTCATGGCGCATTCCGTCCTGGTGCGTGAAACAACGGCAAGTCATCCCTGGTGGATGATCTGGAGTCAGTGCAGGGCTCCCTGCGGCGATCCGGTCCCATCCCCTGTGGCCGCAGCCCAGGTGATGCCGAACTAGCGCTCCCGCTGCTCCATCAGAAGGGCCTAGAACACCAGGCAGTCCGCGGGGCATCCCGAGAAATCAGTGGTGTGAAGGCATTTTATCGACATTTTTATTTCGGACTAGTGATTCTTTTTTCTTAGGAAGAACCGAAATTTTTTTCGGGTTTTGCACCCGCATCAGGCCCTGTTGGTTTTCTGCGCCAAAGCCAGAGAGACGGCAATGTTTCTCTGAAAAGAAGTGAAGAGGTCCAGGAAGTTCACCGGGCTCTTTTGCCCCGAGGAGATTTCGAGCGCCTCGGCGTCCAGGATGGCCTTGTCCCAGGCATGCAGCCGTGCCGGGGCGGCCTTCCGGAGCTCGGTGGCCACAGCCTTGACTGCCTCCGGCCCCGCCTGGGCCGCCCGGCGCTGAAAGCTCGCCGGGAGCTGTGCCACGACGGCGGCATGCGAAACCCGCACCGCGCCAGCCAGCACCAGGTGGGCAAGCTCCGGGACGCCCCGCTCCAGGACGATGGCCGCGTGCTGCCGAGACCGCGGGCCGACAGCCAGGAGCCTGGCGGTCTGCAGGTAGGTGATGCGGGGCGGGGAAGTCATGGGCGCATCGCCTAGGGGATTCTCGGGGAGGGACTCGCAACCCTCCCGCAGGGGGCTGGCTTACTCGCCCGCGGGGCGGTAGTCGTCCACCAGGGTGACGGGCACCTTGGCCTTGATCTCTTTCTGGATGTCCAGGCTCACGGTCTGGACCCGCTGCTGCTTCCAGCCTTCGGCCACCTGGGCCTTGACGGCCTCGAAGGGGGGGATGCCCTGGCTGCGGCCCTGGGCCTTCATCTTGTCGACCTGTTCTTTGTAGAAGGCGAGCAGCTGGGCCTCGGTGGGCACCTCCGAGGTGGACCGCTTCTTGGCCAGGACCTGGAAGTAGACGTTGGCCTGCTGCTGTTCCATCTGGCGCTTCACCGCGGGGTCCTGGTCCAGGCCGGTCAGCTTGGCGTAGGCGGTGATGGCCCGGCTCATGGCGACGCGGTTGGCGAGCTGGGCCCGCTCTTCCCGGGCGGCGGGATCGGTCAGGAAGGTCTGTGCTTCCTTGGGGTCCGCCGAGAGGGTCCGCACCACGTCCTGGAACTCCGCTTCGGTGATCTTTTCACCGCCGACGTTCGCGATGACCCGGCTGGTGTCGGGCTGGCTGGTCTTGCAGGCCAAGGCCAGGACGAGGGCCGATCCGGCGAGCAGGAGGGTGGTGGAAGTCAGCTTGGACATGGGGTCTCCCCGAAAGGCATCAAAGGATCCAGAATGACATATTCGAGAGGATCCCATGAGCCGAATTGATGACCTCGCAGGCCTGGATCTGGCGGTCTACAGCGCCACCTGGTGCCCTGATTGCCGCCGCCTGGAGTCCTGGCTGGCGGAGTATGGGGTGCCTCACACCAAGGTGGACATCGAGACCGTTCCGGGCGCCGCCGAGAAGCTGGAGGCCGAGACGGGCAAGCGGGCCATTCCGTTCGTGCTGGTGAATGGGGGGCGCTGGGTCCGCGGCTATCACAAGGAGCTGCCCCAGCGGCTGAGCGGGGATCTCCTGGTCGAGGAGCTGCTGGCGGCCGCGCTCTGACGCCGCCGCGGACACGCGCCTGATGCTTGCCGGTGCTCGCAACGATCAGCTTGCAGTGGCCCGGGGCCGCCGTTCATGGGAGACTAGAAGGCTCTCTGGGAGTCCCTTGTGGCCAGCCTTTATTCGACTCAGTTCTGGTCCAATTTGTTCAATTCCGACCTGGCCATTGACCTGGGCACGGCCTCGACCCTGATCCACACCAAGCAGGCGGGCCGCATTGTCATCTACGAGCCGTCCATCGTCGCTGTGAACACCCTGACCCACGAGGTCGAGGCCGTGGGCAACGAGGCCAAGCAGCTGCTGGGTCGGGCACCCCAGGGCGTCCGCACCATCCGGCCCATGAAGGACGGCATGATCTTCGAGGTGGACGCCGCCGAGAAGATGCTGGCCGCCTTCATCGCCCGGGCCCGCCCCAGCCGCGGCATCGCCCGCACCCGCATCGTCGTCAGCGTGCCGCCCCGGGCGCACCAGGTGGCCCGCCGCGCGGTGAAGCAGGTCTGCTATGACGCCAAGGCCGGGGAAGTCTTCCTGGTGGACCAGACCATGGTGGCCGCCATTGGCGCAGGCCTGGCCATCAACGAGAAGCGCGGCTGCATGATCGTGGACATCGGCGGCGGCACCACGGACGTGGCCGTCATCAGCTACAACGGCAAGGTCTTCTCGGACTCCATCCTCATCGCCGGCGACGAGATGGACGAGGCGGTGGTGAAGTACATCCGCGAGAAGTACAACGTGCTCATCTCCGAGGCCTCCGCCGAAGAGGTGAAGTGGACCCTGGGCTCCGCCTGGCCCACGGAGAGCTCCCGCACCATGGAGGTCAGCGGCCGGGACCAGTTCGAAGGCCTGCCCAAGACCCTCACGCTGAACGACGCCGAGATCCGCGAGGCCTTGGCCGAGCCCATCAACGCCATCGTGGACCTGGTCCGCAAGGCCCTGAACGAGACCCCGCCCCAGTTGGCGGCGGACCTCATCGACCGCGGCATCTGCCTGACGGGCGGCGGCTCGCTGATCCAGGGCCTGGATGAGCGGCTGCGCAAGGAGACCCACCTGCCGGTGTTCCGGGCGGAGGATCCCCAGACTGCCGTGGTGCGCGGCACGGCCCTGCTGCTGGAGAACATTCCCCTGCTCCGCCGCATCCAGATCCTCGACTAGGAGTTCGGATGGCCCTCCGCGCGTCCAGGTGGAGATGGAGCCGCGCGGGATGGCAGCGCCTGGCCCTGGTGCTCCTCTGGCTGGGCCACGGCACCTGGGTCCTGATGGGACCGGCCTCCGGGCAGCGCTGGAGCCGCGCCGGCGAAGCCTTCTCCCGGCCCTCCCAGGGGCTGGCTGCCCGGTGGGCAGAGCGGCGCCTGGCGCAGCGGGACGCGGCGCTGTCGCTCGCGGAACTGCGCGCGGACCGGACCCGCCTGGCCGCCGAGCTGGAGCAGGCCCGGCTGCAGGCCGCGCGGGAAGCCCCGCGCCAGGCCGAGGCGGACGAGGCCGTGCGGCTGCTCGGGCTGAAGAAGCACATCCCCCTGGAGCTGGGTGCCGCGCGGGTGATCTTCAGCACGCGCCCTGCGGTCTTCGGCGGGCTGATCCTGGACCAGGGGCTGGACCGGGGCCTGGTCCAGGACCAGGGCGTGCTCGTGCCCGAGGGCATCGTGGGGCGGCTCTGGTCCGTCAGTGCCACCCAGTCGAAGATCCTGCCGGCGGACGCCCCCAACGCCTCGGTGGCGGTGATGCTCATGCGCAGCCGCGCCACCGGGGTTCTCCAGGGTCTGGGCTCGGGCCGGGCCCTCATCCGCTACGTCAGCAACCAGGAAGTCGTGCAGGTGGGTGAGGCGGTCCTGACCAGCGGCCTGGACCGCGTCTTTCCCCGGGGACTCCTGGTGGGCTACGTGGCCGAGGTCACCCAGGGCGACCTGGAGCTGCGGGTGATCCTCAACCTGTCGGCGCCCCTGGACCGGGTGAGCGCGGTCCTGCTGCTGCCGCCCCAGCCGCCCGTGGAGGTCCAGCCCCCCTTCCTGGCACCGGACGTGAAGCCTTCGAAGAAGCAGCGGGGGACGCCATGAGGCTGCCCGCGCCCTCCTCCCTGCGGCAGCAGCTGTTCTGCGGGGTCACCCTGGCCCTCGTCGCCCTGACGGCACCCTTCCCGGTGGTCCAGGCCCTCCTGCACGCCCTGCTGGTGCTGGCCCTGGCTCCCCGGCCCGGGGCGGCGCTGTCCGGTGCCCTGTGGGCGGTGGCGGCGGGCTGGGTGCTGGAGAGCACGCTGCACCTCTATCCGCACCTGGGCGGCACGGCCTGGGCGAACCTCACCGTGGTCCTGCTGGCGGGCTGGATGGCCGGCCGCTGGCCTCTGGAGGGCCTGCGGGGCTGGCTGGCCAGGCTGGCCGGCCTCTGCGTCCTGCATGGGCTGCTGGTGCATGGCGCCGTGCGCCTGGCGGCGGGCCCGCATCCCTGGGGCTGGGGCTGGCTGGCGTCACTCCTGACACTCCCCCTGTGGGGCTGGCTGTCCTGGCGGCTGCTGCATCCCCCCACCGGCACCGGCCGGCGCTGAGCCATGGATCCGCGGCAGCAGCCCCTCCTTCGCCAGAGGCTCGGCGTTCTCAAGGTGCTCGCCTGGAGCCTGGTGGCCCTGCTGGTCCTCGTCTACGCCTGGCTGCAGCTGGTCCGCCATGGCGAGTATCGGCAGCTGGCGCTGCAGCAGGCCGTGAAGGTCCGGCCCATCCCCGCGCCCCGGGGCCTGGTGCTGGACCGCAACGGCCACCGGCTGGTGGACAACCGCCGGGCCCTGCACCTGGTCATCCAGCGGGAGGACCTGCCCACGCGCCCGGAGGTGGTGACCGCTCTCGCCGAGGCCCTGCTGGTGGATCCCCAGGCCCTGGCCCGCAAGATCCAGAGCTACCGCCTGGCGGGCAAGGGCCGCCCCCTCGTGCTCAAGGAGAACCTGGATGAGGCCGGGATCGCCGTCGCGGAGCGGGTCCGCGCCCGGTTCCCCTTCCTCAGCGTGGAAGTGGCGCCGCGCCGGGTGTATCTCGGGGACGACCTCGCCGGCCACGTCCTGGGCTATGTCGGGGAGGTGGACGAGGAGCTCATGAAGGGGAAGCCCGGCGTCTTCCACCTGGGCGAGACGATCGGTAAAGAGGGCTACGAGGCCTCGGGCAACGACAAGCTCAAGGGCGTGGACGGGCAGAAGCGCATCCTCGTGGACCAGCTGGGCACGGAGGTCGCCAACTTCGGCCAGATCGACGCCGCTTCCGGCCGCAGCCTCTTCCTCACCCTCGATGCGGGGCTCCAGAAGGTGGCCCAGGACGCCCTCGGCGCCGAGGCCGGCGCCGTGGTGGTGCTGGACCTCCGGGACGGCGGCGTGCTGGCGCTGTATTCGAGTCCCTCCTACGATCCGAACCTCTTCCTGAACCGGCTCAGCCAGGACATGGTGGACCGCTATCTGGCCAACAAGGTGACCCGGCCCATGGTGAACCGGGCCACTCAGGGCATCTACGCACCGGGCTCCACCTTCAAGCTGCTGGTCGCGCTGGCGGCGCTGGAGAAGGGCATCATCAGCCCCACCACGCCGATCTACTGCTCAGGCCGGAAGAACTTCTATGGCCGCGACTTCCGCTGCGACAAGCCCACGGGCCACGGCAGCCTCTCCATGGTGCAGGCCATCGCGCAGAGCTGCGACGTCTACTTCTACGAGCTGGCCTCGCGCATGGACGTCGACGACATCCACGCCACCGCGGAGAAATACGGGCTGACCGAGCGCACTGGCATCGACCTGCCGCAGGAGAAGCGCACCCGGATTCCCAGCCGCGCCTGGAAGAAGAAGGCCGTACCCCGGGATCCCAAGTGGTACGCGGGCGAGACCATCAGCGTGGGCATCGGCCAGGGCGCCGTGGGCGTCACGCCCCTTGGCCTGGCGCGCTTCTACGCCCTGCTGGCGACCAAGGGGAAGCTGCTCACGCCGCACCTGTTCTACGGCTTCCGGGAGGACCAGAGCGACCACATGGAGCCCGCGGCCTTTGTCCCGCCGAAGGACACGCCTCTGGATCCCAAGCACTGGGCGATCCTCGACGAGGGCCTCTACGAAGTGGTGCGGGGCGGCACCGCCGCGGCCTCGGCGCTGAAGGAACTCACCATGGTCGGCAAGACCGGCACCGCCCAGGTCGCAACCTTCGTGGACCGGGCCCACTACGCGCGCCAGGCGAAGGCCCTGAAGGACCACGCCCTCTTCGCGGGCTACGCGCCCCGGGAGAATCCGCAGATTGCCTTCGCCGTGGTGGTGGAGAACGCGGGCTTCGGGGCCAGCAGCGCCGCGCCCATTGCGAAGAAGCTGGTGCAGTACTGGTTCCTGGACCGGCTGCAGCACCCGCTGCCGGCCCCCCGGGGCAAGCTGGTGGACCCCTTCGCCCCCCAGCAGACGGAGGCCGCGGAATGAGGGAACGCTTCCGCGCCCTGGATCCGCACCTCCTCTGGGCGGTGCTGGCGCTCATCGCCCTGGGCACGCTGACGCTCTTCTCCGCGGGGCGCAACACGCCGCAGGCAACCATCTGGCTCAAGCAGACCCTCTGGAACGGCCTGGGCATGGTCCTGATGCTGCTGCTGGCCACCACGGATCCCCGGCGCCTGTTCCGCTACAGCTTTCCCGCCTACCTGCTGGGCCTGGCAGCCCTCGCGGCGGTGCTGGTGGTGGGGCGGAAGATCGGCGGCTCCACCCGCTGGTTCATGATCGCGGGCCAGACCTTCCAGCCTTCCGAGCTGATGAAGTGGATCACCCTGCTCTACGTGGCCCAGCGCCTGGGCTCCCGTCCCGCGGACGAGGTGGGCCGGCTGGAGCTCTTCGGCGCCGTGGGGCTGGTGGTCTTCCCCATGCTGCTCATCCAGCGCCAGCCGGACCTCGGCATGGCCCTGAGCTTCCTGCCGATCCTGCTGCTGATCCCGCTCATGAAGGGCCTGCGCGCCCGCTGGCTCCTGGCGCTGGCCCTGCTGGTCATCGTGGGCGGCTTCGGCGCCTGGAAGTTCGGCCTCAAGCCCTACCAGAAGCAGCGGGTCATGATCTTCCTGGATCCCTCCAGCGACCTGCAGGGCAAGGGCTACCAGGTGAACCAGAGCCGCATCGCCATCGGCGCCGGGGGTCTCGTCGGCAAGGGCTTCACCAGCGGCTCCCAGACCCAGCTGAACTTCCTGCCCGTGAAGACCACGGACTTCGCCTTCAGCGTCTGGGCCGAGGAGCGGGGCTTCCTGGGCGTCCTGCTGGCGCTGGGGCTCTTCGGGCTGCTGCTGAGCCGCATCCTGGACGCGGCCCGCGTGGCCCACACCTATGCCGAGGCCTACTTCTGCGCCGGGGCCGCGGGAATCTTCGCCCTGCACCTGCTGGTGAACGTGGGCATGGTGGCCGGGGCGCTGCCCAACAAGGGTATGGTGCTGCCCTTCTTCAGCGCGGGCGGCAGCAGCACCCTCAGCTTTTTCCTCGCCCTCGGGCTGATCATGGGCATCCTGCATCGAGCGAGGCTGAAATGAGCGACCTCCAGCGGCGGATGAAGGACCTGGCGGATCAGGTGCGGGGCCATCGCCACCGCTACTACGTGCTGGACCAGCCTGTCCTGTCGGACGCCGAATACGACGCCCTGGAGCGGGAGCTGCGGGGCCTCGAGGCGGAGCACCCGGAGCTGGCCGATCCCAACAGCCCCACCCGGCGCGTGGGCGCGCCGCCCGTGGACGCCTTCGAGAAGCGGCGCCACGCGGTGCCGATGCTGAGCCTGGACAACGCCTACACCGAGGCCGAGCTGCGCGAGTGGGAGACCCGGTGGCGCAAGCTCGCCCCGGAGGCCGAGCCCTCCTATGCCGCCGAGCTCAAGGTGGACGGGCTCTCCCTGTCGCTGCGCTACGAGGGGCGCGAGCTGGTCGAGGCCCTCACCCGGGGCGACGGCGAGACCGGTGAGCTGGTGACCGAGAACGCGCGCACCATCGCCGACATCCCCCTGCGGCTGCCCGCGGAGGCGCCGGAGTCCTTGACTGTTCGCGGCGAGGTCTTCCTGTCCCGCAAGCGCTGGGAGGAGCTGAACCGCGAGCGGGACGCCCGCAGCGAGGCCCGCTTCGCCAACCCCCGCAACGCCGCCAGCGGCACCATGAAGCAGCTGGACAGCCGGGAGGTGGCCGCGCGCGGCCTGTCCTTCCTGCCCTGGCAGGTGCTCTGGGCCGGCCGCGAGGCCCTGGACCATGCCGCCTCCATGGCGACGCTCGGCGCCTGGGGCTTCGGCGTCATGCCCGCCCACGCGGAGGGCAACCTCGCCGCGGTGCTGGCGTTCATCGAGGGCCAGGCCGAGGCGCGGCTGAAGCTGCCCTTCGACACGGACGGCGTGGTGCTCAAGGTGCTCGACGCCGCAGTGCAGCGGCGCCTGGGGGCCACGGACCGGGTGCCGCGCTGGGCGATCGCGTTCAAGTTCCCGGCCACTCAGGTGACCACCACGGTGTTGGGCATCACCTGGCAGGTGGGCCGCACGGGCAAGCTCACCCCGGTGGCCGAGCTGGCGGCCGTCGAGGTGGCGGGCTCCACCGTGCGCCGCGCGACCCTGCACAACGTCGATGAGCTGGCGCGGCTGGGCCTCAAGGTGGGGCACCGGGTGTTCATCGAGAAGGGCGGGGAGGTGATCCCCAAGGTCGTGGCCCTGGTGCCCGGCGAGGCGGCGCGGGAGCTGCCGGACCCGGTCATCCCCGCGGTCTGCCCCGTCTGCGCGGGGGAGGTCGGCAAGGCCGAGGACGCCGAGGTGGCCATCCGCTGCCTCAACCCCGAGTGCCCTGCCAAGCTGGAGGCGCGGATGCTCCACTTCGGCGGCCGCTCGGCCCTGGACATCGAGGGTATGGGCGACGCGCTTGCGGAGCAGCTGGTGGCCTCGGGCCGCTTCCAGCAGCCCTGGGAGGTCTTCAGCCTGCTGCGGGAGCCGCTGCTGGGCCTGGCCTATCTTGCAGGGCTGGACCGCATGGCCGAGAAGTCTGCCCAGAACCTGCTCGCGGGTCTGGACGCGGCGCGCACCAAGCCCCTGGCCCGCTGGCTGCACGCCCTGGGCATCCCGATGGTGGGCGCCCGCACGGCGGAGCTGCTGGCGGAGGCCCACCCTTCGCTGGAGGCGCTCTGGACCGTGGATGAGCAGCGGCTCCAGGCCGTGGAGGAGGTGGGGCCGAAGGTGGCCTCCGCCCTGCTTGCCTTCCGCGCCCTTCACCCCGAGCTGCCCGGCCGCCTGGCCGAGCTGGGCGTCCAGCCCGCGCCGCCCGAGGTCCGGGACCCGGGCGGCCTGCCGCTGTCCGGCGAGGTGGCGGTCGTGACCGGGACGCTGCCAGTCCTGTCCCGCGAGGAGGCCGAGGCCTGGCTCAAGCGGCTGGGTGCCAAGGTGACGGGGGCAGTTTCTCCGAAGACCACCCTCCTGCTGGCGGGCGAGAAGGCGGGCAGCAAGCTGGCCAAGGCGGAGGCCCTGGGCATCCCCGTGCGGGACGAAGCCTGGCTGCGGGCGCTCGGGGACTGAGTTCTCGAGAAAGCCCTGGACTCGGGCCGGAGGCGCGGCGGATGATCGGGTGACATCGCCCTGGATATTTCCGTGCTGTCGCGTCTTGGCAAGTTCGAAATCATCCGGCTCCTCGCCCAGGGGAGCATGGGCGAGGTCTATGTGGGCTGGGATCCGACCATCGGCCGGGAGGTGGCCATCAAGGTCATCCACACCTCCGCCGGGATGGGGCCCGAGGCCCGGGAGCGGTTCGCCACCGAGGCCCGCGCGGCCGGGGCGCTGAACCACCCGAACATCGTGACCGTCCACGAGCTGGGCGAGGAGCAGGGGGTGCTCTACCTGGCCATGGAGCTGGTGCGGGGCGAGGACTTGGCCACCCTGATCCGGGCGGCGACCCTCGCGCCCCGGGACATCCTGGAGGTGCTGGCCCAGGTCTGCGATGGCCTGGCTGTGGCGCACCGGCACCAGATCCTGCACCGCGACATCAAGCCCTCCAACATCCGCGTAGTGTGGGACGGCAAGCTCCTGCAGGCCAAGCTCCTGGACTTCGGGGTGGCCAAGGTCATCAACTCGGACACCACGGACGAGGGCACCGTGTTCGGCACCGTGAACTACATGGCCCCGGAGTATCTGCAGAGTGGTCGCCCGGACGCGCGGAGCGACCTGTTCGCCATCGGCGTGATCCTCTACGAGGCCCTCGCCGGAGGCCCACCCTTCGATGGGCCGAGTCCCGGCTCGGTCATCTACCGCCTGCTGCACGAGCAGCCAGCGCCCCTTCCCGTCACCGCCTTCCAGGGCATCAGCCGGGATGTCCAGAGCGTGCTCAACCAGGCCCTGGCCAAGGATCCGGGCGGCCGCTTCCAGACCGCCGAAGAGCTGGCGGGCAGCCTCCGGGCGGCCAAGGATCCCGCCTGGCGCTGGAACCAGGGGCAGCCGGCGCCGCTGGGCCCGGGCCGGCCGGTCCCGCCGGTCCAGCGGTCCCTTCCGTCGGCGGTCCGGACCGGCACAGGGCCTCAGGGCCGGGTGGACCCGAGCAAGTCGGGCAGCGGCCCCCGCGCTCGGACAGAAGTCGGGCAGGATGTCCTGGAGACCACCCGGCGCCAGCTGCTCCGCGCCCTGGAGACCGATCCCACCAGTGCCCGGACCTGCGCCATGCTGCTGGTCACCTGCTACCGCCTGGGGCGGCTGGACGCCCTCATGCAGTCCCTCCGCCACGCCCGCCACCATGGCGTTCCGGCCGGGCAGCTGCGGACCGTGCCCCGCTGCGAGCAGATGGTGCAGGACGAGATGGCGCATTGCCGCCTGCCCCTGGAGCTCCACGGCGAGTTCATGGCCTATTTCGAGGGCTGAAAAGTCAGGTTCATCCAGGAGTTCCGGGGAAGAAGAACCGCCAACCACAGAGAGCGCAGAGGCGCGCCGACCCCCACCGGGATGGGGGCCAAGCCAAGTGCAATCCAACTCAGGATGCCTGATCACCGTCCATCACCGTGCATCCCCGGCTAAAGACCCTTCCCCCGAGTTTCACCATGCCTGGAAAAGCTCTCCACTAAGGCCACGAAGAACTGATGCAAAGAGACACGAAGGCAGAGCCAGCGCGCCGACAGGGCCTCCGGGCCTGCGGCCCCCGGTCGCGTGCGACCGGCCAAGGGGGCGGCGGCTGGAACGGCTTTTTGGGGCCGCAGCCAGCCGCCGCCCCCTTGGGGATGCCCGGGGTGAGCCAGGGCGCATTCGTGTGCTTCCTGCGCCCGCAGGGCGTCTTTGTGAACTTCGTGGATAGCCTTTACAGCGGAGGCTGGCCGACAACTCCTTTGCGCGCTGTTTTCCTCTGCGCCCTCCGCGTTCTCTGCGGTGAGATCTCTTTTCCAAAAATCTCGGGAGATGCAACAGCTAGGGCTGCTGCGCCTCCAGCTCCAGCAGCCGCCAGCTCCCCGAGACCCGGCGCCAGCGCAGGCGGAAGGCCCGGCGGGAGGCCTCCTGGGGGAGCAGGCCGCCGCCGCGGGAGGTGAGGAGCAACACCACATCCTGCCCGGCCTCGTTGCCCCGCACCTTGATCTGGTCATGCAGGACGGTGACGCCGACCTGCTCCTGCCGGAAGGTGGCCTGGAGGAAGAGGCGCGCAGTGGCCTTGTTCATGCCCTCCGGCCCGGAAAAGGCGCTGTCCAGGGGGCCGGTCGCCCCAACGGCATCGCCCGCCTCTACGGCGGCGCGGCAGGCTTCGAAGGCCGCGTGGACCTGCGCCTCGGGCGCGCGGGGGCCGCAGGCGAGCAGGCCTGCCAGCAGGACCGGCACGAGGCCTGGGGCGCGGGTCACGGGACTTCCCCGCCCAGGCCGTGGGCGACATAGAGCTCGGGATAGCTGCGGGTCTCGGCGGACGCCGGGCTGAGACCCAGGCTCGCCAGGGCCGCGTGGATGGCCCCGGCCTCGCCCTCCAGCTCCACGAAGCAGCCGAAGGGCGCTTCATCCAGGCAGACCTCCAGGCCCGCCCCCTCCCAGACGGCGCGGACCTTCTCCATGCGCAGGACGGGCTCGAAGCCCAGGGCGCGGAGGATGGCCTCCAGAGCGTCGCCGCTCTCGACACCGGTCTCCAGCTCGGGGCGGATCTTCAGCAGGGCATCGGGGACCTTGGGCCCCTTCCAGGTCAGCCGGTTCCGCCCCGCGTAGCGCCGAGTGCGCAGGGCGGAGCCCTGGGTGCGCAGGGCGCCCCCGCGGTCCCAGAGGATGCTCTGCTCCGGCTGGGCCGGGATGGTCTCCCGGAAGCCCTGGGCCGCGAGCCGGGAAGCTAGGGGCGCTGTGGCCGGGATGCGCAGCTTGAGCTCGGTCTCCAGGGCGGATTTCTGCGTCATCGGGAACCGGCCTCCAGCATGGGATGGGGCATCATGGAAACAACCGTCCCGGGCGCCCCGTGATTCCCCAACGCTACATCATCGCCTCTCTTTTCATTGCCGCCATGCTGCTGCTCTTCGCGGTGGTGCAGGCGCCGCGTCCGGTCAGCGCCGGGGGCGTGGGGGCCGAGACGGCACCGGCGGTCATGAGCCTGGGCGGCTTCGAGTCCCTGGCCGAGCTCCGCATGGAGGAGGGCTGGTCTCCGCGCTTCCAGGGCGCCCAGGATCCGGATCAGCAGGAGGCCTGGCCCTTCGAAGGCGGCTTCGGCACGCCCTGGGAGCCGGCCTCGCCCTACCTGGCGGACCAGGGGCTGGCCCTCAACGGCCCCCGGGGCCGCAGCGAGGTGGTGCTCTGGCGGGGGCTGGAGTGGCGGCACTACCGCTTCGATGCGCCGCTCTGCTCCGCGCGGCTGTCGCCGGGCAAGGCCAGCCGTCTCCTGGTGACGCTGCTGATGGGTCCGGGCCGCTTCGAGACCCGCCTCCTGGAGGTGCCGGAGGGCCGGGTGCTCTGGTCCACCCAGTCCGGCCCCTGGAGCCGCTTCAGCTGGGACGGCCGGGCGGTCCTCCTGGGCTTCTTCGAGGGGGGCGAGGGCAGGGCGGACGCCCGCCTGCTGCTGAGCCAGCTGCCCCTGGAGGGGGAACCAGCCGAAGCCACCCTGGCCGCCTGGAACGAGCCGGGGCTGCCGGCCGCCCCCCGGGGACTGGCCACCAAGGAAGCAGCCCTGTCCGAGGATGGCCAGGACCTGCCGGGCGCACGGCTCGAGCTTCCCTGGCACCCCGGCGACCGCCTCTGGTTCCCCCGGGGCGATCGGCTCTGGCACGGTGGCCTGCAGGGTTGGGCCGCCTGGTCGCTGGAGGATGGCCGCTGGGTCCGCCAGGCCGCGGGGATGGGCCTGCTCACGGCCCACCCACCCCTGCGGATGGGGCTGGCGGAGCCGCTCCCGCAGGAGGGGATGCTGCGCAAGACCAGCCCCCCGGACCAGGTGGCCTGGACCCCGGTGGAGGCTGACGCGCCGCCCTGGCCCGCCTGGGACGCGGCCTGGGCCTGGCGGGAGAACGCCGCCTTCGATGCCTGGGACCAGCGGTGGAACGAGACCGCTCTGCCAACGGAGCGCCAGCGACAGGCGCTGTCTCAGTCCTACCGTCCCGAGTGGCGCGCGGCCCTGGGTCTGCGCGTCTCGGTGAAGGGGTGGCTGCCGAAGGGGCCGGAGGTGGCCCTGCGCGAGCCCCTGGGGGTTGCCTGGATCTGGGTGGGGGACCGCGTGCTGCTGGTGCGGCTGGTGGAGGTGGAACGGCTGAGGATCCTCAAGAAGCTGCTCCACTGATCGATTACTTAGGGAATGGATATTTCTGGTAGCGTTGTGCGCAGCACTCTTTCTTCCTCCTGGCTTCCCGAGGTACCCGATGTCCCGCCTCCTCCTCGTGGACGACAATCCCAGCATCCACCGCATCGCCGAATCCCTGCTTGCCCCCACGGACATCGAGCTGGTGTGTGTGGATTCGGCGGCGGAGGCCCTGGACCGGATTGCGCGGGGCGAGCGGTTCGACGTGGCCCTGGTGGACACGGCCATGCCGGGCATGGATGGCTGGACCCTGCTCCAGCGCCTGCGGGCCATGGAAGAGACGGCGCTCATGCCCATCGCCCTGATGGCCGGAGTACTGGACCCGGTGGATCCGGCCAAGCTGGCCAAGGCCCCGATCCAGGGCTTCCTCAAGAAGCCCATCGAGCTGCGTGAGCTCGGCGACCGGGTGAAGGCCCTGCTGGCCACCCCGGTGATTCCCCCGCCCTCGCCCTTCAGCACGATGCCCGCGACCCCCGCCCGGGACCTCCTCAGCCGGGCGGAGATCCCCCTGCCCGAGTTCCGGTCCGAGGCGCTGGCCGAGTCCCCGGTGGAGGACGACCTCCTGATCCTCGCCGCCGAGGACCTGTGGCCCGAAGATGCCCCGATCGTCACGGTGCCCGAGCTGCCGGAGGAGGTGGCGACCTATCCCACAGCGGTGCCGGAAGTCCACCTGGAGCTGGAGGAGCTGGATCTCGACAGCCTGCAGGACCTCACGGGGGTGTTCCTGTCGGAACCCGAGCTCGAGCTCGAGCCCGAGCCTGAGGTTGCGCCGGAGCCGGAGCCAGAACCCCTGCCGGAGCCCCTGCCTGAGGCCGAGCTCGAGTTCGAGCTGGACCTTTCCCCGGAGTCTGTCCCGGAAGCCGCCCCATCGCCGGAGGCTGCCGAAGACTTCCTCGAGGAGTCCTTCCCCGCCTTCCCGGACCTGGACGTGCTGGACAGTCTGCCTGCGGACTGGACGCTGCCTGAGGGTCCCGGCGACAGCCCGGTGGCCGATCAGGTCCAGCCGACGACGCCCGAGGTGACCGAACCCGAGTCGGTGCCCGCTGCGCCTCCCCCGAATGACGCACAGGGGCAGGCCCCTGTCGCCCCCGGTCCGGTTCCGGCGGTGTCCCCCGAGCTGGTTCAAGCGGTGCTGCAGGCCCTGCAGGCCGATCCCGCCCTGATGGACGCGCTGGCCAAGACCTTGGTGGCCCGCCTGGGGGATCAGGTGCTCCGCGAGATCGCCTGGGAGATCATGCCGGAGCTGGCGGGAAGATTGCAGAGCCAGACGCATGACCCTTCCTGAGCTTCTGTCCGCTGGGCGGCGCCCATGATCACCGGCTACAACACCGACGTCCGCCATGGCAACCGGGTGTTCCACGTCCAGACCGAGGACAAGGGGCTCGCCAATCCCAAGATCGAGACCCTGATCTATGTGGGCGGTGAAATTCTGGACAACTACCGGTCTTCCTATGAGGACCTGCTGGCGACGACGGTGATCTCGGAGCCAATCATCCAGGAACGCATGGACGAGCAGCACCGGGCGGTCATCCGGGACATCAAGAACGGAAAATACGACCTGACCCCCCCGGATCTGCTGGAGCAGCAGGCCTTCAATGACCGCCCCCTGGACCAGGCCATCCTCGAGTTCCTGCAGCAGGAGGGCGATGTCGACACCCTGGAGATGGTCCTGGACCAGCCCATGCGGCCGGTCTTCGGCACCCCTTTCCGGGTGCAGTTCCAGGCGCGGCTCTGCCAGAGCCAGGCTCCCGTGGCCGGCGCGGAGGTGGCCGTGAAGCTGGTGTCCAGCCTCAAGAAGGCCACGGGGCTGCTGGCGGGCCGGACGGATCCTGGTGGCCGCTTCGTCGGAGAGGTGCCGATCCCCCCCAGTCAGCCCGGCCAGTGCGCGGTGGTGGTGACTTGCACCAGTGACCAGGGATTTGACGAGGTAAAAGCGGTCGTAGTCATTTAAGATGACCGCAAAGTCTAGATTATAACTCGAGCGTGCTTTTCATCTGAGTCCTACATTATTTGCCTTAGGTAAGGCGGGAATGCATGGCTAGCGATGAGACCAAGCTCTTGAGCATCGGCGATGTGCGCGCCGAAACCGGACTTACGGCAGATGTGGTCCGGGTGTGGGAGCGCCGCTATGGCTTCCCCACACCGGTGCGGATGCCCTCGGGCCACCGGCGCTACCACCTCGATGACCTCCGCCGCCTGAAGCTCATGGCCGAGGCCGTGGCCCAGGGCCATCGGCCCGCCCTGGTGGTGCGCTCCGACGAGGCCTCGCTCAAGCAGATGATTCTTCCCGACGGCAACCAGCGGGTGGAAGAGATCTTCGTTGCCGTGCTGGACATGGACACCGATCAGATCCGCGGACTCCTGCACAAGTATCTGGGCCAGCTGGGCTGGCGCCTGTTCCTGGTGCAGGTGGTCTCGCCGCTCCTCGACCGGGTGGGCATCGCCTGGGCGGACAACACCATCGGCGCCCACCACGAGCACCTGCTCTCGGAGGTGCTGGAGGACTTCCTGCGCAAGCTGCGCCAGGAGTTCCACATCCTGCCGGGCCGGGGCAAGGTGCTGCTCTGCACCCTGCCCGGCGAGCGCCACCGCCTGGGTCTGTTGATGTCAGCCCTGGCCTACGCGGCCTACGGTGCCCGCACGGAGCTGCTGGGTGTGGACCTGCCGCTCCACAGCATCTCCCAGGCCGCCAAGATCCTGAAGGTGGACCGCGTCGCCGTGAACCTCTCGGTCCAGTTCACGGGCGAGCCGGTGCGGCGGATGCTCCTGGAGCTCAAGGACCGCCTGCCCCCGGAGTGCAAGCTGCTGATCGGCGGCAAGGGTGCCGCCCGCACCCGCCGGGTCGAAGGCGTCGGCCGGATGATCGAGCTGGAGCTGAGCTGAGGCAGGGGGCCCCGGAACCTAGGGGCTGTCCGGGCTCCACTGCCGCTTCAGGCGGTGCAGCAGGAGCCGCAGTTCCAGGAGCAGGGGGCGGGCCGCCAGAAAGCAGAGGAACCCGGCCAGGGGCACGGTGACCTTGAAGCCGATGTGCTTGAACCCCAGGGCGCCCACCACCCCTCCGCCCAGGAACGAGGCGAGGATGAGCAGCAGCAGCGTCAGCTTCTGGCGGTTGGCGACGATGCGCTCCCGGCCCTGGTGGTGGTGGACGTTCACGTAGGTGAGCCGGCTCAGCTCGATGCCGATGTCGGTGACGGTCCCCGTCAAGTGGGTCGTGCGGACGGCCGCGCCGGAGATGATGGAGGTCACGGCGTTGTGCAGGCCCATGATGAAGCAGAGCAGCATGACGGTCATGGGCAGGGTGAACTGGATCTCTTCCTGGAGGCGGTTCCCCATGAAGCCGAACACCAGCATCAGGGCCGCCTCCACCACCAGGGTGATGGCGTAGCGGCTGCGCATCCGGCGCCGCTGGCCGAAGCTGATGAGCGAGGTGCACACGAAGGCCCCCGCGAAGAAGCTCAGCATCATGGCCAGGGCGGCCAGGACGGTGGTCACGTCACCCTCGGCCGCCTCGTCCGCCATGGCGGAGACCACGCCCGTCATGTGCGAGGTGTAGTGCCCCACCGCCAGGAAGCCGCCGGCATTCACGGCGCCAGCCACGAAGGCCATGGCCCAGGCCAGCTGGCGGTTGAGGGACTCCGAGCGCAGGGTCCCCTCCCGCACCAGCAGCTTCTCCTGGATAGGCAGCGTGGCCAGGGCCGACTCGATGGCGGACTGCAGCTGCTGGCCATCCAGACGGTTCCTCAGTAGCCTCCGGAGATACCGGGCCACGATCAGCTGAATCGCTCTGGGAATGCGGCGCATCTCTTCCAGTCTACCGGCCTGGGGCGGAAGCCTGCAGGTCCCGGCCCTCAGCCGCTAGACTAGTGGCTATGCGAAAGATCATCCTCCTCCACACTGGTGGCACCCTCGGCATGGCGCCCAGCGGCGATCCCGTGGCCCTCGCGCCGGGGCCCTTCCTGGACCACCTGCTGGAGCAGGTCCCCGAGCTGGGTCAGCTGGCGCAGCTGGCCGTGGAGGTGCCCTTCAACCAGGACTCCGCCTGCCTCGAGCCCGCCGACATCCTGGAGCTGGCCCGCCGGGTGCGCGGTGCCGGGAGCGACTTCGACGGCTTCGTCATCATCCACGGCACGGACACCATGGCTTTCACCGCCTCGGTGCTGGGCTTTCTGCTGGCGGACCTGGGCAAGCCCGTGGTGCTCACGGGCAGCCAGCGGCCCCTGGCCTTCGTGCGCAGCGACGCCCGGAGCAACCTGGTCAACGCCGTGGACCTGGCCTGCCGGGCCATCCCCGAGACCGGCATCTGCTTCGGCACCCACTGGCTGCGCGGCGTGGCCACGGACAAGCTGAGCGTCAGCCTCTTCGAGGCCTTCCAGAGCCCGAACCTGGCGCCCCTGGCGGAGATCGGCGCGGAGATCCGCCTCCACCCGGATGCGGGCCAGTTCGAGCGCCGGGTGCCCGCGGGCCTGGGCGCGGCCCTGGAGCTGGGCATCCACACCCTGACGCCCCACCCGGGCATGCCCTGGAGTCCGGTCCCCGCGGGCGCCAAGGCCGTGCTCATCCAGGCCTTCGGCGCGGGCAACCTGCCCATGGACCGACCCGACCTGAGGAGCCTGGTGGAGGACTGCGCCCGGCGCCAGTTACCCGTGGTGGTGACCTCCCAGTGTCCGCACGGAGGGGTGGACCTCTCGGCCTACGAGATGGGCCGCAAGATCGAGGCCCTGGGTGCCATCTCCGGCGGCCTGCACACCCGCTGGACTGCCCTCGCCAAGCTGGGCCTGGTGCTGGGTGCCGGCGGCGGGATCGAGGATGTCCGGGCAGCCTTCGCCACCGCTTGGGCCGGGGAGCCGATGCCGGACGGAGCCTGGCCGCTGAGCTAGAATGGAGGTTTCCGGGATTCCCAGATGCTCGACGCCAACCTCCTGCGCAACGACCTCGACGCCGTGGCGGCCCGCCTTGCCGAGCGGGGCTACACGCTGGATCGTGTGCGCTACTTGGAGCTGGACCAGCGCCGCCGCGCCGCGCTGCAGGAGGCCGAGGCCCTGAAAGCCGAGCGCAACCGCGTCAGCGAAGAGGTGGGCCGGCTGAAGAGGGCCAAGGAGAACGCGGACACCCTCATCGCCCAGCAGCGGGAAGTCGGCGACAAGCTCAAGGAGCTGGAGGCCGCCGAGCGGGAAATCGAGGCCGCCTTCAAGGACTTCCTCGCGGGCATCCCGAACCCGCCCCACACCAGCGTGCCCTCCGGCCGGGACGAGCACGCCAACGTGGAGATCAAGCGCTGGGGGCAGCTGCCCGTGATCGATGCGCCGAAGGATCACGTGGAGCTGGGCACGGCCCTGGGCATCCTGGACCTGGACCGCGCGGCCAAGCTGAGCGGCGCCCGCTTCGCAGTGCTGAAGGGGCTCGGCGCCAAGCTGGAGCGCGCCCTCATCACCTTCATGCTCGACCGCCAGACCGGTGCGGGCTACACCGAGATCATCCCGCCCTACCTGGTGAACCCCGAGAGCATGTACGGCACGGGCCAGCTGCCGAAGTTCGAGCAGGACCTGTTCAAGGTGGCCCACGGCGACGGTGCGCTGTATCTCATTCCCACGGCGGAAGTGCCCGTCACGAATCTCTACCGCGATGAGATCCTGCCCGCGGAAGCCTTGCCCATGCGCCACTGCGCCTTCACCCCCTGCTTCCGCAGCGAGGCCGGCAGCTACGGCCGGGACACCAAGGGCATCATCCGCCAGCACCAGTTCCACAAGGTGGAGCTCGTCACCTTCGCCGCCGCCGACCAGGCCGAGGCCGAGCTGGAGCGCCTCACCGCGGACGCCGAGGCCATCCTCGAGGCCCTGGAGCTGCCCTACCGCCGGGTGCTGCTGTGCACGGGCGACATGGGCTTCAGCAGCCAGAAGACCTATGACCTGGAAGTCTGGCTGCCCTCCCAGAACACCTACCGCGAGATCAGCTCCTGCAGCTGGTTTGGGGACTTCCAGGCCCGCCGCGCCAACATCCGCCAGCGCGGCAAGGAGGGCAAGCCCGCCTTCGCCCACACCCTCAACGGCAGCGGCCTGGCCGTGGGTCGCACCTGGGTGGCGGTCCTGGAGAACTACCAGCAGCCGGATGGCAGCATCCGCGTACCCAAGGCGCTGCAGCCCTACATCGGCGCCGAGGTGATCCGCTGACACCAGTCCCCGTCCTGACCGTCGAGGGCCTGGGCCTTCAGCGGTCCGGGCGCTGGCTCCTGCGCGATCTGAGCTTCCAGGTGGCCCCGGGCGAGGCCCTGGGGCTGGTGGGACCCAGTGGGGCCGGGAAGACCACCCTGCTGGAGCTGGTGCTGGGCCTGCGGGAGCCCACGGAGGGCTGCATCGGCCTGGCGGGCGAGCCCTGGTCGCCCCTGCCGGAGCGCCAGCGCCGCCCCCGCCGGCCCCTGCTGCAGGCGGTCTTCCAGGATGCCCCGGGCAGCCTGCCGCCCCACCGCACCGGCTGGGAGATCCTGCAGGAGCCCCTGGCCATCTGGCGGCGCGGCACCGCCGCGGAGCAGATCCAGGCCGCAGCGCGGGTGGCCGCCCAGGTAAGGTTCCCGGAGGCGGCATTGACGCAGCGCCCGGCGGCCTGGTCCGGCGGGCTGGCCCAGCGGCTCTGCCTCGGGCGGGCCCTCATGCTGCAGCCGCGGCTGCTGGTCCTGGACGAGCCCTTCTCGGCCCTGGACCCAATCCTGGCGGTCGCCCTGTTGGCCCTGCTCCAGGACCTGAGAGCCCAGGGTACCGCCCTGCTCCTCGCCAGCCACGACGAGGCCTTTGTGGCGGATCTGTGCGATCGCACGCTGCGGCTGGGGGCAGCCTCAGCCTGCGGCTGAGGGCTGTCGGCTATCGGCTGTCAGCTATCAGCAAAGCGTGAGGCGCCGATAGTTTTTAGGCGACACCACCCAGCTGTACGAGCCGCGCTTCAAGCCGACAGATGCAGGCTGTCAGCTATCGGCTATCAGCAAAGCGTGAGGCGCCGATAGTTTTTAGGCGGCACCACCCAGCTGTCCGCAACGCGCTTCAAGCCGACAGCTGACAGCTGATAGCTAACAAGAGCTACTCCTCCACCGACACCTGCGTGGCGTCGGTGTTGATGTAGATGCCCCCGAAGTGGCCCCACAGGCTGCTGAGGCCCGGGCGCAGGCGGCCCTGCTGGTCCATGGCCTGCAGCTCGGCGGAGAGCAGCTTCTGGGCTTCGGCGCCCTGGATCTCCTGGATGAGGCTGCGGCGGGCTTCGAAGGTGAGGGCGGGCGCTGGCTCCCGGGAGGTCACGCGGGCCGCCCAGAGCTTGCCGTCCTGGGCCCAGAGCAGGGGTGTCGTCTGGCCGATGGGCGTGTCCAGCAGGGCCTTGCGGATGCCGGGGTGGGCGACCAGGTCGCGCAGGCCAGCCAGGGGGGCCGCGGCCTGGTCCGTGACGGGACCCACGGCCTGGAGGCCGTTGGCCTTCAGCGCCTGCTGGGCCCGGGCCAGGGCCTGCTTGCGGGACTCTTCCAGGCGGTAGGCGGCCAGCACCTTGGCGCGGATCTCCTTGAAGGGCGGGACGGCCTCGGGCAGCTGCTCCTGCACCCGGAAAAGAAGGTGGCGGTCGGCGAAGGGCAGGGGCTTCGAGACCTCGCCCACCTTCAGGCGGAAGACCTCGCCCAGGATCTGGGACAGCTCGGGCAGGCCCTCGACCTGGGCCGTGGGCTCGTTGCTGAAGGGCAGGCTCACCTGGGCGGGGCTGCCGAGGCTCTTGGCAGCGGCGGCGAGGTCGCCGCCATTGGCGCGCTTGCGGATTTGCTCGAGGCGCTCCTGGGCGCGGCTGGTGAAGCGCGTGTCGGCGAGCTCCTTGGCCAGCTGGGCCTTCATGTCCTCGAAGGACTTCTCGCGGCGCCCTTCCAGCTTGATGAGGTGGATGCCGAAGTTGGTGCGCACGGGCTGGCTGAGCTCGCCCGGCTTCAGGGCGGCGGCGGCCTCGGTGAAGGGCTTCACCATCTTTGCCGCATTGAACCAGCCGAGGTCCCCGCCATTGCCCTTGGCGCTGGGATCTTCGCTCAGCTCCTCGGCGGCCTTGGCGAAGTCCTGGCCCTTGGCGAGGCGGCCACGCAGCAGCTGGGCCTTGGCCGTGGCTTCCTGCATCTGGGCTTCGCCCTCGGCCTTGAACAGGATGTGGCGGGCCTTGAACTCGGTATAGTCGGCCTTGCGGGCCTGGTAGGCGGCCTTCAGGGCAGGGTCATCGGCCTGCAGCTCCTTGCCGAAGGCGGCGCGGTCCACGACCACGAACTGGATGACGCGGCGGGGCGGCTGCAGGAAGCGCTCGCCACCAGCCTTGCAGAAAGCTTCCAGGGTCGCATCGCCGGGGTCGGTCACGGTGGCGGGAAGCACGGCCAGGGTGGCCTGCTGGAAGGCGACCTTCTCGTTCTTGAGGCGGTTCTCCTGGGCCAGCCAGGGCTCGTCCACGGGGATCTGGAGGGCGGCCTGCTGGACCAGCTTGCTGCGCAGGAGCTCGTCGCGCAGGGCGCGCTCCTGGGTGGCGGGGTTGAAGCCCGTGTCCTGGAAGATCTGCTTGAGCTCGGCCGTGGACTTCAGGTTGCCCTTGGCGTCCAGCAGCATGGGGTACTGGCGCAGGAAGGCCCGCAGGCGGGCGCCGACCTCGTCATCGGTGACCACCACGTGGTGCCGCTCGGCGAGCTCCTCCATGAGCTTTTGGTTGATCAGGTCGCGCAGGGCCTGGGACTGCACGAAGGGGCGGAGGGCTTCGGGGCTGGCCTGCTTGCCGTAGCGCTGGTAGAGCTCCTGCATGTGCTCGGCCATGTCCCGCATCAGGACCTCGCGGCCGAAGACCCGGGCCACGACGGTGTCGGGAGTGTCTACCCGGCCCGAGGGCGCCAGGTAGGCTACAAGCCCCAGGAGCACGACGATCATGACCGCCGCCATGGGCGTACGGTTGGATTTGAAGACTTGGCGGAAGGAACGCAGCATGCGGGGCTCCGGAAGGCGGACCTCACAGATTACCGCGAGAGGCTCCCTGGTTTACACTGGAATGCTGGAGAGGTTGAATGGCCGTCTTGCCCGTGCTCACCTGGGGGGATCCCCGGCTCAAACAGAACAGCCAGGACATCGGGGAGTGGACCCCCGAGCTGGAGAAGCTGGTGGCCGACATGTTTGAGACCTCGCTGTTCGAGGAGGGCGTCGGTCTGGCCGCGCCCCAGGTCGGCGTGAACCTCAACCTGGCGGTCATCGACTGCTCCTGCGGTGAGGACCCGGACCAGCGCATCATCCTCATCAACCCGGAGATCATCCGGGAAGAGGGAGTGCAGAGCGGGTCCGAGGGCTGCCTCTCCATTCCGGGCATCCGCGAGGAGCTGGAGCGCCCCCAGAAGGTGACCATCCGGAACCGGACCCGGGACGGCGGCTGGCAGGAGCTGACGGGCGAGGACCTGATGGCCCGGGCCTTCTGCCACGAGATCGACCACCTGCGGGGCCGGCTCTTCGTCGAGTATTTCGGACCGGTGAAACGCCAGTTCCTGCAGCGGAAATATCAGAAGCAGACCAAGGGATAGGAGCCTCGCCATGACGCGCATCGCGTTCCTCGGCACTCCCCGGGTGGCCGTTCCGGCCCTCCGGGCCCTGGCTGATGAAGGCATCGAGGCGGTGTTCTGCAATCCGGACCGGCCCGCGGGCCGGGGCCGCCACCTGGAGGCCCCCCCGGTCAAGGTGGCCGCCCTGGAGCTGGGCCTGGCCGTCCACCAGCCCCTGAGCTGGAAGGCCCCCGAGACCCGGGAGCTCTGGGAGAGCCTGGGCGTCGAGCTGGCCGTGGTGGTCGCCTACGGCCACCTGCTGCCGCGCTGGATGCTGGACGCCTGCCCGCGCGGGGTCTGGAACCTGCATTTCTCCCTGCTGCCCCGCTGGCGCGGCGCCGCGCCAGTGAATCACGCCCTCCTGGCCGGGGACGAGGAGACCGGCGTCAGCCTCATGAAGCTCACGGCAGGGCTGGACGAGGGACCGGTGCTGGCCCAGAGCCACCGGGACATCAGCCTCCAGGCCACCGCCGAGAGCCTGCTCGCGGAGCTCTCCCAGGATGCCGCGGACCTGCTCATGGACCAGCTGCCCCTGCTGCTCTGCGGCTGCGCCCTGCCCGTCGAGCAGCGCCACGAGCTGGCGACTCTCGCCCCCAAGCTCCGGAAGGAGATGGGACGGCTGGACTGGCGCCTGCCCGCCGCGGACCTGCACCGGCAGGTGCGGGCCCTCTGGCCCTGGCCCGGCTCAGACCTCCAGGTCGACGAGCAGGTCCTCAAGGTCTGCGGCGTGGGGGCCCTGCGCACCTGCTACCGCGAGCCCGGCCAGCTGCTCTGGGGCAAGGAGGGCGCCTGGCTGACCACGCCTGAAGGTGCCCTGCAGCTCACCCAGCTCCAGCGTCCCGGCAAGCCTGTGCAGCCCGCCCTGCAGGCCCTGCAGCCCTGGGGCGCCACCGGCAGCCGCAGCCTAGCCTGATACGGGCTCGCCGAAAAAATCAAAGGATCGCCACCAAGGCACCAAGACACCAAGAAGGACAACTGCCAAAGCGGCTAACCGTGAAGACAGGGTGTTGCAGCTTTTCTTGGTGCCTTGGTGGCAAAGATTTTTTGTCTTTTCAAAATGGCAAGTTGACCAGAGTCGGGGCGGCTCTACGCCAGACGTGCGGCCACGTCGCGGTAGTCGGGGTCGAGGTCGTTGACGACCCGGAACTCCTGCGCGGCCATGTCCGGGTGGCCCTGCTGGAGGTAGATCTCGGCCAGGTCGTAGCGCAGGCCGATGCTGTCCTCCGGCGGGAAGCCCGGGGCCAGGATGCCCTTGCGGAGCCACTCCACGGCGGCGTCCAGGTCCCCCCGGGCCTGCTCGCAGATGCTCAGCATCGAGCAGCACTCCAGGGTGCGCTCGGGGTCGCCCATGGCGATCCTGAACTCCTCGATGGAGGGCTCGATGAGCTGCATCTCTTTGTAGGCGATGCCCAGGTTGTAGTGGGTGTCGTAGTCGTCTCCCTGGACCTGCTTCTCGACGCCCTCGCGGAAGGCGCTGAAGAGCTCATCCACCGTCTGGACCTTCTCCACCATGCTGGTGGTGTCGTGCATCTCCTCGCCCTCGCCCGAGTCCATGAGCGCCGTGCCCAGGACATCAGTGAGGTCGAAGAAGGAGTTGGCGAAGTCGCTCTCCTCGAGGGCACTGGCCTTGGCGGCGTGGCCCAGCTTCTGGAGCGCCAGCTCGGCGCGCTGGATGCGGACCTCCAGCTCCGGGTGGCCCGGGAACTGGCGGAGGGCGGCCTCGAGCTCGATCTTGGCTTCTTCAGGGCTGCCGTAGTCCAGCTGGAAGTCGATGTCGCCCAGCAGGCTCTCCAGCTCCTCGGGGAGGGCGGCGGGCGCGGGGGGCGCTTCGGTCCCCAGCTCCGGCAGCGCGGAGAGAGCCGCGACAACCGCGGGCTCCAGTTGGATGGTGGGCATCGGCGGCAGGGGCGCCGTGGGGGAAGCGGGCAGGTCGTAGGCAAAGCCAGGCGCGGTGTCCTCGCTGAGGGATGCCCCCATCCAGTCCATGTCCGGGACAGCGATGGCGGCGGGCTCCATCGGGGGCAGCGCCTCCGGGAGTCCCAGGGCCGAGAAGGGGTCGGGCTGCAGCTCCCCCAGGTCGGGTAGTTCCGCGTGGCCCTCGCCCAGGGCGATGGCTCCCGGCGGGGCAAAGGGCGCCGGGGTCTCGCTGGCCGGCAGGTCCAGCTTGATCGGGGTTTCCCCCTCGTCGGGGAGCGGCTGCACGGGCGGCGGCAGGGGGGCGTTCAGGGGGATCGCCTCGGCCAGGCCCAGGGACCGGCGGTGGATGCGGGTGGAACCCGGGAAGAGCTGTTCCGCCATGTCCAGAAGGTGCGAGGCCTCGGCCTTCTTGCCGGCCGCGGCGAGGGCCTGGGCGCTCTGGACGTACTGCATCTGCACCTGGGTCAGGCGCCCCGTGCCGCGGTGCACCGAGGCGATGGCCTCGATGAGGGTGAGGTCCTCGGGGTCGAGCTCCAGGGCCTTCCTGTAGGCCTCGATGGCCCGCTCGGGACTCCCGCTGCGGATCATGGCCTCGGCTTCGCGCGAGAACTGCTCGATGCGCAGGCGCTGGAGCGGATCTGCCTCGGCCTCGCGCCCGTGGCGAGTGATCTCCCGCACGGGCCGCCCCCCGGGGTCCAGCGCCGGGGCCCCGAAGCCCTCCTGGGCGGGGGGCTGCCGCACGGCATCGGGCACCACGCCCAGAGCCTGCAGCTGGGTGGCGACGCTGTCGGCCAGGGCCGTGTCATGGTTCTGGAGGGCCAGTGCGTAGGCGCTCTGGAGGGCCTGGACCTGTTCGGTCCGGTTGCCGCTCTGGTGGGCAATCTCGGCCAGGAGCAGCCAGGCCTCGCTGCCGAGGTGATCCTGGAGGGCGGCGTGCAGGCAGCGGCTCACGGGGTCGCCCGAACCGCGGCGGGCGAGCTCCCGGGCGATGGGGGCGAACAGCCGGAGGCCCTCCTCGGAGCGGTCAGCATTCACCAGGTTGCGCAGGGCCCGCTCGCAAAGGGGCAGAGTCTTCTCCGGCAGCTGGGCCACTTCGGCCAGAGCTTCCAGGGCCCGGTCCGGGTGGCCGCTCCGCAGCTCGATCTCGGCCAGGGCCTCCAGCAGCTCGGGGTTGCGGGGGTTCGCTCCCAGCCCCTCGCGCAGGTGCTCGGCGGCGGTGCTGTAGTCACCCTGGATCACGCCCAGGCGGCTCTGGGTCAGATAGACCTGAGGCGTGGAGATCATCGCCTTGGCGCGCTCGAGGATCTGGCTGGCCTCCCCGTGCATCTGCTCCATGGCGAGGGACTCCGCCACCTCCAGGTAGATGCCCGCGGCCCGGTCTTTCAGGCCCTCCTTGTTGTAGAGGTCGGCGAGGCGCACCTTCATCTTGAGGTTCTTGGGGTCGAGATCCACGACCTTGTTGAACTCCTCCAGAGCCCGCTTGATGAGGCCCTTCTTCTGGAAGGACTCGGCCACCGTCAGGTGGATCCGCACGGCGTCCGCGGGCCGGTTCATCTGGCGGTAGAGGTCCGCCAGGCGCTGGGCCGCGTCGATGTCCTCGGGCGCATTGCGCACGACCTTCTGGAAGATGGCCGCGGCGCGGGCATGGAAGCCGTCCCGCTCATAGGCGGCGCCCAGGCGCTTGTGGATCTCCACCCCTTCCTTGATCCGGCCGATCTGCACGCTGAGGTCGCCGATCTGGTTCAGAGTGTTGTAGTCCTTGGGGTTGTCCTCGATGAGCTTCTGGAACTCATCGATGGCCCGCTCCACCCTGCCCGCGGTCAGGTACTTGTCGGCCTCTTTCTTTATTTTGACGCGGTCGATGGCCATGCAGCTGCCTCGGGATTCCTGACGGGGTTCAAAGAGTGTAGGCGGGGCGGTCAGGAATGGATAGGACTACTGAAAATGGCTGCCCGTGAAACTGTGTGGTAGCAGATTTTCCAAGCGATGGAGACAGCGGCTGTTCCGGTTGGCTAGCAGCACCGGCAGGGTGGCCGCGAACTCGATGAGGGCCTGGCGGCAGGCGCCGCAGGGCGGGGTCAGCTCAGCCACGTCCGTGACCACCACCGCGGCCACCAGGCCGCCCGGTCGGAGGCCGGCGGCCACGGCGGCGCTCAGGGCCCCCCGCTCGGCGCAGAGGGTGACGGGGTAGGCGGCATTCTCCACGTTGCACCCCGCCAGCACCTCACCGGTGGCCGTCAGGAGGGCGGCGCCCACCTGGAAGTGGGAGTAGGGGACATGGGCGTGCTCCCGGGCTTGCCAGGCTGCTTCCAGCAGCGGAGTCCAGGACGGGGAGAGCGGATCATCAAACACCAGAGCCTCCAGGGGCTATCAGCTTATCGGAGCTTCCGCCGCGCGGCTGATTCCAGGCGCGTCGTCACCAGTGCCGGTGGCCTGGGCCAGGGCCAGGGCGCGCCAGCAGGGGGTGTGGCCGCGGACCTCCCGGGTGCCCTCGGGGTCATGCAGTTCCAGGCTGATGGCCCGCTTCTGGAGCCGTGCCTGCAGCACCGCGCCCGACAGGCGCTCCAGCTCGCGCTCGAAGGCCCGGCCCGGGCCCCACGCCCGCAGGTCGAGTCGCAGGTGCATGCCCAGGGGCCGGTCCTCCTCGAAGGTCCGCACCCAGGGCTGCCCGCGCTGAGCGGTACGCTTCCAGTGGACCCGGCCCGGCGCGTCGCCCTGGCGCAGGGGCCGGGTGCCCTCGGGGCTGCTGGTCCCCTCCTGGGTCTGACTGCGGCGCCCCTCGCCGCGCCAGCTCGTGGGTGCCGCCGGGGGTGTGCGGGGGTGGGGCAGGACCAGCAGAGACTGGTCCAGCGCCAGGATCCGGGCCTTCTCCATGAGGCCGAAGGGGAAGCAGGTTCGCAGCTCCAGGGCGCGGACCCGGGTCCAGCCCCGGTGGCCCGCCCGAGCGTGCAGGACCACCACGGACTCCCCGGTCCGGCTGTCCCGCTCCAGGAAGCCAGGCTGCACGGTGGCATCGTCCAGGGTGAGGTGCAGCTCGAGGCCCCGCAGGCTCCCTCGCCCGGTGTCCTGCAGCCGCAGCCGGAGGCCGCCGCGCACCCGGGCGAAGAGGCTGCCTCCCTCCAGTCCTGCGACCTGCAGGCCCTGGAGGACCCGGCGGCTGAGGATCCCCGAGACGAGGAACAGCCCCAGCATCAGGGCGAACACCAGGTAGAGCAGGTTGTTGCCGGTGTTCACGGAGAAGGCCCCCACCGCCAGCAGGGCCAGGAGGTACTGGCCCCCGAGTCGCGTGAGCGACAGGCGCAGGCGGCGATCGTTCCAGAGCTGCATGGCTCCAGACTAAGCTCGGAAGGCGCCTGATAGCATGGGTCATCTCCCAAGGCCCCCATGCTGAACCGACTCTTCCGAACCAAGTCCCTCGAGCAGCTCCGGGCCAGCGCCGAGGAACCCGAGCACCAGCTGAGCAAGAGCCTGGGCACCTTCGAGCTCACCATGTTCGGCATCGGCGCCATCATCGGCGCCGGCATCTTCAGCTCCATCGGCACCGCCGCCGCGGGCAACCTCGCCGACGGTCGCCTGCCCGCGGGCCCCGCCCTGGTCATCAGCATTCTGGTGGTGGCGCTCATCTGCGGCTTCACGGCCCTGGCCTACGCCGAGATGGCCTCCATGATCCCCGTGTCCGGCAGCGCCTACACCTACGCCTACGCCACCCTCGGTGAGCTCATGGCCTGGATCATCGGCTGGGACCTGCTGCTGGAATACGCCATCTCCAACGTCGCTGTGGCCATCTCCTGGGGCGACTACGCCCGGAGCTTCCTCTCCACCGTGTTCCACCTTGAGATTCCGGGCTGGCTGGGCATGGACCCGCGCAGCGCCCTCAAGCTGGTGCAGGGCGTTCCGGCCATGGACCTCGGCGCGAAGCTGCAGGCCCTGGCCCAGGCCAAGGCCGGGCTCGTGAACGGCGCCGCCACCTTCGCCAACTGGGACACCCTGAAGGCCGCGCCCCTCGTCGGGAGCTATCCCGTCACCATCAACCTGCTGGCCGTGGTCATCACGGCCCTCATCACCTGGCTCTGCTACATCGGCATCAAGGAGAGCGCCCGGGTCAACAGCGTCATGGTGGTGGTCAAGGTGCTGATCCTCCTGGCGGTGGTGGGCCTGGGCATCCGCTTCATCCAGCCCGCCAACTGGCATCCCTTCGTGCCCCACGGCTGGCCCGGCATCCAGTCCGGTGCGGCCATCATCTTCTTCGCCTTCATCGGCTTCGACGCCGTCAGCACCACTGCGGAAGAGTGCCGGAACCCCGGCCACGACCTGCCCCGGGGGATCCTGTATTCCCTGGTGATCTGCACGGTGATCTACGCGGCCGTGGCCCTGGTGGTGACCGGCATGATCCACTACACGCGCCTTGGCGGCATCGCCGATCCGCTGGCCTACATCTTCACCGAGCACAAGATGGGTGGCATCGCCGCGGTCATCAGCTTCGGCGCGGTCATCGCCACCACGGCGGCGCTCCTGGTCTACCAGGTGGGCCAGCCCCGCATCTTCATGAGCATGAGCCGCGACGGCCTGCTCAGCCCCTGGTTCGGCAAGGTCCATGAGCGCTTCAAGACGCCCTCCCACGCGACCCTTCTGACCGGCCTTCTGGTGGCCATTCCGGCCGCCCTGCTCAACATCGACGAGGTCGTGGAGCTGGCGAACATCGGCACCCTGTTCGCTTTCGTCATCGTCTGCGGTGCGGTCCTAATCCTGCGCTACCGTCGACCCGAGGCGCCCCGGAAGTTCACCATGCCCTTCGCCTGGGTCATCGCCCCCCTGGGCATCCTCGGCTGCTTCTGGATCGCCAAGGGCCTGCCTGCCCTCACCTGGTACCGCTTCTTCGCCTGGCTGGGCATCGGCCTGGTGATCTACGCCTTCTACGGCTCGCGGAAGAGCCGCCTGGAGACCCCAGCCGCATCATGATCGAGGGGGAGCCCGCCATGTTCACTGGACTGATCAGACAGCTCGGCACCCTGGAGGCCCGGTCACCGCGGTCCGGCGGCGCGCGCCTGCGCATCGCGGCCCCGGCGGAGCTGCTGGCTCGGGCCGAGCTGGGCGCCAGTATCGCGGTGAATGGCGTCTGCCTCACCAGCGTGGCGGGGGATGCCCGTGGCTGGGAGACTGAGCTGAGCGAAGAGACCCTGGCCAAGAGCACCCTGGGCCGCCTGGCCCTGGGCGCCACCCTGCACCTTGAGCCGGCCCTCCGCGTGGGGGATCCCCTGGACGGCCACCTGGTCTCGGGCCACGTGGACGGCGTCGGGCAGCTGCTGGTCCGGCCCACCGGGGAAGGCCTCTGGCGCTTCGCCATGCCCGCCGGGCTGGCGCCCATGACCGCGCCCAAGGGCTCCGTAGCCCTCGACGGCATCTCGCTCACGGTGGTGGATTGCGGCCTGGACTGGTTCACCGTGGCCCTCATCCCCGAGACCGTGAAGCACACCGCCCTCGACGGCCTGCGCCCCGGCGACCCCGTGAACCTGGAAGTGGATCCCATCGGCCGCTACGTGGCTCGCGCCCTGGCCCTGCGCGGCAGCGAAGAAAAACTAGCCAGGTTCGCCCAGAGCGGCTGGGGTGGCTGAGGAAGGTCCGCCCCTACTCCCTCGCGCCTTTCCGGATGCGGTCCATCTCGCGCTTCTGCTCGCGCTGCTTGAGGGCCTCGCGCTTGTCGCCCACGGCCTTGCCCTCGGCCAGGGCCACCTTCACCTTGATCAGGCCCTTGGCGTTCAGGTAGATGGCCAGGGGGATGACGGTGAGGCCCTTGCGCACGACCTTGGCGGTGATCTTGACGATCTCGGCCTTGTGCAGCAGCAGCTTCCGGGGCCGCAGGGGGTCGTGGTTGGCATCGGTGCCGAACTTGTAGGGCGAGATGTGGGCCTGCTTGAGCCAGAGCTCGCCATTGGCGGTGTCCACGTAGGCGTCCTGGAGCTGCCCCAGGCCCGCCCGCAGGGACTTCACCTCGGTGCCGTGCAGGGCGATCCCCGCCTCCCACGTGTCGAGGACGTGGTAGTCGTGGAAGGCCTTGCGGTTGCGGACGAGATCCTCGCTCATCCCAACAGTCTACTCCCCCGGTAGACTCGTTCTTTTAGGGATGGCCATGCTCCAGAAGCTCCTCGCCCCCATCGTCGCCTGGATGGTGGCCGTCATGGCCGCCGCGGGGCCCCTGGGCGTCATGCTGCTCATGGCCATCGAGAGCGCCTGCATCCCGCTGCCCAGCGAGGTCATCATGCCCTTCGCGGGGTATCTGGCCTTCAAGGGCCAGCTCACCTTCTTCGGGTTCGGCGCGGGCAACCCTGTGGCCCAGATCTGGATCGCAGGCATCTTCGGCGCCCTCGGGTGCAACCTGGGCAGCATCCCGGCCTACGAGGTGGGCGCCTGGGGCGGCCAGCGGGCCGTGGAGAAGTACGGCCGCTACATCTGGCTGCACACGGGCCACCTGGACCAGGCCCACCGGTTCTTCGCCCGCTTTGGCACCTGGGCCATCTTCATCGGCCGCCTGCTGCCGGTGGTCCGCACCTTCATCGCCCTGCCCGCGGGCATCGCCCGCATGGACCGCACCCGCTTCCACCTCTACACCTTCGCCGGCAGCCTGCCCTGGTGCCTGGCCCTGGCCTGGGTCGGTTTCAAGCTGGGCGAGAAGTGGAACACTCTCGGGCACTACTTCCACCGCCTGGACGCCGTCATTGGCGTGATCCTGCTCGCGGGCGTGGCGTGGTTCGTCTACGACCACTTCAGGCACCGCGCCAAGGGGTGAGCGGCGGGCTCAGGGCGTGGGGTAGGCGAACCGGTCCGTGGCGGCCACCAGGGCCTTGGAGATCCCGGGCTCGTAGGCGCTGTGGCCGGCGTCCGGCACGATGACGACCTCGGCGCCCGGCCAGGCCTTGGAGAGGGCCCAGGCGCTCTCGATGGGGCAGACCATGTCGTAGCGGCCCTGGATGATGGCGCCGGGAAGGGCCGAGAGTGCGGTTGCGTCGCGCAGCAGCTGGCCCTCGTCCATCCAGCCCTTGTTCAGGAAGTAGTGGCACTCGATGCGGGCGAAGGCCAGGGTGGTTGCCTCGTCGCCGTACGAGGCGATGAAGTCGGGGTCGGGAATGAGCTTGCTGGTGGCGCCCTCCCAGATGCTCCAGGCCTTGGCGGCGGGCAGGTTCAGGGCCGGGTCGTCGCTCAGCAGCCGGGCGGCATAGGCCTGCAGGAAGTCACCGCGCTCGGCCTCGGGAATGGCGTCGCGGTAGGGCTCCCAGGCATCGGGGAAGACGCGGCTGGCGCCCTCCTGGTAGAGCCAGTCCACCTCCCGCTGGCGCAGGAGGAAGATGCCCCGGAGGAGCAGCTCCGTGACGCGCTGCGGGTGGGTCTCCGCGTAGGCGAGACCCAGGGTGGCGCCCCAGGAACCGCCGAAGACCATCCACCGCTCGATGCCCAGGAACTGACGGATGCACTCGATGTCGGCCACCAGATCCCAGGTGGTGTTCTCCCGCACCTCGGCGTAGGGGGTGTTCTGGCCACAGCCGCGCTGGTCGAAGAGGATGATGTGGTAGCGCTCGGGATCGAAGAAGCGGCGGTGCTTGGGGCTGGTGCCGCCGCCGGGCCCGCCGTGGAGGAACACCACGGGCTTGCCATCCGGGTTGCCGCTCTCCTCGACGTACAGCTCGTGCAGCTTGGAGACTTTCAGCCGATGGACCTTGGTGGGTTCGATGGCCGGGTAGAGCCAGCTGACGGGATCCTTGCGGAGGGACATGTGGACTCCTGGCGATGAACTGAAGAACCACTCTCGCAGAGAAAAGACGAGGGGGGCGGAGGGGCGCTGAGGGCTTCGGGTTACCCGCTGTTCTCTGCGAACCTCAGCCCGCTCCGCATCCTCTGCGAGGGTTGTTGCCTTTCCCCCCAAGCTGGAGGAATCCATGGCGAGTTGGCATTCCCAGAAATCACAGAAGAACTCTTTTTAAACGAAGAACAGCGACGCCGCGCCGGCGAGGGCCAGCAGGGTGCCGAGCACCGCATGGCCGCCGACCTTCTCCTTGAAGACGAAGTGGGACACGGGCAGCAGCAGGATGGGCGAGAGGGACATGAGCGTGGCCGCCACGCCCATGGGTGCCTTGGCGATGGCGATGAGGGAGAGCACCACGCCCAGCACCGGGCCAGTGATGGCGCCGAGGCCGATGAAGGCCGTGGCCCGGCCATCCCGCAGGCTGGCCAGGCTGGGGCGCAGACGACCCGTGGCGGCGAAATAGAGCA
This sequence comes from uncultured Holophagaceae bacterium, assembly GCA_903863195.1. GTDB lineage: Bacteria > Acidobacteriota > Holophagae > Holophagales > Holophagaceae > Geothrix. The sequence goes on from CAIPAY010000131.1 coordinate 37,153, forward strand.
GCAGGGCCGCGACGCCGGCGGTCACGCGGATGAGGTTCGCGGAGACGGGCGGAAACCCCCCCGCCAGGCCGAACTTGCTGCAGACCAGGCCGAGGGACTGGCCCAGGGCACCGCCCACGCCCAGCAGGATGCCTCGGGCCAGGTGCGGATGCGCCTCGCGGTCGCCGTCGCCCCAGACCACCCAGGCGATGCCGCCCAGAGTGACGACCATGGCCGCCAGCTTGGCGAGGCTCAGGCTCTGGCCCAGGAACAGCCAGGCCAGCAGGGCGCTGAAGACCGGGGACAGCGTCATCAGCAGCATCGCCAGGCGCGCCCCGAGGAGCACGAAGGCCTCGAAGAGCACGGCGTCGCCGAGGGCGAAGCCGATGAGGCCCGACACACCCAGCCAGCCCAGGCGCACGCCTCCGGCCTGCAGGGGGAAGGCGCTGCCGTAGAGGGTGAGGTGCACCAGGACCAGCGCCACCCAGGCCATGAGCAGGCGCCCGATGTTCACGGCGGCGGAGCCGACCCGCCGCCCGGCCACGGTGAAGCAGACTGAGTTCAGGGACCAGCACAGCGCGGTCAGGAGTGCGGCGCCCTCGCCGAGGTAGGTCATACGAACATTCCGAAGATGCCGTTGCTGAGCAGCATGCCCCGGGGACTCAGGTGGACGCGGTCGTCCTCCCACACCGTGAGCCCCTCGGTGGCCAGGGCCCGGAGGCGCGTCTCCCAGGTCTCCGCCAGGGGCCGCAGGTTCAGGGCTTCGGCCTGGGTGCGCAAGGCCGCCCAGTCCACGCCCCGGTGGAGGCGCAGGCCCAGGAGGGGGATCTCTGCCAGGGCCTCGGCGGCGTCCAGCTCCTGCAGGTCCAGCTCGCCGCGCCCCTCGGCCCAGGCCGGGATGACGCTGGTCTCGGTCCAGCGGCAGTCGCCCAGCTGCGAGGCGGCGCTGGGGCCGAGGCCCAGGTAGGGCCGACGCTCCCAGTAGCGCGTGTTGTGGATGGAGGCGCCGCCGGGGCGGGCGTAGTTGCTGATCTCGTAGGGGGCGAGGCCCTGGCGCGGCAGCTCCGCCTGAAGGGCCTCGAAGACATCCGCCACCTCGTCTTCGGAGGGCAGGGCGAGGCGGCCCGCGTCGATGTCCGCGCGCAGGGGGCAGGCCTTGTCCAGGTCCAGCAGGTAGACGCTGAGGTGGTCGATGCCGGTGTCCGCGAGGGTCCGGGCATCGGCCAGCACGTGGGTCAGCGACTGGCCGGGGATGCCCACCATGAGGTCGGCGCTGCGGTGGCGGAACCCGGCCTGCTCGGCGAGGCGCAGGGACTCCAGGGCCTGCGCCGCCCCGTGGATGCGCCCCAGCCGGGCCAGCAGGGCATCATCCAGGGCCTGTACGCCGAGGCTGATGCGGTCCCAGCCCAGGTCGAGGGCCTGCTGCAGCCAGGCCAGGTCCACCGTGCCCGGGTTGGCCTCGAGGGTGGCCTCCACCAGCGGGCTCAGGTCGAAGGCCCGGCGCGCGGCCAGGGTCAGGCCTTCGAGGTCAGCGGCGCTCAGGAGGGAGGGCGTGCCGCCGCCCAGGTAGAGGGTGTCCACGGCGGGCCGGGCCAGGGCCGCGCCCCAGGCCTCGACCTCGGCGGTGAGCCGGGCCGTGGTCGCGGGCTGCAGGCTCCGGTCCCGGGTGGTGGCGAAGGAGCAGTAGGTGCAGCGGTCTACACAGAAGGGCACGTGGAGGTAGAGCCCCAGGGGCTCGGACTCGGCGCTCCGGCGCAGCGCAGGCAGCCTGCCCAGCAGCTCAGGGTTCAACCATCACCTGCTTGAGCGATGCCCGCAGCGCCCGGACTTCGCCCGGGAAGCGCCAGGGGGGCTGGCTGAGCGCGGCGGCTTCCTCGAGGGCACGGTAGTGTCCCCGCAGCAGCGCCCGCTGGGTGGGGCCCGGGGCCCGGCCGATGCCCAGGTGCAGCTCGAGCAGCTCCAGGTTCCGCTGGAGGCGCACAGCCTGAGGCTGGTAGAGGAACACCGTGAGGAGCAGATGGCCGAAGGCGAGCCCGAGCAGCAGGGAGCCACCGATCATGGGCAGCCGCCAGCGGGTCGGCAGGCCCAGGGCGAACCACCAGCCCAGGAGCCCCAGGAGGGCCAGGGCCACCACGGGCACCAGGGGCATGATCCAGAGTCCGTGGCCCCAGAGCGAGTCCTGGAGGAGGGAATCCGCCACGGCCTCGAGGGTGCGCTGGTCCCGCCCGGCGCGGGCCCGGGCGAGGTGCTGGTCCAGCGAAGTCCAGGCCTGTTGCTGGGCCGGGTTGAGCTGCTCCCGGGGAGGGATCTCCAGGTCCGAGGCTTCCTGGCGGGGCACCGGCGGAGCGGGGCGGCCCGGCTCCACCGCGGGCGGCGGGGGCGGCTCCAGGAGCTCCGCGCCCTGGGGCGGCGGCGTGCTGGTGATGTGGGTCTGCCCCGCGGCGTCCCGCCAGGTGTAGGTCCGGGCTGGCGGCGGCCCCAGGAGGGCCAGCACCAGGAAGCCTGCGGCGGCGTTCACCGGCCGGTCTCAGAAGTGGGCATCGAGGGCCTCGCACCAGAAGTGGTAGATCATCTGGTGCACTTCCTGGATGCGGGCCGTGACGGTGGAGGGCACCACCATGGCGTCATCCATGAGCCCGGCGAGCTGGCCGCCGTCCCGGCCCAGCAGGCCGAGGGTGCGCACTCCCAGCGTCTTGGCCGAGGCCACGGCACGGATTACGTTGGGGCTGTTGCCGCTGGTGCTGATGCCGATGAGCAGGTCGCCGGGCCGCCCTAGCGCTTCGAGCTGCCGGGAGAAGACCTGGTCGAAGCCGTAGTCGTTGCCGATGGCCGTCAGGGCGGAGGTGTCGGTGGTGAGGGCGATGCCGGCCAGGGCCCGGCGCTCCTTGACGTAGCGCCCGCTGAGCTCGGCAGCCAGATGCTGGGCATCGGCGGCGCTGCCCCCGTTGCCGCAGACGAAGATCCGGCCGCCCCGGCGGAGCCGCTCGGCCATGTCCTCGGCCTGGGCCAGGAGGCGGTCCATCTCCCGCTCGAAGAACGTCTGCTTGAGCTGCACCGAGGCCTGGACATGCTGGATGAGGGTCTGTTTCATGGCCTGGATTGTGACAGGAATTCCACCCCGGGTTCCGGCCAGGAGTGCCAGACTGCGGGGAGTTCCCGCTCTGTCAAAAGGTGCTCTTCCCATGGACTGGTTCGCTGCCCCGCATGCCCTGCTGTCCCATCTTCCGGTGGCGACCGGACTGCTGCTGCCCTGGGCCCTCCTCGCGGCCCAGCGCCCCGGCCGCGGGATCCGGCCCTGGTGGACGGTCTGCCGCTACCTGGGCTGGCTGGGCCTGGGCGGTCTGCTGGCCTCCCTGCTGAGCGGGTTCCTGTCGCTGCCGGGCCTCGGGCTCGTGCCGGTCTACCGGGTGCCCCTCCGCCTGCTGGGGGGGCCGAGTCCTGAGAGCCTCCTGCTGCGCCACTTCCTGCTGGGAATCTGCTCACTGGTGCTGGGTGGAGCCGCCCTCTGGGCCATGACCCGGCCCCGGAAGGAACACCAGAGCCTCGGCCTGCTTGCGCTGGGCCTGGGCATGCTCTGGTCGGTCCTCCTGGTGCTGACCGGCAACAGCGGTCACGGCCTGGCCCACCTCCAGAAACGCGCCACGGTCCCTCCGTTCCCAGCCACCGCTCCTGCGCCGGCGGCTCCACCGGTGCGGGTGCCCGCGGTCGCCCGGGATTCCGAGGCCCAGGCGCCCCTGCGCGCCCTCGACTATGCCGCGCTGCAGCCGGTCCACCCGGACCCGGTGAAGTCCCTGGCCCACGGCGGGCGCTGGATCCGTGCCTGGGTGAGTCCCGAGGCCGCGGAGGTCTACCGGGTCGGCGGCACGCTGCCCCCGGGGACCCTGGTGGTGCTCAGCTCCCAGGAGGACCGCTGGGGCCGGCCCGGCCCCGAGGTGGGTCCCCTCTATGCGCTGGAGATCCAGGCTGCTGGACCCTCGCTGACCTTCTACTGGCCCCGGGTGCCCGCCGAGCGCAGCCGTGAGGTCGGCGGCGCCGCCCGCGTCTACTGGCGCGGCGGTGACGCCCAGCTGGAAGCCTGCCGCACCTGCCACGCCGCAGGCCTCGCCGATCCCGCCAAGCGCAGCCGCTGGCGCCCCGCCCGGCGAACGGACTAGGAAGACTGGCCGCACACCTTGCGGGTGCCTTTCTTTGTGCCCTTTGTGCCCTTTGTGGTTAAAGCACTGTCCTTTTCCGCAGAAGCAGCTGAATGCTTAAGTAAGCTGCTGCCTGGTGGCACCTCGATTTTGGGGACGCAAGTCTCTGGGGAAACCAAAAAGATTGGTTAACCACAAAGAACACAAAGGGCACAAAGAAGAAATAGATTCGGGGTATTTTTTCGTGGTTGAGGCTCTTTCCTGCTGCTAGTCCAGGGTGAACTCGCCGGTGTCGATGACGGTGATCTCGTTGGGCAGGAACCGGACGCTGTAGCCCTTCTCCTTCAGGAGGTGGTAGGCCAGCTCGGCGCGGATGCCGGTGGAGCAGTGGCAGACCACGGGCTTGTCCTTCGGGATCTCTGCCAGGCGCGCCACCAGCTGGGGCTCGGGGATCAGCAGCGCGCCCTTGATGGCGCCGTTCTTGGTCTCCTCGAGGTTCCGCACATCCAGGATCACCGCGCCGCGCGCCGCGGGAGCGGCTTCGGCGAGCTTGGTGAACTCTGCGGTGGAGATGGAGCCCGGGCGGGGCTTGGGCACGAAGGTGGCCTGGGTGGCCAGGGGGCCGGTCTCCACGGAGAGGCCCGCAGCCTGCCAGGCCTTGAAGCCGCCGCTCAGCACGTTCACCCCGGCATAGCCCGCCTTCACCAGCTCTGCGGCCACAGCCTTGGCGGTTGCGCCGCCGGTCTCGTCCACCACCACCACAGGGGGCTTCAGCTTGGCCGAAGGGAAGGTCTTCAGCAGCTCGGCCACCTTCGCCGGATCAGCGGTCACGGCGCCCTTCATGAAGCCCTTGGCGGCCTCGGCGGCAGGGCGGGTGTCCAGGATCACCAGGGGCGTCTGCGTGTCCCCGAAGGCGGCCTTCATGGAGGTGGGACTCAGCACACCAGGGGCCTTCTTTCCCCAGGCGGGCATGCCGTCGATGAAGACCTTCACGTTGGTGTAGCCCAGCTTGCGGGCCTTGGCCAGGGAGCCGGGGCTCATGTTGCAGGTCTTCCCGCTGCAGTAGAAGATCACCAGCGCGGCCTTGTCTGCGGGCAGCTTGTCGACGTTCTTGTCGAAGGCCGGGAAGGGCAGATTCACGGCGGTGGGGATGGCGCCTTCCATGAAGCGCGGCGCTGGACGGGAATCGAACAGGAAGTACTTTCCCTGCTCGGGACCCATGGCCACCAGCTTCTGGACATCCTCGAGGGTCGCAGTCTCGTGGGCCGCCAGCTTTACGGGAGGCTTCACGGCCACCAGGGTGGCGGTCTTGATGCCATCCTTTTCGCTGTATTCAATGCGCACCTCGTGGCCCTTGGCGATGGCCTTGAGGGTGGCCTCGGTCGTGGCGGCGGGCTCCGGGCTGATGACCTTCAGCGTGGCCTTGTCGAAGCGCAGGACCTCCGTGCGGTCATCCAGCCGCAGCTGCAGCGAGTTGTTGAGGGTCACCAGGGTGTCGAAGTAGCCCCGGAGCTGGTTGGCGTCCGTGGTGTGGCACGTGGTGCAGATCTTCGCGGCGGGCGCCTTGGCGGGGGCGTCGGCGGCGCTCAGGGTTGAGCCGGCGGCGGCCAGGAGCAGGGCAGTCAGGTTCAGGATCTTCATGAGTCCTCCAAGGGGAACATTCCGCTAGGAGTCTATGGTTGATTACCTATTAGTCGAGAAAGATGTGATGCAGGTCTACGGCCACCGGAATGGAGACTTTAAGGCTCGTGGAGGGCCTCTGAGAACCAAGCCGAACGGGCCGTGAATTTCCGACTCACTCGGCTTGGGCGAAGACTTCCCTTGGCTTTCCGGCCCCCCGGTCAGGACCGATGATGCCCTCCTCCTCCATCCGATCGATCATCCGGGCGGCGCGGCCGTAGCCCAGGTTCAGCTTGCGCTGGAGAAGGCTGGTGCTGGCCTTCCGCTCGCGCTTCACCACGGCCACCGCGCGCTGGTAGATGTCGTCGCTGCCCATGTCCGCATCGTCGAAGAGGGCGGTCTCCTCCTCGGTCTCCATGGCGCTGATGAGGGCCTGGTTGTAGTCGGGGCGGCCCCGCTCCCGCAGCCAGGTGACGAGGCGCAGCGTCTCCACCTCGCTGAGGAAGGGCGCGTGGATGCGGTGGGGGTGGCTGGCCCCGTTGGGCAGGAACAGCGCGTCGCCGGCGCCCAGCAGCTGCTCGCCGCCGCTGCAGTCCAGGATCGTGCGGCTGTCGATCTTGGTGCGCACCCGGTAGCTGAGGCGGCTCGGCAGGTTGGCCTTGATCACGCCCGTCACCACGTCCACGCTGGGGCGCTGGGTGGCCAGGATCAGGTGGATGCCCACGGCGCGGGCCTTCTGGGCGATGCGCGCGATGCTGTCCTCCACCTCACTGCGGGCCACCATCATGAGGTCGGCCAGCTCGTCGATGACCACCAGCACGTGGGGCAGGGGCTCCAGCAGGGCGGGACGGTCGGGCCAGCGCGGGTTGGGTGTGCGGTCCGTCAGGTCCATGGACCCGCCGGCGTCCATGATCTTGGCGTTGAAACCCTTCAGGTCGCGCACGCTGAGCAGCGCGAGGCGGCGGTAGCGGTCCTCCATCTGGGCCACCACCCACTTGAGGACACGGCCTGCCTCCTTCATGTCGGTCACCACCGGCGCCCACAGGTGCGGGATGTCCTCGTAGACACCGAGCTCTACCATCTTGGGATCCACGAGGATGAGCTTCACCTCGTCGGGCATGGCGCGCACCAGGCAGGAGCAGATCATGGCGTTCACGCCCACGCTCTTGCCGCTGCCGGTGCTGCCGCCGATGAGCAGGTGCGGCATCTTGTTGAGGTCGGCCACCACCGGCCGGCCGGCGATGTCCTTGCCCAGGGCGAGGTGGAGCAGGCCGCCGGCCTCACGGAAGGCTGGGCTGTCGATGATCTCGCGGAAGGTGATGATCTCCCGCTTGGGGTTGGGCACCTCGATGCCCACCAGGTTCTTGCCCGGGATGCGGTCCATGCGCACGGCCTCGGCCTGCAGGGCCAGGGCCAGGTCCTCCTCCATGCCGAGGATGCGGGAGAGGGGGATGCCCGGGTCCGGCTGGAACTCGAACACCGTGACCACGGGGCCGGGCTGCATGCCTGTGACGATGCCCTTGATCTTGAACTCGGACAGCTTCTGTCCAATCTTCTCCTTGATGAGCTCGAGCTGGGCCAGGTCCACCTTGGCGTGCTGGCCGGGGGGATCGAAGAGCCGGCGGGGCGGCAGCGTCTCCCGGTCCGCGAGGGAGGGGCGCGGCGGCTCGGGCGGCAGCGGGGGCAGCGGCTTGATCGGGGTGGGCTCGGTGAGCGGCAGGGGCGCCTGGATGCTCTCCCGGCCGAAGCGGTCCTTGGCGATCTGGGCGCGGACCAGGGGCGGCTTGGGGGTGGGTGGCGGCGGGGCGTTGGCGAGCACCTTCGTGCGGAAGGGGGCGGTGGGTTCCGTGCCCCGCAGCACCGGTCCGGTGGCGGGCAGCGGCTGGGCCTCGATCACCACGGAGGCCGCGTCCAGGTTCAGGGAGTGGATGGGTGGCAGCAGCTCATCGGGCAGCACGGGCGGCTGGTTCCGCTTCGCCTCGGCCGTCTCCATCTCGGCCTTCAGCAGGGCCTCCCGCTGAGCCTCGACGGCCTGTTGGCGCACCTCCAGGGCCTGGAGCGCCGCGGCGTCGCCGGCGTCGAGCTCGGGCTGCTCGGGATTGCGGCCCCGCAGGAAGGGGCGCTTCACCATGCCGAGGAAGTGCTGGAGGCCGCGTCCGGGCATGGGCTTCATCCAGGGCCAGGCCGTCTCGCCCAGCCACCGGGTCAGCAGGCGGCCCAGGGCGCGGGTGAGGGCGGGGGCCAGCACCAGGGCGCAGAGCACCACCAGGGTGAGCAGTAGCAGGGGCAGGCCCACGGGGCCCAGGAAGCGGCGCTGCACGGGCCAGAGGACGCTGCCCAGCCAGCCGCCCCAGCGCAGCGACAGGGTGCCGGTCTCGGGCAGGCCCGTCCAGAGGCGGGGTCCGAAGGCGCCCAGGGCCGTCCAGGTGGCCAGGGCCAGTCCCAGCCAGGCCAGCCGCTCGGTCCAGCGGCGCTTGGCCTTGCTGGGCCAGGCCTCCCACAGCAGGTAGGGCGGCACCAGCCAGCCGCCGATGCCCAGGAGCGTCTGCAGCAGACCCGCCAGGTTCGCGCCCACGGTGCCGCAGAGGTTCTGCACCGGCGCGATGGCGGAGCCCTGCGTGAAGAGATGGGGATCCAGGGGATGGAAGCTGCCCAGGGAGAGCAGCAGCACCAGGGCGAGGACACCCAGCCCGGCTCTCATTACCCAGCGGCCGACTCCCTGCAATGCGCCTCCCCGGTGGTCTGGGTCCAGTGTAGCCCAGCGGGGCCGGTTCAGCGGGCCTGGGCGCCGGTGCTGCGCAGGAGCGCGAGGCGCTGGCGAGGATCCCAGTCCGGCTTGCCAAGGTCGTGGAGCAGCGCGCCGACGGGGACGAAGCTCCAGCCTTCCTGGCGGGCGCGATCCATGAAGGCCCCGAGCCCTTCCGTGGGGCGGTCGCTGCTGCGGCGTGCTGAGCCTAAGTGCATGAGCACGATGATGCCGTCGCCATCGCGGTTCAGCCGCTGCTGCAGCCGCTGCACGATGGCCTCGCCGGTGCGGTAGAGGCGGCGCTCATGGGGCGTGGCCCAGTCCAGGGTGTCGGCGCCCTCGCTCCAGCCCACGTGCCGGTAGCCCAGCTCCTCGGCCCAGCGGCGGATCTCGGCCGTGTGCTCGCCGTAGGGCGCGCGCCAGAGGGGGTCCATGGGCCTCCCGGCGACGCGGAGCAGGGCGGCATCGGCCTCCAGGAGCTCATGCTGCACCCGCTCGCGGGTCCACTTCGGGTCGCGCTTCATGCCCGGCGCGAAGTGGGGGTGGTTCATGGTGTGGTTGCCGATCTCGTGGCCCTCCGCCGCCATGCGCTTTACCAGGGCGGGGAAGCGCTGGATGAAAGCGCCCGTGAGGAAGAGGGTGGTGCGCAGCCCCCGGGCCTTCAGCAGGTCCAGCACCTCGGTGGCCACCTCGGCGCTGGAGCCGCCGTCGAAGCTGAGGACGAGGCGCTTGCGGCCGCCAGGGCCGCGGGTGAGGTTCAGCGCCTCGCCCATGCCCGGCCAGGTGACGGCTGCGCCGGTCTGGCCCGGCGGGAAGAACGGCTGGGGCGGCCGGGTCGGCGCGGTCTCCAGCAGGATGGGCGTGGGGGTGGAGGCGTGGCTCGAGAGGGGCGCGGTCTCCGAGGGCCCGGGCAGGGTCAGGAGCCTCCGGCCGGGAAGGGGCAGCACGGGCGTGCTGCGCAGGGACGCCTCGGCGCGGGCCTGGGCCGGAGGCAGCTCCGGGGCGGGCCGGACCGCGGGGCCTTCGGTGGTGCTGGGCAGGGTGAAGGGCTTGCGTCCCGGGAGCGGCGCCACCGGGCTGCTCGGGACCCAGGTCTCGGCACGGGCCCGAGCTGGAGGCGGCTCCGGGGCGGGGCGGACGGCGGGGCCTTCGGTGGTGCTGGGCAGGGTGAAGGGCTTGCGTCCCGGGAGCGGCGCCACCGGGCTGCTCGGGACCCAGGTCTCGGCACGGGCCCGAGCCGGAGGCAGCTCCGGAGCAGGGCGGACGGCGGGGCCTTCGGTGGTGCTGGGCAGGGTGAAGGGCTTGCGTCCGGGCAAGGGGTCCAGCGTCGAGCTCTGGTGCCAGGTCTCGGCCCGGGCCCGGGCCGGGGGCAGCTCGGGCAGGGGCTTCGGGGGAGGCCCCTCGTTGGTGCTGGGCAGGGCGAAGGGCTTCCGGCCGATGAGGGGAGTGATGGGGCTGGACTGGAAGCGCGTCTCGATGCGGGCCTGGGCCGGGGGCAGCGCGGGGGCGGGCGGGGCCGGCGGCGCCTCGGTGGTGCTGGGCAGGGCGAAGGGCCGGCGTCCCGCCAGGGGTGCCATGGGGGCGCTGGGGGCGCGGGTCTCGGCCCGGGCCGAGGGGGGTGGCGGCAGGGGCGCGGGCTGGGGGGCGCGGGCCGGCGGGGCCGCGGGAGCGGGCGGGGGTTCCGCCCGGAAGGGCGCGCCCGCCTGGGCCTGCCTCGGTCGTGAGGCCGCTTCCGGGTCGGAGAACTGGAACCGGGCCAGCACCCGGCCGTCCTCGGTGCGCAGCACGGCGGTCTCCCCGGCGGGGGGCCGGAAGAACTCCCAGCGCAGGGGGCCAGGCTCCGCAAAGCGGCGCTCCCGGATGGACTTGCCTTCCAGGACGAGGTCTGTGCCCTCGCCGACCTCGCCCTCGATCACGGCCAGGGGACCGATGGGATGCCAGGTCCAGGCCATGGTCACCGGAAACGAGGGCGCCGAGGCCGGCGGGGACGGCGGCGGCGGCTTCCGCCCGCAGGCTGTCAGCACCAGCAGCAGGGCCAGGGCGTGGCGGAGCCTCAACGGCCTGCCCCGGCGCGGCACAGGGCCCAGTAGTTGTTCTTCTCGCGGACCTTCACCCAGCAGGGCCTCAGCGCTGCCGCCTGCAGGTGGAGGAAGGCGTTCTCGGCCAGCAGCTCCGCCGTGGGATTGCGGCCGGCCAGGGCCGGCAGGTCGTTGAGCAGCCGATAGTCGAGGCCGCCCACCCAGGCGTCCAGTGCCTCGGCGAAGGCCCCTTCCTCGGGCTCCAGGGCGAGCTCCACCGCCGCCTCCACTTCCCAGTTGTGGCCATGCCGGTCTTCCTGGAAGCCCGGCAGGTCATGGAAGTGGTCCGCCACAAAGGGGCGGCGCAGGGAGAGGGTGAAGGCCATCGGGAGAGTATAGCGGTCGGTTATGTGCTAGCGGCTAGCAGCTGTCAGCTATCAGCTGTCAAAAACAGATGGGGCCCGGCAACTGGGTGGGCCGGGATTTTGCCTGGGCTGATTTCGGAGGGCCGATGGCAATCCCCTTGCGCCCCGCCCAGGCGCTCGGGTGAGAACGGCCCTGCTCGACCGACAGCCGACAGCCAACACGGACAGCCGACCCCCCTGCCCCTGGATTCCCCCTACCGCCCCGATGGGTCGGCACCTTCTTGACCGACAGCTGACAGCCGACAGCTAGGAGGGCCCCAGCTCCGCCCGCAGGGCCTCCAGGTAGGCCAGCATCGCCCGCTGGCGGGCCCCGGCCTGGCGCTGGCCCGCGGCAGTCTTCATGCCCTCGGCCAGCTTCAGGAGTTTCCGCTCGAAGTGGTCCAGGCTCCAGGCTTTGTCATCGAGCTCACGCTCTTCGCCCCAGGGATCCTCCGGGTGCCACAGCCCGGCGCCGAAGCTGGCGCCCGTGGCGAAGACCCGGGCGATGCCGATGGCGCCCAGGGCCTCCAGCCGGTCCGCGTCCTGCACCACCTCGGCCTCGAGGCTGGCGGGGGTGCCGCCGCCGCTCCAGCTGTGGCTGGCCACCGCCGAGGCGACCGCCTCGGCACGGGACTCCAGGCCCGGCGTTTCCCGGCACCAGAGGGGCACCTGCTCCGCGGCCAGCTGGGCCGTGAGCGGGGACTCCGGGTGGTTCTTGGGCCGGTAGATCAGGTCGTGGAGCAGGGCCGCCGCCACGCAGACCTCCGGGTCCGCGCTCTCTTCTTCCGCCAGCCGCCGGGCCAGGTGGGCCACCCGCAGGATATGTCCCAGGTCGTGGGCCGCATCCCGCTGGAAGGTCTCCGTGGCCAGGTGCGCGCGGAGCCGCGCCAGCAGCGGGTCGGACCAGGAGAAGGGGAAGGGTTGGGCCATCTCTCCAGCCTAGCCTTCCACCGGGGCCCGGCGAAAGGCGCGGATCGTCGTAGCATGGAGGGTTCCGGCCCGGAGGCCCCATGCGTGTGCTGACCACCCTTGTCCTGAGCCTCTGCCTCGCGGTGGTGGCCTGGGCCCAGCGGGCGGATCCCGGCTTCGATCCCGTCAAGGACGTGAGCCTCCGCTTCGAAAAGGGCGCCGTGGTGCTGGAAGTGCCCGAGGGGGCCCACCTGAAGGCCTCCTTCATGGCTGTGGAGAAGAAGGCTGGCCCAGGCACCCTGAAGCTGGGCAAGCTGCCGCCGACCACCGCCAAGGACGAGCTGGGCGACGGCATCTGGCACGGCCGGGTGCAGCTGCCCGTGAGTGGCGCGGGCCTCAGCGGCACCGTGACCCTGGCCGTGACCTACCAGCCCTGCACCGAGGGCGAGGGCGGCGTCTGCTACCCGCCTACGACGAGGTCGTTGTCCGTCAAGGCTGGCGAGATCCCGGCCGAAAAATTGGCGGAAGGCGCGCCGGTTTTTCTGGTGGGGAAAGCCACTGAGGGGGCCAAGGTCGAGGCGGCTCCAGTGGTGGCTGCACGCCCTGGCCCCGCTCCCGAACCGGAGCACTCGGGGCTGCTGCTGTCCCTGCTGCTGGTCTTTCTGGCGGGCATGGGCGCCTCGCTGACGCCCTGTGTGTTCCCGATGATCCCCATCACCATGGCCATCATCGGCGCCAAGGGTGGGGGCAAGGCCAAAGGCTTTGCACTCTCCGCCACGCTGGTGCTGGGCATGGCCGTGACCTACACCACCCTCGGGGTCCTCGCCGCCAAGAGCGGGGCCGCCTTCGGGGCCTTCGCGCAGCGCCCGGGCTTCCTGATTCCGGTGTCCCTGCTGTTCGCGGTCTTCTCGCTGTCCCTCTTCGGGGCCTTCGAGATCGCCCTCCCCGCGGGCCTGGCGGCGAAGCTGCAGGGCGACGGCTCCCGCAAGGGCTTCGGCGGGGCCTTCCTCATGGGCCTGGTGCTCGGGCCGCTGTCCGCGCCCTGCGTGGGACCGGTGATCGGGGCCGTGCTGGTGGCCATCGCCCAACAGGGGGACGTGTGGCTGGGCGGGCTCCAGCTCTTCGTGTTCGCGCTGGGCATGGGCGTGCTGTTCCTGGTGGTCGGCACCTTCTCCGCGGCCCTGCCGCGCAGCGGCGACTGGCTCACTCGCTTCAAGCAGGGCATGGGCCTGGTGGTGCTGGGCTTCGCAGCCTGGAACGTGCGCCTGGTGGTGCCGGAGTGGACCAACTTCGCCCTGTGGACCGTTGTCCTCATGACGGGCGCGGCTGTCCTTGGCGCCTTCGAGGCCGCCGAGGGCCTGGTTGCCCAGCTCCGCCGCGGGTGCGCCGTCCTGCTGCTGGCCCTGGCAGTTCTGCTGGGCATCCGCGCCACAGAAGCAGGTCTCAACCTCACCCTCCTAGGCAGTTTCAATAGCCAAATCGCCGCAGGCGATTCGGCTAAGGGCTGGCTGGAACAGGACCTCGAGGCCGCCCTGGCCAAGGCCAAGGCCGAGCACAGGGTCGTGCTGGTGGACATCTACGCGGACTGGTGCGCCCAGTGCAAAGAGCTGGACGAGCACACCTGGCCGGACGCTGGCGTGCAGGCCTGGATCAAGGCGAACGCCGTGCCCATCCGCATCGACACCGACGCCAAGCGGAAAGACCTCGCCACCCGGCTGCAGATCCGCAGCTACCCCACAGTGCTCCTCCTCGACGCCGAAGGCCGCGAGCTGCGGCGCATTCTGGGCTACCAGAAACCCCAGAGCATGCTGGCGTGGCTCGAAGCCAAGTAGTCCCCGATCGGGTCCACCCGGACTTGCTCTTCTCCCATCTGAATTCGCTGCGCGAATTCAGTTTCCCAAAAACCTTTCCAGGGTCTTCTCCAGCGCCGCGCCGCGCACCTGCGCGCCGCTGGCGAGGATGGTGCCGTCGGGGCCGATGAGCAGGGCCTTGGGGATGCCCTTCACGCCGTAGGCCTCGCTGACGGGGTGCTGGAACCCGCCCTCGATGAAGGCGTGCTTCCAGGGCATGGGGGTGGCGGCGAGCTCGCGGTAGGGGGCGATGTGCTTGACGTCGCGGTCGAAGGACAGCGAGAGCACATCCAGGGGCTTGCCCTTGAACTTCGCCCAGGCCGCGTGCAGGGCGGGCATCTCGGCCCGGCAGGAGGGGCACCAGGTGGCCCAGAAGTCCACGAGCAGGTAGCGGCCTTTGAAGCCGGCCAGGGTGTAGGTGGTCTTGGGATCCCCCAGGGCCTGGAGGCTGAAGGCGGGGGCGGGTCGCCCCAGGCCGGTCTTCCGCTCGCCTTCCAGGATGGCCAGGGAGGACTTGGCTTCGCGGCTGCCGGCGAACTCGCCCTGCAGCTGGTCGAAGGCGGCCTTCCAGGCGGTCTCGTCCTTGGCATCCAGGCGCTCCCAGAAGTGCTCGAACACCAGCTTGCGCCGCAGGTCCGCATCGGGGTGCCCGGCGCGCGCTGCGGTCACGTAGGCGGTCCAGCCCTCGGGCGCGAACTCGGCGCGGTCCGAGAGCAGGCCGGGACTCAGGCTCCAGGCCGGGGCCACCGGGGGCACCTCCCGGCGCAGCTGGGTCTGAAATGCTTCGGTGGGTTCCAGCTTGGCCAACTGCAGGTGGAAGAGGCGGCTCACGAGGAGGGCCTGGCGGACCTCGGGACGCTTTTCCGCTTCGAGCCGCGCCTCCAAAGCGGCCAGCTCCTTCGCGCAGTCGCCCTTGAAGTCCTTGGTGTTCCCTCCTGCCTTCACATGGGCGGCCCGGGCCTCGCCGACGGCCTTCTGCTTGGCCCTGGCGGCATCCAGCACGGCCTGGACTTCGCTCACCGGCGCCGGGGTCTGCAGGGCGGGCACGACCATCATCAGGCTAAGCAGGGGCAGGGCCATGGAACCTCCAGCGGCCTTCAGCGCCGCGCCCTCCAGTTTACCTCGGGTGCTGAGGCTTGTCTGAGGTCACGACTTCCCGGGGCGTCCCGGGTTTGAAAGGTTGGAATCGGCCCGGGTTGTGGCATTGTTTTTAATACCTTCCCTGCTCATCCACAGTCCCAGACCCCAGCAGCGCCCCCGTAGGAGGAACCCCCATGAAGCCTTCGAAAGCTCTAGCCCCGGCCCTGTCCACTGAGCCGAAAGTCTATCGGCAGGAGCTCAGCCCCATCCACTTCATGGAGCGGGCGGGCGAGGTCTACGCGGACCGAACCTCGGTGACCGATGGGGACCGCCGCTTCACCTGGCGCGAGACCCGGGCCCGGACGCGGCGGCTGGCCTCGGCCCTGCGGGCGGACGACCTCAAGAAGGGCGACCGGATCGCCTTCCTGGCCTTCAACTCGGAGCCGCTGCTCATCGCGCACACCGCCATTCCCCTCGCGGGCGGAGTGCTGGTGGCCATCAACACCCGCCTGAACCAGGACGAGGTGGCCTACATCATCGACCACTGCGGTGCCACCAAGGTCTTCGTGTCCCCGGAGCTGCTGCCCACGCTGGCCACCGTGCCACCCACTGTCCAGCGCGTGGTCCTCGGCCCTGACTTCGAGGCCTTGCTGGCCCGGGGCTCTGAGGAACCTGTCGAGCTGGTGCTGGAGAGCGAGGACGAACCCATCACCATCAACTACACCTCGGGTACCACGGGCCGCCCCAAGGGCGTGGTCTACCACCACCGGGGCGCCTACCTGAACGCCCTGGCCATGGTGATCGACCACCGCCTCCAGCTGGAGTCCCGCTACCTCTGGACCCTGCCCATGTTCCACTGCAACGGCTGGTGCTTCACCTGGGGCGTCGTGGCCGTGGGCGCCGAGAGTGTCTGCATCCCCAAGATCGAACCCGGTCCCACCTGGGAGCTGTTCGACACGGGTGTGACCCACTTCTGCGCGGCCCCCACGGTCTGCACCATGCTCATGAACGATCCCGCCGCCCACAAGCTGGTCAAGCCCGTGCGGCTCTTCGCGGCGGGCGCCCCGCCCTCCCCGACGCTCATAGCTCGCATGTCCGAGCTGAACTTCCACCTGGACCACGTGTACGGCCTGACCGAGGTCTACGGACCCTTCACCATCAACGTGCCGCCCCCGGGTCTGGAGGCCATGTCCCCCGCGGACCAGGCCGAGTTTCGCGCCCGCCAGGGCATGGCGAACGTCTGCGCCGGGGAAGTCCGGATCGTCGATGACGAGATGCGGGACGTCCCCGCGGACAGCGCCACCATGGGCGAGGTGGTCATGCGCGGCAACGTGGTCATGATGGGCTACTACAACGACCCGGTCGCCACGGCCAAGGCCTTCAAGGGGGGCTGGTTCCACTCGGGCGATCTGGGCGTGAGCCATCCGGACGGCTCCATCGAGCTGCGGGACCGCATGAAAGACATCATCATCAGCGGCGGCGAGAACATCTCCACCATCGAGGTGGAGCAGGCCGTGGTCTCCCACCCGGCCGTCATGGAGTGCGCCGTCATCGCGGTGCCCGATGAGAAGTGGGGCGAGGTGCCCAAGGCCTTCGTGACCCTCAAGCCCGGCGCGACACTGACCGCCGAGGAGCTCGTGGCCCACTGCCGCACCCGCCTGGCGAACTTCAAGCTGCCCCGGCACATCGAGTTCGGCGGGCTGCCCAAGACCTCCACCGGCAAGATCCAGAAGTTCCTCCTCCGCGACAAGGAGTGGAAAGGCCGCGAGCGGCGCATCAACTAGCGCCCGTAAAGATAAAAGCAACTGATCCACCACGAAGACACGAAGACACGAAGAAGAGCAAAAGGAAAAGCCCTTCTTTCTTCGTGTCTTCGTGGTGATCCGTTTCACTTTTCCTGTGCCCGTTCCGAGAGCCCCTGGACGAGGTCGAGGCCTTGTTCGGTGCGGCTCAGGTACCAGGTGAGGGCCTGGCCGTCGACGAGCTCCACGCGGGCGTCGGGGAAGCGCTTTTGCAGGGCGGCCTGGTGGCGGCGGTTGAAGCGGTAGGGTTCCGTGGGCAGCAGGATCAGCTCGGGCGCCAGGGCCTCCAGGTCCGCTTCGGACAGGACGGGATAGCGGTCGGG
>CAIPAY010000132.1 GCA_903863195.1 uncultured Holophagaceae bacterium
CTTGGGACTCCCGACGTCCTTGGCCAGCCGCAGGCGCAAGGTCTTGTAATCGACCCCGACTCCGCGGGCGATCTGGCAGGGGCCATACCGCCTCGCCAGTTCCACAGCGGTCTCCCAGATCTCGGGCGGCATCGGGCTTGAGCCGCCCTGTGAGTCGCCCTTGGCTTCCCGCCAAGCTTCGACCCGTTCTCGCAACGGAGCTAATTCCGAAGAGGACGGCAGCTTCTTCCGTTTAGCCAAGGGGGATCTCCGATCCCCACGAGCCTATCGGCGATCAACTCACCCGGTCACGCACCCTTGCCGGAAACACACCTTGTATCGCTATCTCCGACCACTTCATCCAATAATGGAAAATTCATAAACTTATGTTCCGGTCCGGGATGGCCAAAGGCTGGGGCTTGAACCATGGCCGGCATTCCAAGCAAAAATAGAAAGATGATTATCCTTTTCATGGCTGCTCCTAGAGGTTGGAGCGAATTTACTATTTCAAGGGGGAGGGGGGGTCAATAGGCTTTCCCGTTTGTCCAAAATTCTTGCGCTGTAGCGAAGGCGAAGGTGCCCCGAAGACGCGATCCCTGTCGCGGTGCACTCGGCTCTCGAGCGTGGGGACGCGGCCCCCCCGGCAGGGTTCGGCGGGAGATCAGGTAGGCTCTAGCCATGCTGACGAGGATGCTCTCCCTGACCGGCCCCTTCCGCAGGCGGCTGCCCCAGGCCCTGCTGGTGGCTTGGCTCGTGGTGCCCGCTCAGGCCCAGGCGCCGGGTCCGTTGGCCGCAGCCGCCGCCAGTCCGATCCTTGTCGAGCGCTTCACCCGACCCGGTCCCCTGGCGGGCGTGGTGGCGCGGATCAACCTCCGGGATCCCCGGGTCGCCGTAAAGGTCCTCATGGCGGACGGCCTCGGCCCCGGCGGTGGGAAGGACTGTGCGGGGCGCCTCGAGGTACCCAGCGCCCTGGCCCGTAAGCACGACCTCGCCGTGGCCATGAACGCCAGCTACTTCCGGGCCGAGCCCAAGGCGGGCGGTGCCCCGCCGGTGACCTACTTCGTCGGCAACTGCGGCACGCCCGTGGGCTGGCACGTCGCCGAGGGGCAGGTGCGCGCCCGACCCGTCGAAGCCCGCTTCGAGGCCGCCTTCGTGGTCCATGCCTCCGGCCGCGCCACGCTGCACGCCCGCCTCCACGAGCTGCCCTCCGATGTGCGCTTCGCTGTCAGCGGCAGCGCCCTGGTGCTGGAGCAGGGCCGCGTGCTCACCCACCCCAAGGACACCGTCCGCCATCCCCGCAGCGCCGTGGGCCTCAGCGAGGACGGGAACACTCTGCTGCTGGTGGCCGTGGACGGCCGTCAGGAGGGACACAGCCGCGGCGCCACCCTGGCCGAGCTGGGCGAGCTGATGAAGGCCTTCGGGGCCGCAGACGCCCTCAACCTGGACGGCGGCGGCAGCACCGCGCTGGTCGTCAAGGACCGAACCACGGGCGTCTTCACCGTGGCGAACCGCCCCTCCGGACTGGCCGCGGACCTGCCGGGCCTGCCCGCGGAGCGCCCCGTGGTGGATGTGCTCGGCGTAGTGCTGCGCGAGGCGCCCCCAGGAACTGGAATAAAATAGGTTCTTCCGGAATTCCCGGGGAAGAAGAACCGCCAACGGCAGAGGAAATGGATGGTGCCGATAGCTGCCGACCGCCCCCTGTAAGGGCCTGCTTTCGGCGGTCCTTGGCAGTTATCCCCGTTCATCCGTTTTTATCCCCGTCCAATATGCACTTGTCTTTGAACCTTCGGCCTGGCATTCCGTCCCATAAAGCAAAAGCATGACGGGGATCAATGGGATGGACGGGGATGCTTGCAAGTGCGTGGCCGAGGATCATCCCGGGAATCCCGGAAGATCC
>CAIPAY010000133.1 GCA_903863195.1 uncultured Holophagaceae bacterium
CACAACTTCCTTGCCCGTGCCGCTCTCGCCGGTGAGCAGCACCGTGGTGTCGGCCCGGGAGACCTTGCCGATGAGGGCGTTGATCTTGCGCATCATCGGGCCGACGCCCACCAGCTCACCCAGGTCCTGGGGCGGCGGCGCTTCGGGCTCGGTGGCGGCCAGCAGCCCCTTCAGGGTGGCGATCAGGTCCTCGTGCTTGAAGGGCTTGGTGATGAAGTCCACCGCCCCCTGGTTGAGGGCCTGCACCGTGGTCTCCGTGGTGGCGTAGGCGGTCATGATGACCACCGGTGTCTCCAGAGCCTGCTCCTTCATCCAGGTGAGCAGCTCGATGCCGGAGCCATCCTTGAGCTTGAGGTCCGAGAGCACCCCGTCGAAGGTGGCCTCCCGCAGGGCCCGCTGGGCTTCCTGGATGCCCGGGGTGGCTTCGCACTGGAACCCCGCCCCCTCCAGGGCCAGGGTGAGCACCTCCCGGAGGCTGGGTTCATCCTCTACCAGCAGGATCCGTTGGGTCGAGGCAAGAGACATGGCAACCTGTGAGTGTGACGTGCTGGGTCAGCCATCCTATCCTGAACCCATCTCCGCCTTGCATCCATTCCGAAGTCAAACCCTCCCCTGGAGTCCCGTGAAGCATGTCGTGTTCGCCCACCGGAAGCTGTCCTTCGGGGGCGGCGAGCGGGTGCTCATCGAGCAGGTGGCGGCGCTGGCCGGGCTGCCCGTCAAGGTGACCGTGCTCTTCCGGAAGGAGCCAGGCAGGCGGGACATCGAGCCGGAGCTGCGGGCGCGGAACCCGAACGTGGCGGAAGTGGTCCACCTGCCCGGAGCCCTGGGCGCCTTCCTCTGGCTCTGGCGGAACCAGCCCGACCTGCTGGTGCTGTGCAACCACAAGGGCGTGCAGCGGGCCCTGCCCTGGCTGGCCCGGCTGGGCGTGCGGCTGCCCACGGTCCTCACCCTCCACGAGCACTACGAGCGCCACCTGCGCAAGTACCGGGGCGTCCGGAATCTCGTGGACCGCTGGCTCTGCACCTACGACTTCACCGCCACCGTCCGGGAGCACCTCAGCGGCGCCCCCTGCAGCATCATCCACCCCCTCTATCCACGGCCCGAAGCGGCTGCCGCCACCCCGGCAGAGCGGGGCGCGGCCCGACGGCAGCTGGGCCTACCCGAGGACGCCACCGTGGTGGGCTACGTGGGGCAGATCGACGCCCGCAAGGACCCCCTGGGCGTGGTCCGGTTCGCCGAGACTCTCGGCCCGGTCCACCTGCTCTTCGCGGGGCGGGAGGACACCGCCACCGCAGCCGACCTGGCGGCCCGCCTGGCGGCCTCGCCCCTGCGGGACCGCACCCTCCGCCTGGGTCCCCAGGCCGACCTCGGTCCCGCCTTTGCCGCCCTCGACCTCTATGTGATGACCAGCAAGAACGAAGGCTTCTTCCCCCTGGCCCTCATCGAGGCCATGGAGCGCGGTGTTCCCGTGCTGGCGCCCAGCGTCGGCGGCATCGGCACCGTCCTCCGGGACGGCGAGGGCGCCTTCCTCATTGCCAAGCCCGACGACCGGCGCCCCATCGACGAGGCCCTGCTGGTGGCCGCCGCGGACCGCGTCCGGCCCCTCCTGGCCGACCCCGCAGCCTGGGAGGACCAGCGCCGGCAGGCCCATGCCTTCGGCACCGCCCTCACCCGCGGCTATGACGCCGCCGCGGCCTTCCGCGAGGCGGTGGCGCCGTGGCTGTGATCCCCCACCACGCGACCTGGCTCCGCTTCCCCAGGTTTGTTGGGGACGCCGCCATGCAGCTGCCGGTGCTGCGGCTGCTGCGGCAGCTCGGCGAGGGTCCCCTGGTGGTCTGGGGACCGCAGACCACCGTGGGCCTGGTGGAGGCCACCTGGTTCTGCGATGCCACCCTGCCCGACGTGGGCAAGCCCGGCCCCCTGGCCATGGCCCGGGTGCTGCGGGAGCACCAGGCCGCTCGCAGCATCCACTTCCCCAAGTCCCTGCGCCCGGCCCTGGCGGCCTGGCTGGCGCGGGTGCCCGAGCGCATCGGCGTGGACGAGAGCCTCGCCGGTTCCTTCAACACCCACAGCGGCCCCTTCTGGGATGCGCCGGGTCCCTTCCTGCTGCGGTACCACGCGGTGCTGAAGCGGCGCTGGCCGGACCTGCCCCCCATGCCCTTCGCGGACTTCGATCCGGGCGTGACCGTGGACCTGCCCGGGCAGCGCCACCTCTGCCTCATGCCCGGGTCCACCTGGCCCTCCAAGGCCTGGCCCGTGGCCCACTACCGGACCCTGCTGCTGCGGGCCCGGGCGGAGGGCTTCGCCGTGGCGGTGCTGGGCACCCCGGATGAAGCTGCCACCTGTGCGGCTGTGGCCGGCAGCGAGGGAATCAACCTCTGCGGCCGCACGACCCTGAAGGAAGCCGCCGCCTGGATGCGGGCCGCCACGGCAGTGCTGGGCAACGACTCGGGCCTCAGCCATCTGGCGGCCGCCTGCGGGGTCCCGGTGCTGGCCCTCTACGGCGCCACGGATCCCGGCGGCTCCACCCCCTGGGGACCCCACAGCCGGGGCCTCCGCAAGGAGGGCGTGCCCTGCGCGCCCTGCTTCAAGCCCGCCTGCTTCACCCCGGGACACCCGTGCCTGGAAGGCATCGGACCGGAGCAAGTCTGGACCGAGCTGCTGGCGACCCTGCCGGCGCATCCCGGTCCCTGAGGGTCCGCGCGAGCCGGGACTGGGGCTAGAATCGTTGGATCCTTCACCTGCGAGGTCATCTTGATGCGATTCCGGTACCTGCTCCCCTTCGTGGTCCCCGCCCTGCTGCTGGCCCAGACTCCCGCCATCACCTTCGACAAGACGCACCACAACTTCGGCCGCATCACGCCGGACCGGAAGGTCGCAGCCAAGTACCACGTGACGAACACCGGCAACGCCTTCCTGAACATCACCCAGCTGCGCCCGGCCTGCGGCTGCACGTACACCATGCTGGGCAAGTGGTCCCTGGCTCCGGGCGAGTCCACGGACATCGAGGCCACCTTCGATCCCAAGGGCATGCGGGGCGCGGTGCGGAAGTCCATCACGGTGGTCTCCGACGACCCCAAGAACCAGGCGGCCAGCCTCACGCTGGAAGCCGAGGTGGTCCAGGAGATCATGCCCTCCGTGGAGACGGTCTACTTCTTCCAGGCGCCCAAGTCCGGCACGACCCGCAGCGTGGTCCGCTACGCCACCGGCAACGGTGAGCCCGTGCAGATCGTGGATGTGAAGGCCCCGGGCGCGGCGTTCCTCACCTTCACCCACAAGGCGGAGGGCAAGGACCAGGTGCTGGAGGTCGTGCTGGACGGCCGCAAGGTGCCCACCGGCCAGCTGCGCGGCGTCGAGCAGGCCACGGTGCGCTTCACGAACCCCCGCCTGGCCCAGCTGCCCCTGAACATCCAGTGGGACCTGAAGCCGTCGATCCTGGCCACGCCCGCGGAGCTGGTCTTCCAGGAGGCCGCCGGTAAAGAGGTGCGCCAGAAGCTCAACCTCAAGCAGGCCGAGGGCCGGGCCTTCCGCGTGACCTCCGCCCAGCCCTCCCTGGCGGGCATGCGGGTGGAGGGCCTGAACCAGAAGGCCGGCGCCCAGGACCTGACCGTGGTCCTGCCCGCCTCCCTCAAGCCCGGCCGCTACAACGAGCTGCTGGTGCTCGCCACGGACGATCCCGATCAGCCCGAGCTGACGGTTCGCGTCGTGGCCATCCTGAAATAGCCCCCCCGGGTTAGCCTGGAGGGATGCCGGATTCCCGCCGTTCCCACCTGACCGCCGTCCTGGCCCTCGCGGCCATCGCCCTGGTGTGGGCGGGCGGCTTTCCGGCGGCCAAGTATTCCCTGCAGGCGGGGCTGTCCGTGGGCGCCCTGCTGAGCATCCGCTTCGCCATCGGCGCCGCCGGGCTGGGCTTCATGCTGCTACTCCTGAAGATCCCCATCCGCCGGCAGGACGCCATGGACGGGCTCTGGCTGGGCCTGATCCTGGTCAGCCTGTTCTGGCTCCAGACCGACGGCCTGCGCTTCACCAGCACCTCGAAGTCCGGCTTCATCACCGGCCTCTACGTGATCTTCACGCCCATCGTGGCCCTGCTGGTGGGCGATCGGCTGCGGCTCTTCCACGGCCTGGGCGCCCTGGTGGCCCTGGCCGGCCTGACCCTCCTGGTGCGCGAGCCCGGCGCCGCCTGGGGCGGCTGGAACCGGGGCGACTCGGAGACCCTGCTGGCGGCCATCCTCTGCGGCTTCCACATCGTCATGACCGGACACTTCTCCCGCCGGTCCTCTGGCTGGGTGCTGGCCTTCATGCAGGTGGCCGTGACCGGGGCCGTGTCCCTGGCCATCACCCTCGCCCTGCCCGCCCCCTACGGCTTCCAGAGCGCCGGCCCGGCCCTCGCGCAGCCGGGCACCTGGGTGGCCCTCGGCTTCATGGGGCTGCTGGCGACGACCCTGGCCTTCTATGTGCAGAGCACCTTCCAGTCGCGGGTGGGCGCCACGGAGTGCGGCGTGATCTTCTCCATGGAGCCCGTCTGGACGGCGCTGCTGGCCATCAGCGGCTGGGTGCCGGGCATCCGGGAACACCTCAGCCCGGTCCAGTTCCTGGGGGGCGGCCTCATCCTGGCGGCCACCTTCGTGGCGGAGCTGGGTCCAAGGCTGCTGCGCAAGGCCGCGGCCACCGAGACCGAAGAGATCATCGGTTAGCCGGTATCCTGGAGCAGTCGGGGGAGCAGACATGTTCATCGTCACGGGCGGCGCGGGATTCGTGGGCAGCAACCTGGTGCGGGAGCTGAACCGGCGCGGGCACACCGACATCCTCCTGGTGGACAACCTCACCCGGGGCGAGAAGTCCCGGAACCTGGCGGACCTGACGATCTCCGACTACATGGACAAGCGGGAGTTCCGGGCCCGGCTCGACGCCTTCACGCTGGACCTGAACCCGGAAGCCGTGTTCCACAACGGCGCCTGCTCGGACACCATGGAGGCCGACGGCCGCTACATGATGGAGAACAACTTCGGGGACTCCCGCGCCCTGCTCCACTGGTGTCTGGCCCGGAAGGCGCCGCTGGTCTACGCGAGCAGCGCAGCCACCTACGGCGGCAGCCCCGACTTCGAGCCTGTGCCGAGGAATGAAGGCCCCCTGAACGTCTATGGCTACTCGAAGCTGGCCTTTGACCAGCACGTACGCAGCCTGATGCCCGCCATCCAGAGCCCCGTGGTGGGCCTCCGCTACTTCAACGTGTTCGGCCCCCGGGAGCACCACAAGGGCCGGATGATGTCCGTGCTGCACCAGCTGCTGCGGCAGCTCAAGGAGGAGGGCGTCTGCCGCCTCTTCCGCGGCACCGAGGGCTACGGGGATGGTGAGCAGCAGCGGGACTTCATCTACGTGGGCGACATCGTCGCCATCAACCTCCACTTCGGCGCCGGGGGCATGGCCAAGGCCATCGTGAACGCGGGCACCGGCCGGGCCCGCAGCTTCAACGACATCGCCAAGACCCTCATCGCCCACCTGGGCCGGGGCCGCATCGACTACATCCCCTTCCCCGACGAGCTGCGCGGCAAGTACCAGAGCTTCACCCAGGCCGATGTCCGCAGCCTGCGCGCGGCGGGCTACACCGCCCCCTTCACCGAGCTGGAAGCCGGCATTGCCGCCACCCTGGCCGAGATCAGCTAGGGTCCGTTCACTCCATCCGGTCGAGGATCACCAGGGTCACGTCGTCCACGAAGGGCACGGGGCTGTTGAAGGCCCGGGTCTGGGCGATCACCATGTCCGCGGATTCCTCGGCTCCGGCGGGCAGCTCTGCGCAGATTCGGCGCAGCCCGGCCTCCTCGAGCATGGAGCGGTCCTCCCGCTCCACCTCGACCAGGCCGTCCGTGTAGAGCACCAGCCGATCGCCGGGCAGGAACTCGGACTCGTGCTCGCTGAAGGGCAGCTGCGGGTCCAGCCCCAGCATGAAGCCCTTGCCCCGCAGCACCTCAGACCGCTGGAGGCCCCCCCGGGAGCCCCCGACGATGCGGAACGGCGCGCAGTGGCCGGCCACCACGTAGCGCAGCCGGTTGGTGAGCGGGTCGAGCCGGCCCAGCCAGGCGGTGGCGAACTGCTCGGCCAGGGTGGAGCGGCAGAGGTCCTCGTTCATGCCCTCGGCCCAGTCCAGGGGACCGCCGCCCAGGCGCACCTGGTTCTCGAAGGAGGTCTTCACCATGGCGGAGATCAAAGCCGCGGTGACGCCGTGGCCGCTCACGTCGGCGATCATCATGCCGGTACAGCCCCGGGGTAGCTGCACGACGGCGTAGATGTCGCCGCCGATGCCCGCCGCCGGCAGGTAGCGGTGCGTATAGCGCGCACCCATAACCTCGCCCGGGAGCTTGGGCAGCAGTCCCATCTGGAGGGCGGCGGCCAGCTCCATCTCCTCCTGTACCCGCTGCTGGAAGGAGGTCAGCTCCTTGTTCTGGCGCTTGATCTCCTTCTGCATCTCGATGAGGCGGAAGGTGGAGTCCACCTTCGCCAGCACCTCTTGCGCGTGGAAGGGCTTGGGGATCATGTCGTCTGCGCCCAGGGCTAGGCCGCCGATGCGCGAGGCGGTGCCGTCCAGGGCCGAGAGGATGATGAAGTAGATGTCGCGGGTGGCCGGATCCGACTTGACGCGCTTGCAGAGCTCGTCACCCGGCATCTCGGGCATGCGCAGGTCGGAGATGATGAGATCAGGCCGTGAGCGGTCCATCTCGGCCAGGGCCTCCAAGCCGTTGGCTGCAGTCAGGACCTGGTAGCCCGCCCGCTTGAGATAGAAGCTGAGTATGTCCCGGATGGGGGCTTCGTCATCCACCACCAGGACCAGGCCCTTGGCCATGGTGAGGGGCCGCTCAGGAGCCGCGGAGGGCGTCCTGCTCCGTGGCGAAGATGGAGAAGTAGTTGGTGAGGTTGGTCTGGTCGAAGGTCTTCTTCACCGTCGCGGGCAGACAGCAGAGGTGCAGCTTGCCCCCGGACTTGTCCACGCTGTTGCGCGCGGCGACCAGCAGGCCGAGACCCGAGGAGTCGATGAAGCTGACCCCCTCCAGGTTGATCGTCAGGAGCTTGGGCTGCACCGTGGCCACGGTTTCGCGGATCACGTCCCGGAGCTGCGCAGTCACCTCGAAATTGACCTTGCCCTGGATGGACACGACCGACGCGTTGCCTTCTTGGCGCGTCTGGATGTTCAACATGGATCCTCCTGAAGAATTCCCTTTAGCACTCGTCGCCGGGCGGCATCCCGCTGGCGCTGTTTGTATTCGATGTGTGATGCCGGACCTGAGAGTGAACTTTGGAATCCTGATTGTTCCATCACTTGGACTTCATGTGCGAAGAAGAAAGTAAATTCCTCCTGATCCTGGATCAAGTCCGGGATGCCAGCAAGGTCGGATAATTCCGTGTCGCCCATGGTCTGGAGCCGCTCCTGGAGGATCTCCAGAGCTCGCGTGGCGGGGCTGGGCAGGCGCACCAGGGTCCGGGCGGTGAACTGGATCGCCGCGTAATCCTTGCTGGAAAATGGGTTCTTCTCCTTGCCCTGGGCCTTCCGGGACAGGGAGTGGCTGAGGGCGCTCCGCTCGGCGGGGTCCATATCCTGAAGACAGAAGGCTGGCGGCAGCTCCTCCATCCAGGCCTGGAGGGCCTCCATGTCGATCATGAGGTTCCGGCTCCGGCTGGGCTTGATGTGGGTGGGCATGAGCACGTGGTGGTCCAGCAGAAATCGGATGACCATGAGCACGCCCAGATGGTCTTCGGCCACCAGCCGGATGCCGATCTGGTCATAGATGGTCTCTGCCACGTTCTCGGGCTTGTGAAGCATCTTGAGCAGCATGGACACCCGGTCCTTGTTCTCCTTGCGCTCCACCGCCAGCAGGGGCACTTCGTAGGCGCCCCGCAGGCACCAGCGGCCCTCCTCGCAGACCAGGAACTGGTCGTAGCGGCTGAAGACCTGGTGTTGGATCTCCGGCAGGTAGCGCAGGTTCACGTTGTGATCCACGTGGAAGAGGGTATGCATGAGCCGGAGGATGGCGCAGGACCAGCGCGCCCGGAGGTCCTGGGGACGCTCCGAGGCCCAGACCAGCAAGTCCAGCGGATCCTGGAGATCCCGTACGTCCAGGGGCACATGGAGCTCGGTCCCGTCCAGGATCACGCCCTCCAGGAAGTCCACCGCATCCTCATAGACCCGCAGCACGGCGGCCCTCTGGACCGGCACGGCCATGTCATAGCCGTAGTTCAGTGCAAAGGACCAGGCCTCGTCCGGCGACTGGATGCGGAGCCCATCCAGATCGATGGGCGAGCCTCCCCCGAGGATCAGCTGAGTGACCTCCAGGGGCATGGGGAACAGCGCGAGGTTTTTCATGACTTCCAGATTCTCTATCGGGCCATTGCGGGAAAGCATAAAAAAACGGGGCGCCCGGTCAGAGGGCGCCCCGCTGGAACCGGATCAGCCTACTTGATGGCGAAGGCGGCGACGAGCACGTAGATCACGAGGGCCTCGATGAGGGCCAGGCCGATGATCATGGTGGTGCGGATGTTACCGGCAGCCTGGGGGTTGCGGGCGACGCCTTCGCAGGCGGCCATCACAGCCTTGCCCTGGCCCAGACCGCAGCCGGCGGCGGCGATGGCGAGCGAGAGGTGAGCGACGTACTGGCCTTCGAAGAGGCTCTTCTGCACGACGGGGGCGCCCTGGGCGAACGCAACGGCAGCCAGGGTGAAGAGGAAGGCGGTGGTGAGGAACTTCTTCATGGTGGTGCTCCTGTGAGGTTGTCCAGGGGGTTCGGAATCCCCAGAACGGTTAGAGAAAAGAAAGAATCGAGAGGAGGGCGAGGAGACCAGGCTCAGCCTGGGCGACGAGCGGGGGGTCCCGGGGGGGCCGTTGCGAGCGCAGCTCGCACCCCCCGGACAGCGTTAATGCTCGTGTGAGACGGCGCCGCTCAGGTAGATGGTCGTGAGCATCGTGAACACGAAGGTCTGGATCAGGCCGAAGAAGAGGCCCAGGAACATCATGGGCACCGGCAGCAGGATCGGCATCAGGCCGAAGAAGATGCCCGCCACCACGTGCTCACCGGCGATGTTGCCGAAGAGACGCAGAGAGTGGCTGAGGATGCGGCTGAGCAGTCCCAGGATCTCCAGGGGGAACAGCAGCGGGGCCAGCCACCAGATGGGCCCCATGAAGTGCGCCCAGTACTTGAGGAAGCCCTGCTCCCGCATGCCGTGGAAGTTGTAGTAGCCGAAGACCACCAGCGCGGACCCGAGGGTGATGTTCCAGTTGCTGGTGCCCGGGCTCAGGGCCGGGATCAGGCCGAAGAAGTTGTTGAAGAACACGAACAGCGCCATGGTGCCGATGAACGGCAGGTAGCGCTCGCCATGGTGGGCGATGTTGTCGTTGATCATTTCCTTCAGGCCCTCGACGACGCCCTCGAAGATCTGCTGCAGGGGGCCGGGGATGCGGGCGAGGTTCTTGCGGACCAGGGCCGTGATGAGCATGGCCGTCAGGGCCGCCAGGGCCGCGTTCAGCAAGTGGTCATAGCGCTCCAGAACCGACAGGGGCGCTCCATGGGCGAAGCCGAGCCAGGCGTGCCGGGAGAGCCCCAGCACCTGGGTGAGCCATTGGGCGAGCAGCGATGCGTGATGTTCCATCTCGGTCAGACCTCAATCAGGCGGGGTGTCTTCAGGTTTCTCGAAGCCCAGACGCAGGGCCTCGAGGAGAATGCCGGCCACGAAGAGAAGGACCCCCAAGGCCAGCGGTAAGGCTTCCGCCGGGTATAGGGCTATCATCCCACGCAACACCAGTGCGATCAACGCCAGTTTGCCCAGGGACAGGAACCCGTAGACCCACCGGAGGCGGACCGAGGGGGTCAGCATCCGGCCAGTCAGCACCCGATGCAGCCCCCAGAAGCCGAAGCTGGTCAGGCAGCCCACTCCGAAGGCCAGAGCGGCGGTCCAGGAGCGGAACAGCCCCCACAGGAGCACCCCCAGGAGGCCCACCGCGAGCATGGCCTGGGTGATCCGCCGCAGATGGTGCTCACCCTCGTCCATGGGGGTCCTTGCCATCCGGCTGATTCGCCTCCAGCTTGCGCAGCTCCTCCGCGTCCCGCCGGGCCATGCGCCGGTTCAGCTTGTAGAGCTCCCAGAAGGCGGCGCCGATGCCCCAGATGAGGCCCACCCACTGCCCCCGGGTGGCATTGCCGAACCACCCGCCGATCCAGCGGCCCAGGAAGAAGCCCAGGGCGATGCAGAGTGGAAAGGAGATGCCCAGGGACATGAGGTCCCCCCAGAGCGCCCGCTCCCCGGGGTCGGCGTCTTCCTTGCCCGGCTTCAGGATCACCCGTCACTCCCATGAAAGACTTAAGGCGCGGGTGGCCCCGCGCCTTAAGTCTAGGTCAGGAAACCCCGGATATGACCTAGGCTAGGAAGATCTTGCCAGCCCAGTCGAGCAGCCAGGGGCCGAAGGCCGTGCCGACCAGGACCAGGACACAGGCCAGGGTCACGATGAACACCGAGACGGCGCCCATGGGGATGGCCTCGCCTTCGGGCTCGCGGAAGTACATCTGGCTGACCACGCCCAGGTAGTAATAGGCGCTCACGGCACTGGTCAGCAGGGCGAGGACCGTCAGGGTGACGTAGCCCTGCTCGATGGCCAGCTTGAACAGGTAGAACTTCCCGAAGAAGCCCACCAGCGGGGGGATGCCCGCCAGGCTCAGGAGGAACACCATCATGGCGAAGGCCAGCACCGGGCGCTTGCGGCCCAGGCCCTTGAAGTCCTCAATGCGCTCACCCTCGCCCTGGCCCTGCAGGTAGATCACCACGGCGAAGGCGCCCGTGTTCATGACGATGTAGATGGCCATGTAGAGCCAGACCGCCTGGGCGCCTGCCTGGGGATCGCCCGAGAGCACACCCAGCAGCATGTAGCCCACGTGGGCGATGCTGGAGTAGGCGAGCAGGCGCTTCATGCTCTGCTGGTTCACCGCCGCGATGTTGCCGAGGATCATGCTCGCTCCGGCAATGTAGCTGAGCGGCAGCACCCAGTCGCTGGACACCCCGTGGAAGCCCGTGCCGAAGACCCGCAGGATGGCGGCCAGACCGGCGGCCTTGGGAGCCGTGGCCATGAGGGTGGTGATGGGGGTCGGGGCGCCCTCGTAGGCGTCCGGCGACCACATGTGGAAGGGCACCGCAGCCACCTTGAAGCCCATGCCCACCAGCACCATCAGGACCCCGGAGAAGACCAGCAGGCTGCTGGACTTGGGGGTGAGGGCCAGGGCCTGGTTCAGGTCCGCCAGGTTGGTGGTCGTGCCACCGGCCGCCCCGTAGAGCAGGCTGATGCCGTAGACGAGGATGCCGCTGGAGAAGGCTCCCAGCAGGAAGTACTTCATGCCGGCTTCCACGCTGGTGGCACGGTCCCGCAGGTAGGCCACCAGGATGTAGATGCAGATGGCCATCAGCTCGACGCTGAAGTAGATCGAGATCAGGTCCGAGGCGCCGCAGAGGAACAGCATGCCCGAGAGGGAGAACAGGATCAGGGCGTAGTACTCCACGGTCTGCTGCTTGAGGCTGTCCAGCAGCCGCACGCTCAGTGCCACCGCGCCGGCACAGCCGAGCACGCAGAGCATCTGGAAGCCCCGGGTGAGGCCGTCCATGCGGAACATGCGGGAGAAGCCCTCACCTTCCGTGGTCCGGGTCACCAGCACGGCCGTGATGGCGAGCACCAGCAGGGTGATGGGCGCCCACTTGTGCTTCTCAGCCCGACTGAACATCAGGTCCCCGGGCCAGAGCATGAGCGTGGCCACGGTCATCAGGAAGAGTTGGGGCAGGATCAGATGCGTGTCCCGAAGGAGCGCATCCAAGAGCCCCTGAGAGAAGCCGGTCATTGGTGCCCCCCTCCGTGGGCTGGTGCGCCGTGGGCGGGCTCAGCGTGGGGCGCGGCATGGCCCTCGTGGCCGGCGGGAGCAGCCTCATGGCCAGCGGGGGCTGCGTTGTGGTGGGCGGCCGGAGCGGCCATGCCCTGCATGCCGATCTTGGCGGCGATGGCCTGCTTGACGGCCAGGTCCTGGGCGGCATGGAAGCCGGGGTTGACCTGCTCGACCAGCTTACGGACCGGGGCGTCCATGACGGCCATGATCGGTCCGGGATAGAGGCCGATCCAGAAGGCGGCGACGACCAGCGGGGCAAAGTAGAGGATCTCCCGCAGGTTGAGGTCTTCCATCTTCTCGTTCACCTCGGTGATGGGTCCAAACATGACGCGCTGGAACATCCAGAGCATGTAGGCGGCGCCGAGGATGATGCCGAGGGTGGCGACCACCGCGGCCCAGGGGAAGGCCTGGAAGGAGCCCATGAGGATGACGCCCTCACCGATGAAGCCGTTGAGCAGCGGCAGGCCGATGCTGCTCATGGTCATGATCATGAAGATGGTGGCGAAGATCGGCATGCTCTTCGAGAGCCCGCCGAAGTCCGCGATCATGCGGGTGTGCCGGCGCTCGTAGACGATACCCACCGCGAGGAAGAGCCCGCTGGTGCTGATGCCGTGATTGATCATCTGGAAGAGGCCGCCCTTGATGCCGTAGGGGTTCAGGGCGAACAGGCCGAGCATGCAGAGGCCGAGGTGACTCACGGAGGAGTAGGCCACCAGCTTCTTCATGTCCTTCTGGATCATGGCCACAAGGGCGCCGTAGATGATGCCGATCAGGGACAGGCCGATGAACCAGGGCAGCAGCTCCTTGGTGGCGGTCGGCATGATGGGCAGCAGGAAGCGCACGAAGCCGTAGGTGCCCATCTTCAGGAGGATGGCGGCGAGGATGACGGAACCGGCCGTGGGTGCCTGCACGTGGGCGTCCGGCAGCCAGGTGTGGAAGGGGAACATCGGCACCTTGATGGCGAAGCCGACGAAGAAGGCCAGGGCCATGAGGGTCTGGTAGCTCTTGCTCTGCTGGGCGATGACGGGAGCCATGGCCTGGAAGCTGGCCAGGGAGAAGTCATAGACGCCCGTGGTCTGGTGCTGGAGGAAATAGATGGCGAGCAGCGCGACCAGCATCAGGACGGAACCGGCCAGGGTGTAGAGGAACAGCTTGATGGCGGCGTAGAGCTTCTGGGGGCCGCCCCAGATGGCGATGAGGAAATACATCGGGACGAGCATGACTTCCCAGAACAGGTAGAAGAGGAACATGTCCTGGGTGATGAAGACGCCCAGCATGGCGGTCTGCAGCACCAGCATCCAGATGTAGTACTCCTTGTGGCGCTCGAGGATGGCGCTGAAGGAGCAGGCGATGGCAATGGGCCCGATGAAGGTCGTCAGCAGCCAGAGCAGGAGGCTGATGCCGTCCATGCCCACGCTGAACTTGACGCCCAGGGCGGGGATCCAGCTCCAGGCCCCGGCCCACTGGACCGCATCGCTGGCCCGGTCGTAGCCGAACCAGAAGGGCAGGCTCAGCAGGAGGCTGGCGATCATGATCAGGAGCGAGCCGATCTCGAAGACCCGGCGCTGGTCCTTGGGCACGAGGAGCAGGACCAACGCGCCCAGGACGGGCAGGAAGGTCGCCACCAGCATCAGTGTCGTGTTTGCGGTGAACATGGGGACTCCAACCAATGAGGACTAGGCGATGAATTTCCAGAAGGCGAACACGAGGAAGCCGATGAACATCACGAAGGCGTAGTGCTGGACCCGGCCCGTCTGGAGGCCGCGGAAGACCGCGCTGGTCTCCTGCACCATGTATTCGACTAGGTCGACGCTGCCGTCGATGAGGTACTCGTCCACCCAGTGCATGAGCTCGGCCCAGATCAGGGTCACGCGGGCGGCCCCGTTCACCATGCCGTCCACCACCCAGGTGTCGAAGCTCCAGAGCTGGGCAGAGAAGCGCTTGAGGGGCTCGATGATCGCCGCGTCGTAGAACTCGTCCACGTAGTACTTGGCATTCACCCAGCGGAACAGGTTCGGGAAGCGCTCCACGAAGGCGATGGCGCGGCTCCAGGTGGGATCCACCTTGTAGATCCACCAGGCCAGCAGCATGGCGCCAGGAGCCCAGATCAGGGTGGCCCAGGCCATGAGCCCGTATTCCATGGCGGGCGGGATGTGCTCGCCGTGGTGGGGGGCCGAGACCTGGTAGAGCAGCGGCTCGAGCCACTTGCTGAACAGTTCCGCCGGCACGATGGGCAGGACCCGGTGCAGGCTCTCGGGGTAGTTCAGGAAGCCGCCGACCACGGCCAGACCGGCCAGGACAGCCACCGGCAGCCACATGCGCCAGGAGACCTCATGGGGGTGGTGGCCCGGGACGATGTCATGGTCCTCAGGATCGTCCACATGGTGGTCGTGGGGCTTGTCCAGCTCGTGGATGTGGTTCTCATGGGCGTGCACAGGTGCATGGGCGTCGTGCCCGTGGTCGTCATGGGCGCCATGGTCGTCGTGGCCGTGGGCCTCGGACTGGACCGTGTGCCCGTAGGGATCCTCGCCGCCGCCGCGGTAGTTGCCATAGAAGGTCATGGCGATGAGGCGGGTCATGTAGAAGGCGGTGCAGAAGGCGCCGAGCATGCCCAGGATCCAGGCCACCAGGTTCAGGGTGGGTCCGGTGTAGTGGCCGTGCTGATACCAGCCCTCGAACACCTTCCAGAGGATCTCGTCCTTCGAGAAGAAGCCGGAGAAGGGGAAGATGCCGGCGATGGCGAAGGTGGCCAGGATCATGCTCATGGCCGTGATGGGCATGAGCTTCTTGAGGCCGCCCATGTTGCGCATGTCCTGCTCGTGGTGGCAGGCCGCGATCACTGCGCCGGACCCGAGGAAGAGGCTGGCCTTGAAGAAGGCGTGCGTGAAGACGTGGAACATGCCGGCGCTGAAGGCCCCGGCGCCCATGCCCATGAACATGAAGCCCAGCTGGGACACGGTGGAGTAGGCCAACACCTTCTTGATGTCGTATTGGGCGAGGCCCATGGTGGCGGCGATGAAGGCGGTGAGGGACCCGAAGGCCAGCACCACGGCCAGGGCCAACGGGGCGTTCACGTAGATGAAGTTCAGGCGGGTGATCATGTAGAGGCCGCTGGTCACCATGGTCGCGGCATGGATCAAGGCGGACACGGGCGTCGGACCGGCCATGGCATCGGGCAGCCAGACATACAGGGGGATCTGCGCCGACTTGCCCATGGCGCCCACGAAGAGGCAGCAGCCGATGAGGTTGAACCACCAGGTGGGGGAGGCGGTGTGCCCGTAGAGGGTGATGAGCGGCAGGCTGGCGACCTCGCGGACCGAGCCCATCAGGGTGTCATAGTCGAGGCTGCCGAAGACCTGGAAGATAAGGAAGAACCCGATCATGAAGCCGAAGTCGCCGATGCGGTTGGTGACGAAAGCCTTCTTGCCTGCGGCGGCAGCGAACTCCTTCTCGAAGTAGAAGCCGATGAGCAGGTAGGAGCAGAGGCCCACCCCCTCCCAGCCCAGGAACATCATCATGATGTTGGCGCCCAGCACCAGGTTCAGCATGCTGAACACGAACAGGTTCAGGTAGGCCATGAAGCGGTAGTAGCGTCCGTCGTTGCGTTCCTCAGCCATGTAGCCGGTGCTGAAGAGGTGGATGAGGAAGCCTGCGCCTGAGACCAGGAGGGCCATGCAGCCGCTCAGGACGTCGAACTTGTAGGCCCACTCGATCTTGTAGGTGCTCATCCCGCCCAGCACATGGGCGCCGCCCACGTTGAACCAGGTCCAGAGGCTCTGGTGCAGGGACCGGCCCCCTGGAGGCATCCCGATCAACTGGATGAAGTGCCAGAGGGTGAGGACGAAGGCGAGGCCCACGCTGCCGAGGGCGAAGAAGTCCACCACCGCTGTGTTCCGCAGCTTGCGGCCGCTGAGGCCGTTGATGAGGAATCCGAAGAAGGGCAGGAAGGGGATCAGCCAGAGCAGGCTGCTCGGCTGGGAGGCGGCGGTCGCCGCGGCGTGCGCCAGGGTCATGTCGGCACTCATGATCGTCGTCATCCCTTCAGCAGGTTGATGTCGTCCACCTGGACGGTGTCGCGCTTGCGGTAGAGGGCCACCACCAGTGCGAGGCCCACGGCCACCTCGGCCGCGGCGAAGCCCATGACCAGCAGGGCGAAGGCCTGGCCGGAGACGGACCCGCTGTGGCGGGCGAAGGCGATGAAGTTCAGGTTGGCGGCGTTGAGCATGAGCTCCACGCACATGAGGATCACCAGGGCGTTGCGGCGAATGAGCACGCCGACAATGCCGATGGAGAACAGCGCGAAGGAGATGAGGAGGACCGCGTTGAGGTTGACCATCACACCCGCTCCGTCTTGGCCAGCACCACGGCGCCCACCAGGGCGACCAGCAGCACGACGCTGAGGATCTCGAAAGGCAGCAGGTAGCCCGCGAAGAGGCCCCGGCTCACGGCCTGGGCGTTCTGCTGGGCGACGTTGAGGCCCTGGGCCAGATTCTCCGGAAGCTTCAGCGCCTGGGGAGAGGCCACGCCGAAGATGACCTTGCGGAACACCGCGGCGAAGGCCGCGACGCCCAGCAGCACCGCACCGATGGCGTAGCGGGACTGGAGCTGGAAGACCTCCTTCTCCTTGGCCTTGGTCACCTCGACGAGCATGACCACGAAGAGGAAGAGCACCACGATGCCCCCCGCGTAGACCAGGATCTGCGCCATGCCCAGGAACTCGGCCTCCAAGGAGAGGAAGCAGCCGGCGATGCAGAGCATCGCGAAGAGGAAGGCCAGCACGCTGTGCACGGCGCTCCGGGAGGCCACCACCACGGCGGCGCCGCCCAGGGCCATGACGCCAAAGATGGCGAACATGTTCCGGCCGATCGTTTCGATGAAATGTTCCATGGGGCGTCCTCGGGTTGCTCGGAAGATGGGGGTCAGTCGTCAGCCACGCTGAACTTGCCCACGGGAGAGGGCTCGAACATGTTCTGGCTCAGCCCCTCCATGCCCAGCGAGAAGTCCTCCCGGTTGTAGGTGGCCAGCTCGAACTGGTGGTTCAGGATGATGGAGTCGAAGCCGCAGCTCTCCACGCAGAACTCGCAGAAGATGCAGCGCTCCATCTCGAAGTCGTAGCGCACGGGATAGGGCATCTTGCGCCCCTCCTTCTTGCCCTTCTCGATGGTGATGACCTGGGTGGGGCAGATCTTCTCGCAGGCCAGGCAGCACACGCACTTGATCTCGCCCTGCTCATCCTTCAGCAGGGTGAGGCGGCCGCGGTAGCGGGGCTGGACCTTGGCCACCACCTCGGGATACTCCGAGACGATGTGGAAGGGCACCTTCCGGCGGTTGGCCGTGAAGAACACCTTGCAGAAGTGCTTGCCGGTGATGGCCATGCCCTTGGCGATGTCGGAGGGGATCAGGGTCCTCAGGAACTTGTTCATGGGTGACCCCTTAGACGGCGCAGCGGACGAAGGCCGCGAGCAGGAGGTTGACCAGCGCCAGGGGGATCAGATACTTCCAGGCCACGCTCATGACCTGGTCATACCGGTAGCGGGGGATGGTGCCGCGGACCCAGATGTAGGTGAACAACAGGAAGATGATCTTCGCCACGAAGAAGATGGCGTGGGGCCCGGCGATCCAGGCGCCCGCGGGCAGCAGCTGGTTGGCCAGGCCCTGCAGGCCGAAAGGCAGCAGCCAGGAGCCGCCCAGGAAGAAGCCCGCAGCCAGCGCGCTGACGACGGTCATGTTGATGTACTCGGCCAGGTAGAAGAAGCCGAACTTCATGCCTGAATATTCCGTGTGGAAGCCTGCCACCAGCTCGTTCTCGGCCTCGGGCATGTCGAAGGGCAGGCGGTTGGTCTCGGCGAAGCCGCAGGTCAGGTAGATCAGGAACCCGAAGACCTGAGGCACCAGACCCCAGGCAGACGTGCCCGTCGCCATGCGCTGGGCCATCTCGCCGAAGTTGAGGCTGCCCGTGAGGACCACCGGGGCCAGCAGGCTGATGGCCAGGGGCACTTCGTAGCTGACCATCTGGGCAGCGCTGCGCAGGCCGCCCAGCAGGGGATACTTGGAGTTGGACGCCCAGCCCGCCAGGACGATGCCGTAGACGCCGACGCTGGCCACACCCAGGATCCAGAGCAGGCCCACATTGATGTCGGCGATGCCGCCGGAGACCGGCAGGCCCGCGAGGCCCGGGAACCAGGAGGGGAACACGAAGAAGGTACCGGGCACGAAGGAGATGGCGGCGAACACCACCACCGCCGAGACCATGCTCAGGGCCGGGGCGATGAAGAACACGAACTTGTCAGCCTTGGCCGGGATGATGTCTTCCTTGAGGATCAGCTTCAGCACGTCCGCCAGGAGACCGGGGATGCCGCGCCAGTAGGACAGCACCGGGATGCGGCCCCACTTCCACATGCCGCGGTTCATCCAGCCAGTGACGCCGATGTGGCCGCTGGCCACGCGGGTGGAGCCCAGGCGCTGCTGCAGGTGGCCCAGCACCTTGCGCTCGGCAAACACCGTGAGAGGCACCACCACGAAGACGAAGAGCACGACCAGCACGCACTGGATGAGCGTGATCGCGATGGACTGGAGGAGGGTCGGAGTCGGCATGGCTGTTGATCCTCGTCGGCTAGCGGTCGATCTCGCCGAGCACGATGTCCAGGGTCCCGATCGCGGCGACAATGTCGGCGATCAGGCCACCCTCGGCCATCTTGGGCAGGGACTGGAGGTTGATGAAGCCGGGCGCCCGGACGTGGAAGCGGTAGGGATTGATGGAGCCCTTCTCGCCGACGAGGTAGTAGCCGATCTCACCCTTGGGGGCTTCGGTGGCGTGGTAGACCTCGTTGACCTCAGGCTTGAGGATCTTGGGGATCTTGGCCATGACGGGCCCTTCGGGCAGGCCGTCGAGGCACTGCTGGATGATGCGGGCGCTCTGCCGCATCTCCGCCATGCGCACCAGGTAACGGGCGTAGGTGTCGGCCGCGGTCTGGGTGGGCACCTCGAAGTCCATCTCGGCGTAGGCGGCGTAGGGGAAGGCCTTGCGGATGTCGTAGGGTACGCCGGCGGCCCGCAGCACGGGACCGGTGACCCCCAGGGCGATGGCATCCTCGGCGCTGAGCATGGCCACGCCGACGGTGCGTTTCTTCCAGATGCGGTTCTCGCTGAGCAGGTTCTCGTATTCCTCGAGGCAGGTGGGGAACTTGGCCAGGAACTTCCGGGCCATCTTCTCGAAGCCCGGGGGCAGGTCCTCGCGCAAGCCGCCGATGCGGAAGGCCGTGGTGGTGAGGCGGGAGCCGCAGAAGGCCTCGTTCATGTCGAGGATGTCTTCGCGCTCACGGAAGGCGTAGAGGAAGACCGTCATTGCGCCGATGTCCAGGGCGTGGGTCGCGAGCCAGATCAGGTGCGATGCCAGGCGGTTGAACTCGTTCAGAAGCGTGCGGATGTACTGGGCGCGCCGGGGCACGGTGATGCCGAACAGCTTCTCGTTGGCCTCGGCCCAGCCGAGGTTGTTGGCCACGGCAGAGCAGTAGTCCATGCGATCGGTCCAGACCTGGCCCTGGAAGAAGGTCTGGTTCTCGCAGATCTTCTCAACGCCCCGGTGGAGGTAGCCGATGACCGGCTTGCAGTGGGTGATGGTCTCGCCGTCGAGCCGCAGCTTCACCCGGAGCACGCCGTGCGTGGACGGGTGCTGCGGGCCCAGGTTGATCTCCATTTCCTCGTTCTTGAACATGGATCACTCCGCCTTGGGCTGCTTGAGGTTGATTCCAAGCTGACCGGCCTTCTGGAGGGCGATGCGCTCGATCATGCCGCCCCGGTCTTCCCGGAAGGCGATGTCGCGCTGACCCCAGCCCACCACGGGGTAGTCCTTGCGCAGGGCGTGACCCTCCCAGTCGTCGGGGCACAGGATGCGGGTCATGTCCGGGTGGTTCGCAAACGAGATGCCGAGCATGTCGAAGATCTCGCGCTCCATCCAGTTGGCGCTGGGATAGACGGAGCAGGCGCTCTCAGGTACGAAGCCCTCGGGCACGAGGATCCGGAGCCGCAGACGCTTCCGGCGGCTGATGCTGGTCAGGTGGTAGACCACGCTGTAGGTGAAGTCGGCGGCCGCGGGGTAATGGGTGGCCGACTGGTCCGCAAGCATCTCGTAGCGGAGTCCCTCATGGTCCCGGCAGAGCAGCAGGGCCTCGTGGAGGGCGCCCTTCTCCAGCTGGCAGGTGAGCTCCCCGGCCTGCTCGAAGATCTCCTCGACCTTGGCGCCGAGCAGCTCCTGGAGCAGCAGCAGGTCGGCATCCTTCGCCTCCTGAGGCCAGGGGGTCTTCAGGTCGTTGTCATCCTTGCGGGGCACGGGGCGGACCGGGGGCTTGGGGGCGTCCTTCCCGTCGGCCTCGGCCTTGGCCTTGGCGGTTTCGTAGTCGGCCTGCATCTTCTTCCACTTGGCCTCGTCGGCCTCGGCGGCGGCCTGCACTTCGGCCAGGTAGGTGCGGTAGCTCGGCAGGGGCACCGTCTTGGGCATCACCACCTGCCGCTGGGGCGAGGCGGCGTAGTCGTAGACATAGGGTCCCGCAGGGGCCTCCGGCACGTCGGGGGCCTGGGGGATGATCGGTTCCGTCATCAGCCGACCTCCTCGAAGATGTCCTTGTACCGGTCAGCCAGGCTGCTGGTCATGATCTTGTCCTGCAGCTTCATGAACCCGTAGATGAGCGACTCGGGCCGGGGGGGGCAGCCGGGAATGAAGACGTCGACGGGGATGATCTTGTCCACGCCCTGGATGGTGTGGTACGAGTCGAAGGGACCGCCGGCAGTGGCGCAGGAGCCCATGGCGATCACCCACTTGGGCTCGGGCATCTGGTCGTAGAGGGTCTTGATCACCGGGGCCATCTTGTAGGTGACGGTGCCGGCAATGATCATCAGGTCCGCCTGGCGGGGGGTGGCGCGGAAGATGCCGGCCCCGAAGCGGTCAAAGTCGAAGCGGCTGGCGCCGGCAGCCATCATCTCGATGGCGCAGCAGGCCAGGCCGAAGGTCACGGGCCACACGCTGGTGGCGCGGGACCAGTTCATGACCTTCTCAACCTTGGTGGTGATGAGGATCTGCTCGAAGGCGGAGGGCTGCATTACTCCCATGTGAGGGCTCCCTTGGACCAGATGTAGCCGTAGCCGAACAGCAGCAGGAAGAGGAAGAGGCCGAACTCGATGAAGCCGAAGACCGCCAGTTCCTTCATCTGGATCGCCCAGGGCATGAGGAACACCGTTTCCACGTCGAACACGAGGAACATCACGGCCACCAGGTAGTAGCGCACCGAGAACTTGGACCTCGCCTCGGACGTGGGCGTGACGCCGCACTCATAGGACGAGTATTTCGCCGCGCTTGGCCAGTTGGGCCGCAGCAGCCAAGACAAATTCCAGATGATGATTGGCAGGGCCACTGCTACCAGTATCAGCAGCAGGATGGACGCGTACCCACGCATGGAGCCTCCAGGACCAGTCATTGTGGAGCCTCGGTCCCACTAAGGTCAACGCTCGAAGCCAACCCGACCGTCCTTTGTGACCCATGCCCTATTCTCAGCCATCGTCCCGGCCCCCGATCCGGTAGGATGCTTCCATGTCCGTGCCGAACCCTCCGAGCCCCGCCGATTCCGCCGAGGCAGCCGATCGCGCCTTGACCGACTACAAGCCGGCCAAGGAGCTCTACCCCACCCTCGACCTCACCCGCGAGCCGGTGGACTTCGCGCTGTTCCAGGCCCTGCCCCTCGACCTGATGTTCAAGCACCACTTCGTGCCGGTGCAGGAGCGGGACGGCGCCCTCTGGCTGGCCATGGCCGACCCCCTGGATATTCCCACCCAGGACATGCTGCGCCAAAGCCTCAAGCGGCCCCTGCGCTTCGCCGGCGCCCCCCTGGCCCAGATCCAGGAAGTGCTCAAGAAGTCTGAGAGCGGCCAGAAAGTCATGGACGAGGCCGGCGAGGCCCTCAAGGTCCAGGTGCTCCGCGAGGAGGACTGGGACGACGAGGTCCTGGACCTCGAGCGCCTGACCGACAAAGACGAGGCCCCCATCGTCCGCCTGGTGGACACCACCATCTTCAACGCCCTCCAGCGCCGCGCCTCCGATATCCACCTC
Source organism: uncultured Holophagaceae bacterium (assembly GCA_903863195.1). Classification (GTDB taxonomy): domain Bacteria; phylum Acidobacteriota; class Holophagae; order Holophagales; family Holophagaceae; genus Geothrix. The sequence goes on from CAIPAY010000133.1 coordinate 22,006, forward strand.
GAGACCACGGCCACGGGCTTCCAGATCAAGTACCGCATCGACGGCAGCCTCTACTCCGCCGCGGACCCCATCGACCGGCGCTTCGCCTCGCCCATCATCAGCCGCATCAAGGTCATGTCCGAGCTGGACATCGCCGAGAAGCGGAAGCCCCAGGACGGCCGCTTCAAGCTCAAGGTGCGGGGCCGGGCCATCGACTTCCGCGTCAGCATCATGCCCACCATCCACGGCGAGGACGCGGTCATCCGCATCCTCGACAAGGAGAACCTCACCGAGGAATTCCAGTCTCTGACGCTGGAAATCCTTGGTTTTTCTGACCACGAACTGAAGCGGCTTCGCCGTTTCGCCCACGAGCCATATGGGATGTTCCTGGTGACGGGCCCCACTGGCTCGGGCAAGACCACGACCCTCTACGCGGTGCTCAGCGAGATCCGGACGCCCGAGGACAAGATCATCACCATCGAGGACCCGGTTGAGTATCAGCTCGAAGGCGTCACCCAGATCCCCGTCAACGAAAAGAAGGGCCTGACCTTCGCCCTGGGCCTGCGGTCCATCCTCCGCCACGACCCCGACAAGATCCTGGTGGGTGAGATTCGCGACCCTGAGACCGCCCAGATAGCCATCCAGTCCGCGCTGACGGGCCACCTGGTGTTCACCACGGTCCACGCCAACAACGTCCTGGATGTGCTGGGCCGCTTCCAGCACATGGGCGTCGAGGTCTACAACTTCGTCTCGTCCCTGAACTGCATCCTGGCCCAGCGGCTCATCCGCGTCCTCTGTCCCAAGTGCAAGCGGCCGGCCCCCCCGCCGACGGCCCAGGAGCTGGAGGAGAATGACGTCGACGCAGCCTGGCTGAGTGGTGCCAAGCTGTTCGACCGCGTGGGCTGCGTGGACTGCCACGGCACGGGGTTCCGCGGCCGCCAGGCCATCATCGAGTTCATGGGCCTCAACGACGAGCTCCGCGAGCTGCTCATCCAGCGCGCTCCGGTCCGCGAGGTCAAGGCCGCGGCCCGGCGCGGGGGCATGCAGTTCCTGCGGGACAGCGCCCTCGAGAAGGTGCGGCTGGGTCTCACCACCTTCGCCGAGATCAACAAGGTCACCTTCCGCGACGGCGCCTGATCAGGCGTCCTTGCCCCGCAGTATCCCATCCAGATGCGCCTTCAGCTCCTCCAGGCTGAAGGGCTTCGCCAGGATGCTGGCCGCAGGGGTGCCCGCCACCAGCTCGGCGGCCTGCGGGGTGGCCCGACCCGTGGCCAGGACCACCGGCAGCTCTGCCCGCAGCTGGCGCAGCAGGGGCAGTGTCCCCGCTCCTCCCAGGCCCGGCATGTTCAGGTCCAGGATCACCAGGTCAAAGGGCGCTCCGGTCTCCAGCAGCGCCAGGGCCGCCTCTCCCGAATCGACGGCCTCCGGCGCGTGCCCCAGGGTCTCCAGCAAGGTGCAGAGGCTCAGCTGCAGCAGGTCATCGTCATCCACCACCAGCACCCGCAGCGGCTCGGCGTTGGGTGAAGACAGCGCGGCCACGGGGTCGGAGTCCAGCTCCCGCGCCGCCGCCGGCAGCTGGATCGTGATGCAGGTGCCCACACCCTCGGTGCTGTGCAGGGCCAGGTGCCCGCGATGGGATTTCACGGTGCCATAGACGATCGAGAGTCCCAGCCCCGTGCCCTTGCCCTGGGGCTTGGTGGTGAAGAACGGGTCCATGGCCCTGGCCATCACCTCCGGCGGCATCCCCAGGCCTGAGTCCTGGATCTCCAGCTCTACCAGCGTGGGCCCGGCGTTCCGGGTACGCAGCGCGAGGGTGCCACCCTCGGGCATGGCATCCACCGCGTTCACGCAGAGGTTCATCAGGGCGTGACCCAGTGCGGCGGGATCCCCCAGGACCGGGGCCAGGCCCGGGTCGAGCTCCATCTCGAGGCAGACCCGCTGCAGGGTGGTGTGCTCCAGCAGGGCCGTCTGCTCCCGCACGACCTCGTTCAGGTTGACGAGCCGCTCCTCAGTGATGCCCTGCCGGGCGAAGCCCAGCAGCCCCTGCACCAGCGTCCGGCCCCGGAGACAGGCCTTGGTGATGGTCTCCATGCTGCGCTGCTGGGAGGAGCCCTGGGGCGCCAGGGTCTCCTGGATCGAGGACAGGGCCATGATGGCCCCCAGCACGTTGTTCATGTCATGGGCCACGCCGCCGGCGAGGCTGCCGAGGCTCTCCATCTTCTGGGCCCGCTGGAACTGGTGCTCCAGCTCCAGCCGCTCATGCTCGAGCCGCTTCCGGTCGGTCATGTCCCGGACATAGGCCACGAACTGTCCAGTGTCCGGCAGGTGGGTGGCAGAGACCTCCACGGGCAGGGTCGTGCCATCCCTCCGCCGGTGGACGGACTCGAAGATGTCCGAGCCCTTCTGGAGGATCAGCGCGAAGTGGGCCCGGGTTTCCGCCTGGCTCTCCACCGCCTCCAGGTCACCCGGGGTCTTGCCCAGGAGCTCTTCCCGGCTGTATCCCAGCATGAGGCAGGCCGCGTCGTTGACCTCGAGGATCCGGCCCTGGGCGTCCAGCAGCCAGACCGCGTCCATGGCTGTGCGCAGCATGCTGAGGTGCTGGGCCTGGCTGGCGAAAAGCGCGGCCTCCGCCTGCTTGCGCTTGGAGATGTCCACGAAGGACACCAGCACCCGCCCCCAGGTGTCCTCGAAGCCCGGCTGGATCCGCACGCTGGTGTCCAGCACCAGAGACCTGCCCTCTAGGTCGGCGAGCGGCACCTCGCCCCGGAAGAACCCGCCACCCTCCGCCAGGGTCAGGATCTCCTCCCGGAACAGCTCCAGGGACTCGGGCGTGAAGAAGGCCGGCAGCCTGGGCGCCCCCGCCTCCCGCACGAGGATGCCCAGTGCCTGGGCGCTGGCCTGGTTGACCGCCAGGATGCGGACCAGGCCCGCCAGCGCCGCCACCTGTTCGGGGTGGGCCTCCAGATAGGCACGCAGGTCGCTGCCGTGCGCCTCGCGCAGACGGTCCAGGGCCTGCTTGAGGTCGGAAAAGTCCTCTTCGGAGATGCCGATGGGGGCATGGTCGAAGAGGGCGCGGTAGCGGCCCTCGCTGCCGAGGAGCTCCTGCTCGGTGCGCTTCTTCTCCGCGACCTCCCAGGCCAGGTCCGCGAACTGCTGGACCGTCTCCACATCCCTCGGACCGTAGGGGTCGGGCTTGTTGCCCACCCCCAGCAACGCGACGATGCGCCCCCCGCGCAGCACGGGCACCACCAGCTCCCGAAGCACCTGCGCATGACCCTCCGGCAGACCCTTGCGATGGGGGAGGCTGGGATAGTCATTGTGGATGACCGGCACCCCCTGCCGGACCGCGTCCACCCAGACTCCGGCCTGACTCACCGGGTAGTGGAGGCCGTGGCCCTCGGCCCTGCAGAAGTCCCGGCCCGTGCGGGTGCTCCAGGCCTGGAGAGTCAGGGTCTCCTGGTCCGGGTCCATGAAGTGGTAGAAGCCGATGCAGCTGCCCGTCAGGAGCTCGGCCTCGTCCAGGGTGGCCCGCAGGATGGCCTCCAGCGTGGCCGTGGCGGCCAGATCCCCGATGCGGGTCCGAGCCGCCAGGATGGCCTGGGCATAGTAAGCCTCCGTGCGATCCTCGAAGGTCATCAACAGGCCGCCCTCGGCCAGGGGCGTCGTCGAAACCTCCAGCCAGGCATGGACCCCATCCTCCCAGCCCAGCCCGACCATGGCCCGCGCCGGAGCGCCCTGGTCCAGGCTCTGGGTGCCGGGGAAGTCCTCCGAGGCCAGCGCCGTCCCTCCCACGGCCAGCAGACGGCAGTCCGTCCGGAACAGCCCTTGGCTCAGGAGGCCGCTCCGGTCCTGCCGAAGCAGGCGCTGGGCCACGCCATTGGCCTCGATCACCCGGCCGGTGTCGTCCAGGAGCACGATCCCCTGGGGCAGCGCCTCCAGCAACGGATCCCACTCCTGCCGAGCAGGAGACCTGGGGTTCTGGACCGGTTCAGACATGGGACACGTGGAGGAACTCCTGCCCCCCTCCTATCGGATCAGGTGACCTCTTGATGAATTTAGCGCGCCGGTCGTAACAAAACCCGACGCGGCCGCGTGGGGTTTTGTTACGGCCTCTAAGACTAGACCCCCCGGACCAGCTCTCGCTCCAGGCTCTGCAGTTTCCGCAGCCGGGCGAAGAGCCCCGGCTGGGCGGCCAGGGCTTCCGGCGTGCCCAGCTGCACCGTGCGGCCCTCCTCCAGCACCAGCACCCGGGCGCAGGTCTCGGCCACGAACACGCGGTGGGTGGCCACCAGCAGGGTGGACTTCCCCAGGAAGCCGCGCAGATTCTCCAAGATGCGGCTCTCGGTCTCGGCGTCCACCGCGGAGAGAGCGTCGTCCAGCAGGAGCAGGCGGGGGCGGCGGAGCAGGGCCCGGGCCAGGGCCGTGCGCTGGCGCTCGCCGCCGCTGAGGACCACGCCCCGCTCGCCGACCACGGTGTCCAGGCCGTCAGGAAGCCGGCGGATCAGGTCGTCCATGGCCACCACCCGGGCGATCTCCCAGAGTTCATCTTCCGTGGCCTCGGGCCGGCCCATGGCCAGGTTGACCCGCAGGGTGTCCGAGAACAGGAAGGCGTCCTGGGGCACCCAGCCCAGCCCCGCCCAGTGGCGGCGCAGGTTGGCATCGGTCAGGGGCTCGCCGTCCACCCGCATCCGGCCGGACTGGGGCTCGCGGAGCCCCGCCAGGACCTGCAGCAGCAGGGTCTTGCCGGAGCCGATGCCGCCCACCACCGCGAGGCTGTCACCCGGTGCCAGGCTGAGGTCCAGAGGTCCGAGGCCCCGGCCCGTCTCGAAGCGGTGGGTGACGCCCTCCAGCGCCAGGGAGGCGGGAGTCTCGGGCAGGGTGATGGGCTCCGCCGGCGGCAGGGGCCGCTCGGGGCTGTGCAGCAGGTAGTCCAGGCGCTCCTGCCCCGCCCGGGCCCGCTGGAAGAGGTTGGCAGACCAGCCCAGGCTCATCACCGGCCACGCCAGGGCCACCAGGAACCCGGTGAAGGCCGTGAGGTCACCCAGGGTCAGGGTGCCCTGCACCACCAGGGCACCGCCGTAGGCCACCAGCACCAGCGCCGAGGCGCCGCTCATGAAAGCGGACAGGGGGGCGTAGGCGCTGAAGATCACGGACTGCTTCATGCTCAGGGACGCGTGGCGCCGGCTGAGCGTGTCGAACTGCGCCACCCGGGCATCTTCCAACCCGAAGGCCTGCACGACCCGCTCGCCGCTGATGGTCTCGTGGCTGAAGGTGGACAGGGCCGCGAAGGCGAGCTGCAGCTTCTGCTGCACCAGGTGGCTCCACTTGCCGATCACGTAGAAGCCCATGGCCAGGAAGGAGAAGGGCAGCATCACCGCCAGGGTGAGCCGCCAGTTGGTGTGGAACATCAGGCCCAGGGTCACAGGCAGGATGGACAGCACCTGCAGGAAGCTCATGAGGCCGGGGCCGGTGGCCATGCGCACCGTGCCCACGTCGTCCCCGACGCGGCTCATCAGGTCGCCCACCCGCTGCCGCTCGTAGAAGGCGAAGGGCCGGGCCAGCAGGAACCCGTAGAGGGACTCGCGCTGCTCCCGCTCCACCTCGCGGCTGAGGCCGATCAGCGTGTTGCGCATGAGGTAGCGCCCGATGCCTGCGATGGCCGTGAAGGCCAGCATCCAGGCCAGGTAGACCCGGGAGCCATGCCAGTCCTGGTGCTCCAGGGCGTTCACCGCCCGGCCGGACCAGTAGGGCACCACCGAAGCCGCCACGCTGCACCACACCGTGGCCAGCAGGCCCCAGTGGAGGGTGCGCCGATGGCGGGCCATCAGAGGCCACCACCACCACAGCTTCGACTTCGAAAGATCCGCCAACGGGTCCTCCCCCCCGTAATCAGAGTAGCAACACCGATCCGCCCCTGCCGACAGATCTGGACAGGGCTCGATCGGCCTTTCCCCGGCACGCCCTCGGGCGCATCTTCGAGGATCTCCCCGGAGCCTGTCATGCACCGCTTCCTGCGGGCCTTCGCCCTGGCCCTCGGCACCCTGCTCGCCCCCGCCCAGGTGGTGGAAGAGTCCCTGCAGGCCGACCCCGGCCCGCTAGACTTCATCCAGGGCGACAGCTACGAGCAGTGGATCCTCCAGTCCCTGGCGGGGGATGCGCTGGTAGGCATCCGGCCCGACGGGTCGCTGACACCGCGCCTGGCCACCACCTGGACCCGGCATCCGGACGGCACCCTCAGCTTCACGCTGCGCAAGGACGCCCGGTTCGCGGACGGCAGCGCGGTCAGCGCCGGGGACGTGCTCTGGACTTTCCGCGAGCTCCAGCGCAACCCCCGGGCCAGCGCCACCAAGCGCGCCATCCTGGCCAGCGCCGAGTTCGGTGAGCTTCAGGGCCGCCCCTGGCTCCGCTCGCCGAAGCCCCCCGGACGGCTGCTCCTGGAGCTGGCCCGGGTGCCCATCGCCCAGCGGGGCCAGCCCGGGCAGGGCTCCGGCCCCTTCGCCTTCCACCGGGAGCCCGGCGCCTGGGTCTTCACGCGGCGGGAGCACTTCCTGCGGCCGGGCATCGACGGCCTCCGCTTCCGCCTGTTGCCCGATCCCACTGCGGTCCAGATGGCGCTCCGCAAGGGCTGGCTGACCCTGGGCGCCCCTCTGGCTGCTCCCGAGGCCGAGCCGCCCTCCACCCACCGCCGCCTGACCCAGCCCCTGCACGCGCAGTTCGTGGTGTGGAGCCGCCTGGGTCCGGGCCCGCTGCGGCTGCTGGAGCGCTGGCGCCGGGACGCCTTCCCCGCCCGGCTCCTGGGCCGGAACGCGCGCCCCAGCCGGGGCCTCTGGCCCGAGACCCTGGGCTTCCCTGTGCAAAGCATCCAGGCGAACCGCACGCCCTCACCGCCCGCGCAGCTGGTGCTGCACCACGCGGCCGGCGACGCCGCCCTCGAGCGCCTGCTCCTCGCCCTCCGGGAGCGGGCACGGCGGGACGGCTGCGACCTCCACCTGCGGCCCCTCGAGCAGGGCCTGCTCCAGGAGCGGCTCCAGAAGGGCGACTTCCAGCTGGCCGGCTCGGTGGTGTTCTTCGAGCCCCAGCCCTGGGCGGTCCTGGAATACCTAGAACCGACCGGACCCATGAACTTCACCGGCTGGCGCCATGCGCGGCTGGAGGCCCTGACCGCCCGCCTCCGCCAGCCCGGCGACGCGGCTTGGGAGGAGCTGCAAGGCCTCTGGTCCCGGGCGCCCGCGGCCCTGCCCCTCCTGGACTTCCAGAGCGTCATCTGGGTGGACCGGCGGCTCCTGGTGGAGCCCAGCCCCGTGGGCCTCTACCTGCACACGCCAGGCGCCGCGGGCTGGCGCTGGCGATGACCCGGCTGCTGCAGGGCCTGGGGATCTGGGGCCTCGGCCTGGCCCTGGCCCTGAACCTCCCGGGCTCGGCCTGGAAGGCGGCGGCGCCTCCTGCCTTCCCCTGGGCGGCCCTGGGTCCCGCGGCCCTGGCCACCGCCAGCCTCGCCCTCCTGGCGCCGCTGCTGGTCTGGCTGGGCGGCCCGGCCCTGGCTGCGCGGCGGTCCCTGGCGCTGCTGGAGGCGCCCCCGGAGCTGCTCTGGGCGGCGCTGCTGCTGGCGCTGTGGCCCCCGGCCTGGGGACCTCCGGCCCAGACCGCCTGGCTGCTGGCCTTCCTCGCCGCGGCCCTGCCCAGCGAGGTCCGCTGGCTCGCCCAGGCCCTGCCCGGGGAACACCCGCTCCCGCAGGCCTGGGGCGAGCGGGCCACGCGGCGCGTGCGGTGGCTCGTGCTGAGGCGGCTGGGGGTGCGCTGGCTCGCGGCCCGCCTGCCCGTCTGGCTTACGGCCACCCTGGTGCTGGAGCGGATGCTGGGCGTGCCGGGCCTCGGCACGGACTGGCTGACCCGCGTGGCGGGCCGGGACCACCGCGGCCTGGCGATCTGGGTGCTGTGCCTGGCCGGTCTCTGGCTCCTGACCCGGCCCTGGCACCGGGAGGCGGCGTGAGCACGGTCTGGCGGCTGGCCTTCCTTGCGGCCCTGCTGCTGCCGGACCTGGCCCTCGACCCCTTCCGGGGCGGCCAGCAGGGCAGCCTCCGCCACCTCCTCGGCACCGATGAGCTGGGCCGGGACGCCCTGGTGCGGCTGCTGCTGGCTGCGGCGCGGAGCCTGGGCTTCGCCAGTGCCTGCGCCCTGCTGGCCCTGGCCCTGGGCCTGCTGCTGGCCTGGCCCGGCCGCGGCCTCGCCGGAGCCTGGTCCGCCCTGCGCGGCCTGCCGCCCCTGCTGTTTCTGCTGCCTCTGGCCGCAGCCGCCGGGGGCCTGGACCCCCTGCCCCTGGGGCTGCTGCTGGGGACCCTGCTGGCGCCGCACCTGGAGCCGGCCCTCCACACCCGGGTGGACCTCTTCCGGCGCTCCCCCGCCTGGGCCGCCGAGCGGACCCTGGGGGCGCCCTGGCCCTCGATCCTGCGCCGCTGGGCCCCCTACGGCTGGCGGCAGGCCGCCGCGCTCTTTCCCAGCGCCTGGCTGGCGGCCCTCTGGGGCGAGGCCACCCTCGGCGCCCTGGGGCTGGGGCCAGGGCCGGGCCACGACAGCCTGGGCCGCCTGCTCGCCGAAGAGCTCCCCCGCCTCAGCGCCGACCCCACCCCCCTCGCCTGGGCCGCCCTCGCCACCGTGTTGCTCCTCGCCGCCCTGAGCGCGCCGAGTAGGGGAGAGAAAGATTGAAAAGACAACAAAAAGGGTTCATCGCGCTTTAGCGGGGTGCCTTCCGGGTGTGTTACAGGTCTGGGCTGGGCTCCCCAACCTGGAGCGGCCCATCCCCTTCATCCCCTGCATCCCTGTTAATAAAACAAGAAGGAACAGGGATAAAGGGGATGAAGGGGATACCGACCCTGATGGCGGGAGCTGCTCCCTTGGCCTGATCTACTTGCGCTGCGGCGCAGTCGAAGGCCCCCCAACACTACGATTCCTGTCCTGGCGCCTGGGTGGCGATCGGTTTCGGGTCCTTCGCCCCGTTCCGGCGCTGGGATCTAACGAAAACCAAGGCGCCTCCCCCAGTAAAGCGCGTTGAATCAGTTGTTCTTTTCTAAGTGCACTCCGGACTTCAAGGCCTACCCAGCTTGGCCTGCATGATGGCGAGGATCTCGGTGTCGGCGCCGGCCATGCCGCGCTGGGCGAGGCGGCCCAGGTTCTCCAGGGAGGCCGCGCCCCCGGCGCCCACGATGCCATCCGTGGCGGGGATGCCGACGCCCGCCAGGGCCAGGCTGGCCGAGCGGAAGGCCGCCTCCACGCCGGTCATGGCCTTCATGGCGCAGCCGACCTTGGCGCCGTCGCAGATGAGGCCCGCCAGGTTGCCCACCATGTTCTGGATGGCCAGGTCCAGCTGGGCCGGGCCGCCGCCGCCCAGGTGCACCAGTCCCGCCGCGATGCCGATGCCCGCGGCGTTGGAGGCGCCGCACACGGCGGAGAGGGTACCCAGCCGCTGGGTCGTGGCCGTCGTGAGGAGGCAGGCCAGGGCCAGGGCCTCCTCGATGCGCGCCTCCGGGTGCCCCTGCTCCCGCGCCCACAGGCCCAGGGCCACGGCCACGGTGATGCCCTTGTTACCGGAACCCGCCAGGGACATGACCGTGAGCGGCTCGCCGGACATGCGGCCCAGCACCCCGGCGCTCACCAGCCGCGGGATGCGCAGCCAGGGCTCGCCCCCCGGCGGGGGCACGAAGCCCGCCGGGAAGTGCGAGACCGAGTGCTCGGCCATCGCCAGATTGAGGGCCAGACCCTCCCGGAGACGGGCCCGGTCGGCCTCGGTCAGGGTGCCCGCCAGGACCACCAGGTCCTCCAGCGACATGGCCCCCACCTGCTCGCGCACAGAGTCCGCCGCCCCGGCACCCGCCGCGGCCAGGGGCACCGGCACGGCCACGCCGTTGGCCTCCAGCAGCACCAGCCGCGTGTGCTCCTGCTCCAGCACCGCCCGGCCCACGCCCGCCGCGCCCCCCACCGTGCAGCTGATGTAGAGCTCCGTGCGGGTCGCGTCCACCTCCACCTGGAGGGCCTCCAGGGCAAGCAGCCGGGCCGCCTGCGCCCGCGCCTCCGGGGTGACGGACTCAAAGATCTGCAGGGCCGGCGAGGGGTCCGGCAGCACCGCGCCCAGGGCCAGGGCCCAGAGCACGCCGGACTGGTGGCCGCTGTTGGGGATGCCCACCGCGTGGCAGTTCTTGTAGGTGCGGGCATCCAGCACCAGCTGCACCGACCGCGGGCTGCCCCCGGCCTGCCCGGCCGCGAGGCAGGCGGCGTAGGCCACGGCAGCAGGTTCCGTGCAGCCCAGCGCGGGCCGCCACTCGGCAGACAGATACTCAGTCAGGTTCATGCGCAACCTCGGGAAGCCATTCTCGCCGAATCGGACCCTGCCGCTGGTCACATGACCTGCGCTAAGCTGCCTCCATGAGCGCACTCATCGGCAAACCCATCCCCGCTTTCTCCCTGCAGGACGACCAGGGCGCCACAGTCACGGCCAAGGACCTCGAGGGTCACTGGACCGTGCTCTACGCCTACCCCAAGGACAGCACCCCCGGCTGCACCACCGAGTCCTGCGACTTCCGCGACAACCTGGCCCGCGTCCAGGCCCTGGGCGCCCAGGTCTACGGCATCAGCCGCGACAGCCAGAAGAGCCACCTGAACTTCATCGCCAAGCAGAGCCTGACCTTCCCCCTGCTGTCCGATCCCGAGTGCGCCCTGCTGGCCCCCCTCGGCGCCTTCGGCAAGAAGATCATGTACGGCAAAGAGGTGCAGGGCATCATCCGCAGCACCTTCCTCATCGACCCCAAGGGCGTCATCCGCCACGTCTGGCCCAAAGTCAGCGTCAAAGGGCACGTGCAGGATGTGCTGGAGGTCCTGGCGGGACTGCAGGAAAAGGGCTAAGGACCTTCACCACGAAGACCACAAAGACCACGAAGGAAGACAAGGCTTTCTGTCTTTATTCTTCGTGCTCTTTCCATCTTCGTGGTGAATCCGCAATTACAAGAAAGGCGGAACCACAAAGAACACAAAGGGCACAAAGAAGGACCAGATTCCCAGCCCCTTCTTTTCTTTGTGTCCTTTGTGTCCTTTGTGGTTAATTATTTCTTTTTTTAACGACTTGAGCCAGCCCCGGCTCACCCCGCCATGATGCTGAAGCCGCCGTCGACGTAGAGCACCTGGCCGGTGACGCCGCGACCCATGTCGCTGACCAGGAACACGCCGGCGTCGCCCACTTCGAGCTGGTCCGTGTCCTTCTGCAGCGGGGTGTGGGACCGGTGGTGCTTGAGCTTGGTGCCGATCCCCGGGATGGCCGAGGCGGCCAGGGTCTTGATCGGACCGGCGGAGATGGCGTTCACGCGGATGCCCTGGGGACCCAGGTCCGCGGCCAGGTAGCGCACGCTGGCTTCCAGGGCGGCCTTGGCCACGCCCATCACGTTGTAGCCGGGCACCACCCGCTCGGCCCCCAGGTAGCTGAGGGTCACAATGGAACCGCCCTCGGGCATGAGGGGCTGGGCCGCCTGGCTGACCGCCGCCAGGGAATAGGCGCTGATGTCATGGGCCACGCGGAAGTCCTCGCGGCTGGTATCCACGAAGCGGCCCTCCAGCGCATGGCGCGGTGCGTAGGCCACGGCGTGCACCACGAAGTCGAGCTTGCCCCACTTCTTGCGGATCTCGTCGAAGGCCATGACGATCTGGCTATCGCTGCCCACGTCCATGGGCAGGAGCAGGGGGTTCTTCAGCTCAGCCGCCAGCTCGTGGACATTCTCCCCCAGGCGCTCGTTCTGGTAGGTCAGGCAGAGCTGGGCACCGGCCTCGGACACCCGCTGCGCGATGCCCCAGGCGATGGACCGCTTGTTGGCCACGCCGATGATGAGCCCCCGCTTGCCTTCCAACAACCCGCCCTTGACCACCATGCGCTTGCCTCCGAAGTCGTGTCGAAACAGTCACCCAGGATACCCGTGAACCTTGCGTCGCGGCCATACCCGGGGTCAGGTGTCTGCCTTGAGGAACTCGCCGGATCAGAATCCCGTCAGCAGCAGGTCCATGGCCGCAAGAATCTCAGCGCGATGGGCGGCGAGGTCCCCGACCACGGGCCCCAGCTCCCGCAGCGGGATGCCCGCCACTTCGGGCACCACGGCCACCAGGGGCTGGCCCTGGAACGGCAGCACCGGGCAGAGCCGGGTGAGGGTTGGGCCACCAGCGCCCTCATGCCGGTAGAGGGGCACCACCAGCCGGGTGCCCAGCTGGGAGAACACGTCGGATTGCACGTCCACCAGGAAGGGCACGGTGGCGCGGGTCCTTGAATTCAGGTTCTGATGGACTGAGTAGGCCACCATCAGAAGGACCGGAGGCCGTCGCTGAAGACCCCCGCCGCCTCGACCCGCTGGTTGTAGGTGGCAATGGCAGCCTGGTTCTCCTCCGCCCAGCGCTCCGCAAGCCGGGCGCTGACGGCGTAGGCCAGCGCCTCCTCCGCCACCGCCGACAGGTTCAGGCCCAGCTCTTTCCCCGCCTGGAGCAGGTCGGCGTCGAGGCTGAGGTTCACCGGCCGCTTGGTGCCTTCCTTGCGATTGCCACCGAACATACAGCCTCCACAAATTATGCGCCTATTCTATGCGCATAATTTGTGCGCTATCAAGCCAATTTTCATCCGTCAAGAATTTAGCGGCCCACATCACCAGCAATAAATTCTTTTCATCTCTTTCCTTATCAGCTTTTAATCAGCACTTATCGGTGTTCATCGGTGGTTAAAATGCTTTTCCCAACCTAGCCTGCTCAATAATCGGGTTCTACTGGTTGCCTCCCAGGTCCTGGACCCCCATGCTCCCCTTCGCCGCGCCCCTGCTCCTCCTCCAGCTCCAGGCCCCGGACCCGGCCTTCCGGGCCGACCTGGACGCGGGGCGCTACCTGGCGGTGCTGGCGGAGTCCAACCGGCGCCTGGGGCAAAACCCTCGCGATGCACCGGCCCTGGCGGCCCGGTCCCAGGCCCTGTCCAGCCTGCAGCGCTTCGGCGAGGCCCTGGCCGACGCGGACCGGGCGCTGCAGGTGAACCCCCGGCTCGCGGACGCCCTGCTGGCCCGAGGTCTGGCCCGGGCTGGTCAGGCCATCCGACAGCGGGATCTGGGCGCCCTGCGGGAGGCCCTGGGGTCCATGGATGACCTGCGGGCCGCCACCGAGGCAGACCCCAGCCTGGCCGCAGCCTGGATGAGCCTGGGCCTGGCCTACGAGCTGCTGCCCGGGTTCCTGGGCGGCTCCACCCGCAAGGCCCTCCAGTGCGCCGACCGCCTGGGCCGCCTAGTCCCGGCCCGGGGGGAGCTGCTGCGGGCCCTGATCCTGGTCGAGGAAAATCGCTGGCGGGACGCGGAGTCCGCCTTCCAGCGGGCCCTGACCCTGGCACCGGGTGATCCCGAGGTCGTCGCCCAGTGGCTGGCGGCCCTGGACTCCCGCCCCGCCAAGAAGGCCCTGGGCGAGGCGGGGAAGAACGCCCAGCTCCGGGCCGAGGCCGCCCGCCTGCTGCCCGTCGCCCGCACCCGGGCCAAGGTCGTGGCCGCCGTCAGCGACGCCTACCTGCACGCCGGCCAGCCCGAGACCGCGTGGAAGGTGGTCCAGGAGACCCTGCCTCAGGTGGACGCCCCGAGCCTGCTCCGCCTGCAGCTGGGCAAGGTGGCCGCCGTCAGCGGCCTCCACCGGCCTGAAGGCTTGGCCGCCCTGGACCAGGTGCTGCGCGAGCCCCTCGAAGGCGGCTCCGCCGGCGCTCCCGGCGCCTGGTGGCGCAAGGGCCAGATCCTGCGGGACCTCGGGAGGAATGACGAGGCCCGGAGAGCCGCCCAGGAGGCGCTGAAGCTGGATCCGAGGCACCGGGGGGCGCGGGAGCTGCTGGGCAGCGTTGGACTGAACTAGCTTCGCCAGTCCGTTCGCTCGCGGCCCGAAAGTGATAGATTCACCTCATCCACAGGAGGCTTCTTGAAGACCATCATCCTTGCGGGAGGCATGGGTTCTCGGCTCACGGAAGAGACCACCGTGCGCCCCAAGCCGATGGTCGAGATCGGCGGCAAGCCCATCCTCTGGCATCTCATGAACATCTATGGCGCCCAGGGGTTCCAGGAGTTCGTCGTGGCGCTGGGCTACAAGGGCGAGGCCATCAAGGAATACTTCCTGAACTTCCGCACCTTGAACTCGGATCTGACCGTGGACCTGGCCTCGGGTGACCTCCGAGCCCGAGGCGAGGCCCCCGTGCCATGGAAGGTCCACCTGGTGGACACCGGCCTCAAGACCCAGACTGGAGGCCGTCTCAAAAGACTCGCATCCTGGCTGGAGCAGGATGACTGCTTCTTCATGACCTACGGTGACGGTCTCGGCAACGTGGACCTGAAGGCTCTGCTGGCCTTCCACAAGCAGCACGGCAAGCGGGCCACGGTCACGGCTGTCCGTCCTCCCGCCCGGTTCGGCGGCCTGGCCCTTGATGGCCAGCGGGTGCTGCGCTTCACCGAGAAGGCCCAGGCCGGTGAAGGCTGGATCAACGGCGGCTTCTTCGTGTTGGACCGCTGCGTGCTCGACTACATCGCCGGGGATGACACCCTCTGGGAGCTGGAGCCGCTGGAACAGCTCGCTGCCGAGGGCCAGCTCATGGCCTATCAGCACGAGGGGTTTTGGCAGCCCATGGACACCCTGCGCGAGAAGCAGATCCTCGAGAATCACTGGTCGACGGGGCAGGCCCCCTGGAAGGTGTGGTCATGAGCTGGCGAGGCAAGGTCGTCCTGGTCACCGGTGCCACGGGTCTGGTGGGCTCCAGTCTCTGTCCCCGGCTGCTTGCCGAAGGAGCCGAGGTAGTGGTCCTGGTCCGCGACTGGGACCCCCAGAGCGAGCTGGTGCGCTCGGGCACCATCCACGCCTGCCGGGTGGTTCATGGTGCGCTGGAAGACTATGCCAGCCTAGAGCGGGCCATCAGCGAGCATGAGGTCAGTACGGTCTTCCACCTGGGGGCCCAGGCCATCGTTGGCGTCGCCCTCCGCAGCCCAATGCCCACCTTCGAGGCAAACATCCGCGGCAGCTACAACCTGCTCGAGGCCTGCCGGGTCCACCGGGATCTCGTGGAGAGCATCGTCGTCGCCTCCAGCGACAAGGCCTATGGCGACTCGGACTTCCTGCCCTACACCGAGGACATGCCGCTGCAGGGACGGCACCCCTACGATGTCTCCAAGAGCTGCACTGATCTCCTCGCCCACACCTACGCCCAGACCTATGGCCTGCCCGTGACGATCGCCCGCTGCGGCAACATCTATGGCGGTGGAGACCTGAACTGGAGCCGGATCGTGCCGGGCACCATCCGGGCGGCGCTCGAAGGCCGGGCGCCCGTGCTGCGCAGCGACGGCAGCAACATCCGCGACTACATCTTCATCGGCGACGTGGTGGACGCCTACTTGAGCCTCGGCGCCCGCAGTGGTGAAGAGGGCGTGCGCGGCGAGGCCTTCAACTTCAGCCCCGAGAGCCGCGTCAGCGTGCTGGAGATCACCCGGGCCGTGCTCCGAACCATGGGCCGGGCCGACCTGGAGCCGATCATCCAGGGCAACGCCAAGGCGGAGATCCAGGACCAGTACCTGGATGGCACCAAGGCCCGGATCCGGCTGGGCTGGGACCCCACACACACCCTGGAACAGGGCCTTGCCAAGACGATTCCCTGGTACCAGGCCTTCCTGGGGGCCCAGGCGTGAGCGCCGACGAGCTGCGGGCCCGCATCCTGGCACTGGTCGCGGAATACGCCACTGAGCAGTGGCCAGCCAAGGGCTTTCTCCCTGGCGTCACCCCGGTGCCCGTCAGCGGCAAAGTGTTCGATGGCACCGACGTCCAGCACCTCGTCGACGCCTCCCTGGACTTCTGGCTGACCACGGGACGGTTCGCCCGGGAGTTCGAGGCCAGCTTCGCCGCCTGGTGGGGCCTTAAACACTGTCTGCTGGTGAACTCGGGCTCCAGTGCCAACCTCCTGGCGCTCACGGCCCTGACTTCGCCCTCGCTGGGTGAGCGGCGTCTTCGGTCCGGGGACGAGGTCCTCACCTGCGCCGCCGGCTTTCCCACAACCGTCGCGCCCATCCTGCAGAACGGCCTGGTGCCCGTCTTCGTGGACGCTCACATCCCCACCTACAACGCGGATCCCGCTGCTTTGGAGCATGCCATCGGACCCCGCACACGGGCCATCCTGTTCGCCCACACGCTTGGGAACCCCTTCGACCTGGATCAGGTCATGGCCCTGGCCGAGAAGCACCACCTCTGGGTGATCGAGGACTGCTGCGACGCTGTCGGCGCCGAGTATCGGGGCCGCAAGGTCGGCACCTTCGGCGACCTTGCCACCGTGAGCTTCTATCCGGCCCACCACATCACCATGGGCGAGGGCGGCGCGGTCCTGACGGATGATGCCAAGCTCAAGAAGCTCGTCGAGTCCTTCCGGGACTGGGGCCGGGACTGCTGGTGCGAGCCCGGCGTGGACAACACCTGCCACAAGCGCTTCGACTGGAAGCTGGGCGACCTGCCCCAGGGCTATGACCACAAGTACACCTACAGCCACCTGGGCTACAACCTGAAGCTGACGGACATGCAGGCGGCCGTGGGCGTCAGCCAGCTCAAGAAGCTCGATGGCTTCATCCTCAAGCGGCGGGCGAACTTTGACTCTCTGCGGGCACGCCTGACCCCCCTGGCCTCGGCCCTCATCCTTCCGGAGGCCACACCCCACGCCAACCCGAGCTGGTTCGGCTTCCCCATCACCCTGCGCGAGGATGCGCCCGTCGATCGCAACACCCTGATCCGCCACCTCGACGCCCGCAAGATCGGCACCCGCCTGCTCTTCGGAGGCAACCTGCTGCGCCAGCCGGCCTTCAAGGACATCCCCTGCCGGGTGGTCGGAGACCTCGCCACCTCGGACCAGATCATGAACGGCACCTTCTGGGTGGGCACCTATCCCGGACTCACTGACGCGATGCTGGACTTCATCGCCGCCTCCCTCGCCGAGGGACTCGGGATGGCCTGATGTCCCGCCCGCTGCCCCAAGGACAACTGGCCGAAGCGGTCTCCCTGGCAGGAGACTGGTCATCCCTCCAGGGGGCGCGTCTGTTCATCACCGGTGGCACAGGTTTCTTCGGGAAGTGGCTGATGGAGACGCTGGGCGCTGCCAACCAGGCTCTGGAGTTGGGCGTGAGCGCCACCGTCCTGAGCCGTAATCCCCAGCGCTTCCAGGACGCCGTGCCTCACTTAACCCAGGCGCCCTGGCTTCGTCTCCAACAGGGTGATATCTCAGATTTCACCTTTCCGTCTGGGGACTTCAGCCACATCCTCCACGGCGCCGCCTCCTCGGACGCCCGGGACTACCGGCAGGAACCCGCCGCCATGCGCCGCGCCATGGTGGACGGCACCCAGCGCCTGTTGGACTTCACGGCGAGGCAGCCCGCGCCGCGCCTTCTGCTGATCAGCAGCGGCGCCGTCTACGGCCCCCAGCCGCCGGAGATCTCCCACTTCCCCGAGGACTCCCCTCTCCCACCGGATACGGATGACCCCGCCCAGGCCTATGCCCAGGGCAAGCGGGAGTCCGAACGGCTGGCCATGGCAGCGGCCGCCACCCATAGCTTCCCCTGCCCCATCGCCCGCTGCTTCGCCTTCGCCGGCCCCCACCTGCCCCTGGACCAGCACTTCGCCTTCGGCAACTTCATCCGGGATGCCATGACAGGAGGCCCCATCCGGGTCGCCGGCGACGGTACAGCCCGCCGATCCTACCTCTATGCCTCGGAGCTCTCCGCCTGGCTCTGGGCCCTCATGCTCCGCGGCAACTCGGGGCCCTATCACGTGGGGAGCGAGGCGGACGTTAGCATCCGGGTGCTGGCCGAGACCATCGCTGCGGCGGTCGGCACTGCCGTTGAGATTGCCCAGGCGCCCCAGGACGGAACCCCCGTCTCCCGGTATATACCTGCCGTCAGGCGGATCCCCGTGGAGTTGGGTCTCAGCCAAACCGTGAGCTTACGCGAGTCCATCGCGAGAACCCTGGATTGGAACCATGACCGCTGACCCCAACACTCGCGCCGAGGCCTCCCCTTGAAGGAAATCGAATCCTGCCCAGCTTGCGGTGGCGACCCCGTCCGAAACTGGCCTGCCATGGTGGCGCCCTTCATCACCGAGCTTGCCCTAGCCTCCCGGCCTCCAATCGGGAGGACCATGGTCTGCGGAGCCTGCGGTCTGCGCTTCACAGGCATGCGGCTGAGCGACACCGAGGTGACTCGCCTCTACAGCGGCTACCGGGGCGAGGCCTACTTCCGCTGCCGACACCAGCATGAGCCCTGGTACACCCTCAGCAGCAACTGCTCACGAGGGGGAGATCCACGGGAGATCCACCAGCGTCAGGCAGAGTTGGAGAGGCTGCTCAGGGACTCGGGCATCTGGCCGACCATCGATTCCGTCCTGGACTATGGAGGCGACCGGGGCCAGTTCATTCCCGCGGAGCTGGCTGCGGAAAAATGGGTCTTCGAGATCTCCGGGGCCCAGCCCATGGAGGGGGTTCATGGGACTGCGGACCTTGAGTCACTCCATGGACGCACCTTCGCCCTGCTTATGGCCTGCCATATCTTTGAGCATGTGATGGATCCCAAAGCCTTCCTGGCGGAACTGGCACAATACCTGGCACCTGCAGGAACCATCTACATCGAAGTCCCACTGGAGCTGCCCGCGATTCTGTCCCTGGCGCCAGCCCTGACGAACCGCTGGTATTCTTGGTTGGAGAACCATGTCCCTCTGCTTCGTGCAGTTGATTTCGTCTCCACAGCGTCGCGCACCCAGCTGGGCTTTCTCCCTCCCTTCGGGCTGTTGAAGAGCAGTGAGCACGTGAACTTCTTCGATGTGCGGAGCCTCAGTCATCTGCTTGAGTGCGCGGGCTTCACCTGCCTCCGGATGGAGGCGGACTCGGTCCTTCGTCCTGCGGGTCGGATCGGGGTTCTCCGCTGTCTTGCCAAGCGGATGTGAGCGGGAGGTTCGCGCCACTCCCGCCCTCCGGAGGCTTCCGGCGGAAGGACAGGCGCTTGTGCAGCTGAAAGCTGGCCACCGTGGTGATGCCGAGGATCAGGGCATTGCTCGCGATCGGATGCAGGCCGCCCACCTCCACGAGAAGCGGCATGGCGATCATCCCGAACAGCAGCAGACCCAGGTAGGAGAGGTTGAAGCGCAGGTAGTCGAGCAGCAGGTGGCCCCGGATCCGGAAGGTCACGTACCGGTGGCCCACGAACGCATTGGCCACGGCCAGAGCGTGGGCAATCAGCAGGACGATCAGGTAATGCAGACGCCCGCGCAGCCAGTACTGGAGCAGGGAGAAGGCCAGGAAACCGAAGAGTGCGTTGTAGGCTCCCACGGACAGGAAGCGGAGGTTCTCCTGGCTGTCCCAGAACCCACGGATCCGGCCCAGCCAATCCCCTCTTTCTGGCCTGCCGTCAGTCATCGAAGTTCAAGCGCTCCTGCTCCACCACGTGGGGCCGCTTCAGGACCTGCGTGTGGATGGCGGCGACATACTCGCCGAGGAGTCCCGTGAAGAAGAGCTGCACCGAGCCGAAGAAGAAGACGCCAATCACGAGGGGGGCCATGCCCATGCTGAACGTGTTCCAGAAGACGATCTTCAGGCTCAGGTAGGTGAGTGAGATCATAAGGCTGACGAAGGCCAGGAAGAACCCTCCCATGGTGGCTAGGCGGATGGGCACCTTGGAGTGGCTGGTGATGCCCAGCATCGCCATGTCGAACAACATGTAGAAGTTGTTCTTCGTGATCCCCCGCCTGCGCAGGGGCTGGGTGAAGGGAACCTCGAAGGGCTCGAAACCAATTTCCGCGATGATGCCCCGGAAGTAAGGATAGGGGTCCTCCAGCCCCCGGATGATCTCCACAACCTTGCGGTCATAGAGCCCGAATCCCGTGAAGTTCTGGATCACGCGGATCTCGGCGATCTTATAGAGCATCCAGTAGTAGAAGCGGCGGATGAGCCACATGGCGGGCGACTCGAGACTCTGCTTCTTGACCGCCACCACGATGCGGTGTCCTTCTTCCCAGCGGGCCAGGAACTCCCGGATCAGCTCTGGGGGATCCTGGAGGTCCGAGGCCATGGCGATGACCGCCGCCCCCTTAGCCAGCATCAAGGCATGGAAGGGGGAGCGGATAGGCCCGAAGTTGCGGGCGTTGACGATGAGCTTCACCCGCTTGTCCCGGGCGGCCATGGCTCTTATCTTCTCGACCGTGCCGTCGGAGGAGTGGTTGTCGATGAAGATCAGCTCGTAGGTGTACTGCGGCAGCTGCTGGAAGATGGCGTCAATCTGATCCCTCAGGCTCTCGACGTTCTCTTCTTCATTGAAGCAGCCGGTGCTGATGCTGATGAGCGTCGGCGGCCTGCCTGTCTTCTCCGCGGGTCCGTTCAAATGCCTCGCTCCTCGATGGATTGCCTCAGCTCCGGGACACGGGAGTAGGGGTTGTCGATGTGGTCGATCCTGAGGGGCTCATCCTTGCGGAGGGGACAGACCAGCTCCTCGCCCGAGAACAGCTCCCGGCAGCTCAGCTGCCCCTTCTGGAGAGGCACCGCTAGGTAGATGTCCGCAGCCGTGAGGCGGTGGCCTGCAGGGAGGTCCTCCTTGGCATAGGCCCCCCTCACCAGGGCATCCAGGTAGCGGATCTCCTTCTCGGGGGGGGTCCGCTTCTGCGTGCCGGGCGTCCCGCACATCGCCTTGGCCCGCTTGAACGCCTTGAACCAGAGGTCCACCTGCTCGGGCCGGGAGCAGTAGGGGCTGACCTCGATCCCGTCCGCCTCGATGTCGATGTGGCGCTCAAAGGTGCGAGCCCCCTTGGCATAGGCGATGAGGATGCTGCTCTGCCAGTCGTGGTACTCGTGGGTGCTGAAGCCGATGGTGTTCTCCGGATAGCGGTCCCGGAGGAAGTCAATCTGGTTCATCTCCAGCTCATGGTCCTCGCTCGGGTAGAGAGACACACAGTGGTTCAGGGCCAGGGGCACCTTGCGGTTGGCGAAGAAGGTCACCAGATCGTCCACATCCTTGAGGCTGCTGCCTCCGGTGCTGGCGATCACGGGCTTCCGCGTCTTGGCGATCTTCTCGATAAGGACCCAGTCATTGAGGTCTGAGCTGGCGAGCTTGATGATCTCCACATCGAGGTCCACGCACAGGTCCACGCTGGCCTCATCGAAGGGTGTGGCCATCCGGATGCAGCCATTGAGTCGGACCTCCTCGCTCAGGGCGGCCAGCTCCTTCACGCTCAGCTGGGTGTCGATGGTCTTCTTGATGTAGCGGATGTCCTGGCGGTCCCGGAAGTCCTTGTGGATGAACCGATCCACATCCCGCAGCTGCAGCTTGATGGCCGCGCGGACGTTGTTGTAGCGGACCACCCGGCCGAACTGATAGACGATCTCCTTGCCTCGCTCCAGGCGGCCCCAGTGGTTGTTGGCCAGTTCAAGGACGAAGAGGTCCTCGAAAGGGTTGCGGTTGATGGTGGTCATGGATGGCCTTTCATGAATTTGACGCCCCTGGGATGGCATAGCAGACAAGATCGTAGCCATCTTCTCCGTGGGACCTGACGTGAAGGGAGTGGTTCGGCAAGTGCCGGGCCAGAAAGCCGGGTATAACCCAGAAGTCCTCGGTTCGGTGATACATGGAAATGGTGTAAGTCCTGGATGAAGCATGGGGTAGAGCCAGGGAACCTTCAAGTGCCTCCAGTTCCTGGCCTTCCAGGTCCATCTTGATCCACTCCACGCGTTGTCCGTGGAGGTCCTCATCCAGGCGGACAACCTTCACCTGCAACCCGCCATCCTGAGCCACTCTGGCGCCACTTCCCCCATCGGCCGTGAAGTGCAGCCAACCATCCCGCCCTCCGACGGCGGCGCAGCGGCAGTCAATCTTCCTCTGAAGCGCCTCGGGGAGTGTGCGTACCCAGTCCGTCATGCGAGCAAAGTTGGCAGGGTCCGGCTCATAGCCCACCATCCCTGGGGTTTCTGGACCATAGCACTCAATGTATTTGAGCAGGGTGTCCCCATCGAAGGCCCCGCAATCCACGAAGAGCCCTCGCGGGGACCCGGGCCGGAGCTCCGGGTCAAAGTACTGCGTCGTGGGATCCCCCTTCGGCAGCGCCTTGAAATCAAGGGCTAGGCGCCAGATGAGGTGCCCTTCAAACTGCCTTCGGGACTCATCATCCGAGAACAGGGCTGCGGCCTCGATGAGCTGTTCCCTTCCCGCCAGCAGCCGGGAAGGCCGATCGAAGGCGTAGTAGGGCAGGAACGCCTCCGGATATCGCCAGAAGTAGCCCTGCACAGGCAGCACCGGTCTCGACGCGAGCGGTTGCAGAGCATGCTGAGTCTCCAGGAAGGCATGACCCGTATTGAAGACGGTGACCAGCGTGCAAGCCTCCGAGCCCCATCTCCCCAGCGCCTCCGCGGGGGAGAGCACTTGGTGCTCCCCGAGGCTCATTCCCCAGTTGGCTGGATTGCTATCGCTGACCGCAAGGATCCGACCACTCTGGGCCTGCAGGTGAGCATAGACACGGCGGCCTAGGTTGCCAGCGCCATGCAGGATCCAGGGTCCATCGCCAGCTTGGTCCTGGAGCCAGGTGCTGGCCCTCTGGTCAGCCACAGCAGGGTCCTCAGCCAGGAGCTGCTTCAGCCGTGGGCTCGCCTCGCCATGCAGGTGGTGCGACATCTGATTCCTCTAGCTCGGGCGGGAATTGTCTAGACGGTTCGCAGCGAGTTCTTCCCGGCTCAAGGCTGGCGACATGTCGTCCAGGGGGGCACTGACCATGCGTCCATCCTCCAGGCGCCGGGAGCTGGGCTTGGGCTCGAAGGGCTGGGCGGGGTCGAGGAGGACCTCACAGACCAGGGGCCAGGGTGCCGCAAGGCAGTCGGCCAGGGTGCCTTCCATGTCCATATGGCTGTGGATGATGCGGTGAGGCAGCCCGAAGGCGGCGGCGACCTTTCCGAAGTCCGGGAAGCTGATGCCGGTCGCAGCGTCGAAACCCACCAGGCCATCCGGGAAGTAGGCCGTCTGGGTCTGCCGGATGCTGTGGTAGCCACCGTTGTTGAAGAGGACGAGCAGGATGGGCAGGCGCTGATGCACGAGCGTCTGCAGTTCCTGCAGGTTCATCATCAGGCTGCCATCCCCCGCCAGGCACACCACCGGCTGGCGAGTGGAAGCGAGGCTGGCCCCCAGGGCCGCGGGCAGATCGTAGCCCATGCTGGCGCAGCCGCTGTTCGTGTAGAGGCGCTGCCCGGGCTTGAGTCGGGCCGCCTGGAACGTGGCGACGCAGGCCGTGCCGTCCCCGGTCACCACCGTCATGTCCTCGGGCAGGTGCCGGAAGAGAGCCTCCGTGAAGACGTAGGGATTCACGGGCTGGGCCTTGGCCCGGTGCCGTTCCAGAACCACGGGGTAGCGCTCTCGCCGGGCCCGGCACCAGGCCAGGTAGTCGGCATGGTCCGGTTGGGGGGCCGGCAGACCGTGGGCGTGCAGTGCCTCGAAGAAAATCCCAAGGTCCGCCTCGATGGGGAGATCGATGGCGAGGGTCGGCTTCGCTAGCTCCAGCGGATCCACGTCCACCATGACTTTCTTCGCGGCAGGAGCCCAGGCGTCCCAGTTGTAGCCGATCTGCCGGATGTTCAATCGGCAGCCCAGGACGACGACCAGATCCGCATTCTGGACCGCGAAATTCCCCGAGCGGTCGCCCACGGTCCCCGGCCGTCCCACCAGGCAGGGGTGGTCATCCTCCAGGAGGTCGTGGGCATTGAAGGCCGTGGCCACGGGGAGTTGCAGCGCCTCGGCCAGATGGCGGAAGGGTTCCACCACGCCGGCGATGCGGATGCCGCTGCCGGGCAGCAGGACCGGACGCTTCGCCTGACGCAGCAGACTGAACAACCGGTCGATCTGGGAAGTGATGTCAGTCGCTGCGGCCAGATCCGGCTGGAAGCCCGTGAGGGCGGCAGGATCCACCAGCGCCCCCTGGATGTCCGAAGGGACATCGATCCAGACGGGGCCGGGCCGCCCAGCCAGGGCGAGGTAAAGGGCCTTCTCCAGGTGGAAGCGGATGTCCTCCGGCCGCTCCACCAGGGCGGCGTATTTGGTGATGGGGCGCACCACCGATACAATGTCGACCTCCTGGTCCCCCAGCTGGCGCAGCCCGCTGGGGCCTGCGGAAGCCACGAGGGTCTCGCGCTTCACCTGGCCGCTGATGACAATCAGGCCCAGGCTGTCTGTCCAGGCCCCGTGGATCCCCGTCAGCGTGTTCAGGCCACCCGGTCCCGTGGTCACATTCACCGCTGCGAGGCGCCCGCTGTGGCGGAAATAGCTCTCGGCAGCAATGGTGCAGGCCTGCTCATGGTGGAAGCAGGTGACCGTCAGGTGGGGGTTGCGACCGAACGCATCGTTGAGATGCATGGCCCCGCCACCCGTGACCAGGAAGACGTCCTGCAGTCCATGTTCAGCCAGGGTCTGGGCGATGTAGTCAGCGACACGGATCATGGGGCCTCGGAGGAACAGCGACTGGAGGTTGCAGAGTTGGCCAACCGCGATGGAGATCAGACACGAACGGAGAGGAAGGGTGACAAGTCAAAGCTGAACGTGAACGGGAAAGCGTTAGCAGCAGCGAGGTCACTCCCCCGCCTCACCGGGACTTGGAGGGGGGTTCCTGCTGTTCCGTGGGACTCAGGGAGACCAGCCTCTTGGGAGCATCCCGGTAGGGCCTCCCCTGCACGAACAGGGCAAGACGGAACTCCAGCGGAGCCAGCCAGGGTTCCTTCCGGTCTTTGGACTTAGATAGCGCCTCGGAGAGCACAGCGCTGGCCTCGGGGTAGCGGCCCAGCTCTGCGAGGGACACGGCCCTGAGATCCAGCAGCTCCGGTGTGCGCACCTTCTGAGTGGACAGCAACTGTTCGGAGATCCGGAGCGCCTCCGCCCCGTTTCGCTGGGCAGCATCCCGGCTGGTAGCCAGGATCCAGGCGAGCCGCATCTGGCTCAGCACATCGCCGGGACGGAGCTGCAGAGCCCGCCTAAGACTGGAGACAGCCTCCTCATCCAGAGCATAGTCATGGAGGGCCGCACCGATATCCGCCAGCCTTTTCGCGGGGTTCTCATCGAGGAGCACCGCAGCCTGGAAGGCCTTGCGGGCTGCCGGGGCATCCTCGAGCATCAGGGCAATCACGCCGAGCTTGAAGGGGAATTCCGGATTATCCGGGTCTCGAGCGATGGCCTGCTTGATGTTATCCATCGCGCTGGCAGGCTTGTTCTGCAGCAGCAGCACCGAAGCGAGCCCGGAGTAGGAAATGGCCGCACCGGGGTTGATCTTGATCGCCTCTTGGTAGCAGATGAGCGAGCTGTCGAGAGACCCCTTGGCCAGAAGGATGCCACCCAGATTGACATAGTGGCTATGGTTCTCGGGTTCCATCTGAACCGCCAAGCGCAAGTGTTCAAGCGACTCAGGGTAGCGCCCGAGCCTCCCAAGCAGAATGCCGTAGTTGCTCTGAAAGGTTGGCATGCCTGGCGCTTGCTTGAGGGCTGCTTCGTACTCGCCGAGCGCCATGTCGGTATAGCCAGCCTTCGCGAGATAAAACGCGTAGTTGTGATGGGCTCTAGGGTTGTTCGGAGCCTTGGCGACGGCGTCGCGCCAGAGATCCATAGTGTCCTGGTAGTCTTCATTACGGAGATAGGTAAGGGCTCCAAGTGTTGAAATTATGATTGATATTAAAATAAGCAAGATCATTTTACCTGATGATGATGCCAGCTTTTCAAGCAAATGGAGTCGGTTGAGCCCGTAACAAATACTGACCACTAGGGCCACGATGACCAGGGCTGAGGGCAGGTACATGCGGTGCTCGACAGCTAGGTCCAGGATGGGCATCACGCTGGAGGTGGGTGCGAGGATGCAGAAGAACGAGACCCCCAGGAACGCCAGGGCTTTCCTCCTGGCGAGTGCCCAGCAGGTCAGCCCGAGCAGGGCTCCTACGATCAGCAACCCGGGCACCAACTCCCC
The DNA here is from genome assembly GCA_903863195.1 of uncultured Holophagaceae bacterium. GTDB lineage: Bacteria > Acidobacteriota > Holophagae > Holophagales > Holophagaceae > Geothrix. The sequence goes on from CAIPAY010000133.1 coordinate 47,992, forward strand.
CCAGTGCTTGGCCACCGGCCAGAAATAATCAAAATTGAGCGGGTGGGGCCAGATCACTAAACGGAGGTAGTGAAGGATGACCGAAGGCTGGTTGAGGGCGTACTTCCACCAGGGTATGGTCAGCCCGAACCCGGCAAAACCGCGTTTGACGGGGTGGAGTTGGATGTAGACGAAGGCAATCCACGCGACCCCCAGCCCAAGATAAAAGAATCGCCTTTTCCGCCAGGCCTCTCTGAAGGATGGGGCCAGGAAAAGACGATCGAACAGTACCAGAAGCACCGGAAGCGATACGGCCACTTCCTTGCTGCCAAGGGCCAGGGCCGTGGACAAGGACCCGAGTGCTACCCACCTAACACCCCCGCCAGATTCGGCATGGCGCAGCAGGGCATAGAGGGCCAGGAACATGAAGAGCGCCGCCAGCGACTCGTAGCGCTGGGTGATGTAGGCCACCGACTCTGTCAGCAGTGGGTGCAGGGCCCACAGAGAGGCCATGACCAAAGCGAGAGACGACCCCTGTTCCCGGAAGGATCGATCCATGGCGGTGAGGGCAAGGGTCCGCCGGAGTACACCAAGGAACGCAAGAGAGGCGCAGGCATGGATGAGGAGGTTGGTGATGTGATAGTGGTAGGGCTTCAGGCCGCCGGTAGCATAATTGATGGCAAAGGAGAGGTTGCCAACAGGGCGCGTGGCGAAACCCCGGCCCTGGAGGAAGAAGACATCCCGCAGAGGCCAAAGGTGCCGGATTGACTGGTTTTCCAGAATGTCGCTCTGGTCATCGTACTGCCAGGGCCCATGAAGCGTGTTGGAGTAGACCAGCGCGACCGCCAGAACCAGCAGCAGGGCATGCACCCAGACCGGCCAGGCACCATCCTGGGTCTTCCAGAGGAACCGGCAGGAAGCCAGGCAGCGCAAGTACCACGTATCCGGGGCCCCCTGCCCCGGGAGCCCCGGCGATGACTCAGGCATCAACAGGTGGCCTTCGCGGGCAGCTCGGACGTCGGGATCAGGCTTCTGCATGGGCAATCAACCGAAGGAGGCAGGACAGCTGAGGGGAGAGGCTAAAGGATAACGCCGGACCCTGTAAAACCCGGGGGCTAAACAATAAAACACCCCGAGAAGCCCGGGGTGTTTTATCAAACGAGTGCAGCCGCTGCTAGTCGAGCGCGACCACTTTCTGCAGCGATGCAGCGGTGCCACCAACCGTGTAGTAACCGGTGACGGTCACGGACTGGTAGGACAGACCGCCTACATCAACCGTGGTCCCGCCCGACACGACAACCTGGCCCGTGACGGTGCCGCTGGTGGCGTAAGCCACCTGGCCGCCATTGTAGGGGTTCTTGGCATTCGGCAGGGTGTAGTTGGAGAGGGCCAGGACGCTGGTGACGATGGTCGCGGCAGACAAGACCGAGCCCCCTTCCTTCAAGGTGTCGCTCACGCGCTGGCACTCCCCGGCGATCGCATCCACATTGGCCTGGGTGGACTTGGCCTTGGCGCGCTCGCGCTGGCCGAGCAGGGCGGGGATGGCAATGGCAGAGATGATGCCGATGATGGCAAGCACCAGCAGCAGTTCGATGAGGGTAAAGCCGGATTCCTTTTTCATGTGATTCTCCTGGGGGGACATCGATCCCGTGGATTGAAGTGAAGCAGGAAGCGAGCCATTGTCGGCCGGCAGTGAGAATTGGTCTCTTTTTTCGGAAACCCACCCAGATACTCGCTTGGATTCTGGGCATTCACGGTGGCCTATTGATAGCCTCTCCAGTGACCCTGTTGCCCAATCGCCACCCAAGCCCCCGCAGAGGTGCCCCACTGCGTCACTCTGAGGTCTGAGTCCGTCACCCAGCCACCAGCCCGGAAGATGTCACCCCGAAGCGCGGTGAGGGCAGGCCGATGGCACCTCATCAAGGGCACCCCCCAAACCATGGCTGGCAGGTCACTTCAGGCGGGCCAACTCAGCTCCCAGTTGGTTCGTCTGGTAGGCCACGGTCGTAGAACTGATGCTGGGGTCGATGACGGTCAGGGTGTAAGCGATACCGGTGGCATCCACAGCCACAGAATAGTTCATCTTGCTGCTGCCACTAGGGTTGAAGGTTGGGATCAACGTCGACAATGTGATCACCGTGCCATCGGCCTTCCAGTCATAAGTGGTGCTGACCGCGCCATAGACCCCATTCTCGGCCTTGCGGCTCTCGAGCGCCATCTGGAGCACCTTGGCATTGGAGATGGCGTCCCCGATGACCCGGGCTCGGCGCCGCTGACCGAGGTAGTTCGGGATGGCGATGCCGCTGATAATGCCGATGATAGCAACCACCAGCATGACCTCAACCAGCGAGAAACCCTTGGTGCGGTTGGGATGACACATGGCTACCTCCGGAAGTTTCAATTGCAATAATCGTGCGGCTAGTCCTTGCCGAAGACATTGGCCAGATTGAAGATCGGCATATACATGGCGACGACGATGAAGCCGATGATGCCGCCCAGCATGGCGATCATGACGGGTTCCATGAGGCTCGTGAGGTTGGCCACGGCGTTGTCCACCTCGTCCTCGTAGAAGTCCGCGACCTTGGCCAGCATGGCGTCCAGGGCGCCCGTGGCCTCGCCGACGCCCACCATCTGCACAACCATGGGCGGGAAGACCTTGGTCTCCGCCAGGGGGCCGCTGATGTTGCGACCCTGCTCCACGGCGTCCTTGGACTTGAGGATGGCGTTCTGGACTACCATGTTGCCCGCCGTGCGGGCGGTGATGTCCATGCCCTCGAGGATGGGCACGCCGGAGCTGATCAAGGTGCCCAGGGTGCGGCAGAAGCGGGCCACGGCCACCTTGCGGAGCACGTCGCCGAGGATGGGCAGCTTCAGGAAGACCGCGTCGATCTGCAGGTGGCCTTGCGGCGTCCGGTAGTATTGGCGCAACCCCACCACGACCAGCACGATGGAGATGATGATCAGCCAGCTGTAGTTGATGAGCCCGTTCGAGAGGGCCATGCAGACCAGGGTGGGGAAGGGCAGCTTGGCGCCCATGCCGTCATACATGGCCGAGAACACCGGGATCACCTTGACCATGATGACCACCACCACGGTGATGGCGATGGTGATGACCGCCACAGGGTAGGTCATGGCCCCCTTCACCTTGGCCGTGAGCTTCACCGCCTTCTCGATGTAGGTGGACAGCCGCTGGAGGATGATGTCCAGGATGCCGCCGCTCTCGCCGGCGCCCACCATGTTCACGTAGAGGTCGTTGAAGGCCTTGGGGTGCTTGGCCAGGGCCGCCTGGAGGGTAGAGCCCTTCTCGACATCGTCCCGCACGGCCTCGATGATCCGCTGGAAGCCCTTGTGGTCCTGCTGGGCGCCCAGGATCTCCAGGCACTGGACCAGGGGCAAACCGGCGTCGATCATGACGCTGAACTGCCGGGTGAAGATGGCCAGGGCCTTGGCAGGCACCTTGCCGAAGGACTTCTTCGCGTCCGAGGCCATGACCCGGATGGTGTTGACTTCAATGCCGTTGCGCTTGAGGGTGATGGCGGCGGCATCCCGGGAGTCCGAGACCAGGACGCCTTCCTGGACCTCCCCCATCCGGTTCTTGCCTTTCCATGCATAAGCGGGCATGAGGACCTCGGCAGACGTCTAAGTGCGGTGCTGGCTTCAGGGTAGGGAAAAAAGCGGCTAGAGGAAAGTGCTTAGATCTGGACTAGGTGTATTTGATGTTGGGGTTCCGCCCCCCCAGAGAGGGGCTGGTGGTCTGGGCCGAGGAGGCGGTGCGGCCTCCGGCAGAACCAACCCCGACCCCGCGGTTGATGAGCTCTCGCAGCTCGTCAGGGTTCGAGGAGTATTCAAAGGCCTGCTCCTGGCTGATCTCCCGCCGCATGATGAGGTCCGAGAGGCTCTGGTTGAAGGTCTGCATGCCGTACTTCGTCTGGCCGGCCTGCATCACTCCGTAGATCTGGTGGATCTTGTCCTCGCGGATGAGGTTCCGGATGGCCGGGTTGGGCAGCATGATCTCCAGCGCCAGGGCTCGGCCCTTGCCGCTGGCCTTGGGGATGAGGCTCTGGCAGATGATGCCCTCCAGCACCAAGGAGAGCTGGGCGCGGATCTGGGGCTGCTGGTGGCTGGGGAACACGTCGATGATGCGGTTGATGGTCTGAACCGTGCTGCTTGTGTGCAGGGTGCCGAAGGTGAGGTGGCCGGTCTCGGCGATGGTCAGCGCGGACTCGATGGTCTCCAGGTCGCGCATCTCACCCACCAGCACCACATCCGGATCCTGGCGCAGGGCTGAGCGCAGCGCCTTCTTGAAGCTGTGGGTGTCGGCGTGGATCTCGCGCTGGTTGACGAGGGCCCGCTTGTGGTGATGCACGTATTCGACCGGGTCCTCGATGGTGAGGATGTGCACGGGCTCGTCGGTGTTGATCTTGTCGACCATGGCGGCCAGGGTAGTGGACTTGCCGGAACCGGTGACGCCCGTCACCAGCACCAGGCCTCGGGGCTTGTCGCAGAGTGCCTGCACCGAGGGAGGGAGGCCCAGCTGGTCGAAGGTGCGGATCTGCTCGGGAATCGTGCGGAAGGCGCCCGCGGTGGCGCCGCGCTGGTTGTAGACATTGGCGCGGAAGCGGGCGACGCCCTGGAGACCGAAGGAGAAGTCCACCTCGAGGTCCTCCTCCAGGCGGTGCTTCTGCTGGTCCGTCATGACGCCATAGCAGAGCCAGCGGGTCTGGGCCGCATCCAGGGGCGGCAGCTTGAGCGGCACCATCCGGCCGTCGATGCGGATCTGCGGCGCGGAGTCTGTGGTGATGTGCAGGTCCGTCCCGCCGTATTCCACCATGGTCTTGAGCAGCTGCTGAAGGGAAGCAACGTAGTTGGCGCCGATTTCACTCATGGAGCACCTCGCCTAGAGAACGGTCTCACGGATGATTTCCTCGATGGTCGTGACGCCGTCGAGGACCTTGCGGCAGCCAGAGCGGCGGAGGGTGATCATGCCCTCCTTCTGGCCCTGCTCTCGCAGCTCGATGGCCGAGGCGCCGGTGAGGATCATGTCCTTGAGGGTCTCGGACATCTCCAGCACTTCGTAGAGGCCGACCCGCCCCTTGTAGCCCCGCTTGTTGCAGATCTCGCAGCCCACGGGCTTGTAGAAGGTGATGCCGCGCTGCACCTCCTCGGGCGTGAAGCCCACCTTGTAGAGGGCCTCCTCCGGATGGACGTGGGTGTCCACCGTCTTGCACTGGGCACAGAGCCGCCGTACCAGGCGCTGGGCGCAGATGATGTTCACGGAAGTGGCCACCAGGAAGGGCTCCACCCCCATGTTCATCAGGCGGTTGATGGTGCTGGGGGCGTCGTTGGTGTGCAGCGTCGACAGCACCAAGTGGCCCGTGAGGGAAGCCTTGATGGCGATCTCAGCCGTCTCGAAGTCGCGGATCTCGCCCACCAGGATGATGTTGGGATCCTGCCGCAGGAAGGAGCGCAGCGCCGCAGCGAAGTTCAGGCCGATCTGCTCCTTCATCTGCACCTGGTTGATGCCCGGGAAGTTGAACTCCACAGGGTCCTCGGCGGTCATGATGTTGGTGTCCGAGGTGTTGAGCTTCGCGACCGAGGAATAGAGGGTGTTGGTCTTGCCGGAACCCGTGGGCCCGGTCACCAGCACCATGCCGTAGGGCTTGGAGATCTGGCGGTCCCAGCGCACGAGGCTCTCTGGCTCGAAGCCCAGCTTGGTCAGGTCCAGCATGAGCTTGTCGCTGTCCAGCAGCCGCAGCACGATCTTCTCGCCGAAGAGGGTCGGCAGGATGCTCACGCGGTAGTCGATGACCTTCTGCTTGCCGCCCATGTTCACGCGCAGCTTGATGCGCCCGTCCTGCGGCAGCCGCCGCTCGGCGATGTTGAGCTTGGCCAGGATCTTCACGCGGGAGGTGAGGGGATCCTTCAGCTTCAGGTTGGGCCGCATGACCTCCTGGAGGATGCCGTCGATGCGGAACCGGATGCGGTAGGTCTTCTCGTAGGGCTCGATGTGGATGTCGGAGGCGCCGCGCTTGATGGCGTCGATGAGCACCATGTTCACGAGCTTCACGACGGGCGCGTCCTCGCTGCCCCGCTTCAGGCTGCCGACGTTGACGCTGTCTTCCTCCTCCTCCATGGCGTCGTATTCAGCATCGGCGTCGAGTTCCTGCTCGAGCTCCGAGAGGTCGAAGTGTTCCTCCTCTTCGTTGAAGGGCTCGGCCGGGATGGCACCCGCAGGACCGACGCCGGCGCCGCCGCCCTGAGTGGAGCGGGCCGTGCTGCCGTCGGCAAGGCGGATGGCGCTGTTGCCTCCATAGTATTTCTCCACGGCCCGGGCCAGGCCCATCTCGCTCGACACGACAGGATCCACGTTGTAGCCCGTGTGGAAGCGCACATCGTCCATGGCGAAGATGTCCGTGGGATCCGACATGGCCAAGGTGAGCACGTTGCCCGTGCGCTGGAGCGGCAGCACCTTGTGCCGCTGCGCCAGATCCTTCGGAATCAGCGCGATGACGCTGGCGTCGATGGGCGGCCACTGCTCCAGATCGGCGGCCGGCACGCCATATTGCATCCCCAGGAAGCTGACAATGTCCTGATCGGAGCAGAACCCCGCACGGACCACGATGCTGCCGAGCTTGCCCCCCTCTCGTCGTTGTATTTTCATAACCTCGTCAAGCTGGCCATCAGTGATGAGCTGAGCCTTGACGAGCATTTCCCCGAGCTTGCTGACCACCTGTTGCCTCCAAATTGGGGTGAGGGGATGGTATCACCCTGCAAAGCCATTCAAAGTCTTAACCATTGTATGCTTTTGCCATGTCCGCTCCAGGCACCCCGCCACAGAGATTGCTACTGGCCCGGCAATTGATCCGGGAAAAAGGCCTCTCCCGCACGGACCTGGCCCTGCTGGAGGACATCTTCCGGGAGGGTGCCAGGGATCTGGAACCTTTGCTGGAGGCGCCTCCCGAACGGGCCGTGGCCCGGGAAGAGTCGCCGGCCCAGGCCAGCCTCCGCCGGAGCCTTGGTTACTTCCTCGCCTTCCTGCACCAGTTCTCGCCCCGGCGGCTGGGCGAGACCCGGGCCGCCATGGGCCTGGTGCTGCTCCACAGCCTGGGGCGGCTGGGGCAGCAGGCCGAGGCCGCCCACCGCGAGCTGCTGGCGGAGCAGGCGCAGCCCGAGTGGGTGATCTGCCTGCTGGACCTGCTGGCGGCCCTCCGGGCCATGTCCCTGGCGCCCTCCGAGGACGGCAGCGACCTCCCCCAGCACTGGTCATCCTTTCTCTCCGACCACCGGGAGACCTTCCCCATGATCCTTGCGGCCCTGCAGGCCAGCGAGGCGGGCGCCGGGGCCGTGGCGGGGCTGAATACCCAGCTGAAGGCCGTGAACCGGGCTGTCCGGGGCCAGGGACGCCTGCCGGAATCCGTCACCCGCCTCGCCGAGCTGCTGGAGGCCTGCATCCCCGCCGAGATCCATGCCCGGGTGGAGCCCCTGCTGCTGCTCGAGCACGTGGTGTCCAACCTGCGCCTGAGCCTGCAGCGGCCCCTTGACCGGGGCATCCACTGGCCCGCGGTGGAACAGGTCCGGGGCAGCCTGGGCTGGCTCTGGAACCACCTCGGGTGGACCCTGCCCCGCATGGAGGGCGAGCGGTTCCTGGAGAGCATGCCACCGGCGCTGCGGCACCTGCTCGAGCAGCTCCGCGAGCAGGACCGGGCCACCTTCTCCCTGGTGGCCCGGGCCCTGGCCAGCCATATCTCCCTGCTGGGCCTCCTCGATTCCCTGGAGCCCGCCGACCAGGCCGGACTCCAGGAGCGCTACGCAGCGGTGCCCGCCTTCCTGGTGCTGGAGTCGGAGCTGGGGCGCCTGGCTGAGCGCGCCTACGACCCCGCCCAGAGCGACCGGCTCGATCCCGCTCAGCCCCAGGCCCTGAGGCTGCGGGCCTTCCTGCGGCAAGCGGTGCTCAGCCTGCACCAGGACCAGAGCACACTGAGAAGCATGCTCCTGGAGGCCCTCGCCGGGGGGGATGCCGACCGCCTGGCCCAGACCCTGGACAACCTGCGCAGCCTGCTCATCAACCACCAGAAGCAGCTCATGGGCGAGCTGGTGGGCATCTTCTCGGCCGAGGTCCAGCAGCGGCTCTTCCCCGAGTCCCCCAGCCTCATGGAAGAAGGCGAGCGGCTCCGCCTTCGCCTCCAGCGCCTCTGGGAGCAGGTGCCCCCCCTCCACGGCCAGCTGCACCTGCACTTGGAGCTCCAGGACTGGCCCCGGCTGGCCCTGGGCCTGGCCCACACCTACCGGCACCTGCTGGCCTTCCGCCAGAGCCCCGAGTTTCCGCTCATGCGGCGGCCTGACCGGGAGGAGGCCGAGCGGCTCATCCAGGCCATGGGCCGCCTGCTGGAGTCTCCGGAGGACGTGACCCAGGCCCTGCGGGACTGCATGGACCTGCTGGGCGAGCTGCTGCGCTTCCTGGAGCTCTTCCTGCTCCGGATCAATGCTCGGGTGCCGCTGATCCGGCAAGATCTGGAAGTCACCCAGGCCGCCCTGAAGCTCATCGCCGACCTGCACCCAGGGCCCACCGGCCCCGAGCGGACCCGCCTCTCCCACAAGCTCATCCAGACCGCCCGGCGGCTGGGGGTGCGGGACACGCAGTCGCTGGTCCTCCTGAAGCGCTGGGTCCGGGCCGAGCGCAGCCAGGGGGACGGCTCCCAGCCCTCCCTGGAGCAACTGGCGGCCCACCTCGGACAGCTGGCCCGGCGCCTTGAAGCGGCGCTAGGCTAAGATGCACGCTCACCGCTGGGGCCGGTCCTGCCGATGAGCCAGCCAACAGGGAGCCCCATGCCTCGCATCCACTGGCTGGACGTCCACCCCTCCAAGGCGGGGGCGGCGCTTCGTGCGGCCCTGGAGCAGTGGGACTTCGAGCTCCAGGATGGGCCAGGTTCCGGGACCCTGGTGGTCGTGGCCGAGCACCCGGACCTGCGCCTGATCCCCCCCGAAGGCACCGAGATCCTCTGGTGGGTCCAGCGGGGTGACCCCGAGCAGGTCAGCGCGGTGCTTAGCGCCCGACCGGGCTGGGTGCTGCTGCAGGACCGGCCCCTGGAGGCGGCCCGGGAGGCCCTGATCCACCTCCGCCAGCGGGACCTGGGCAGCGAGGGCTGGCTGCGCCAGATGATGCACCTGGCCACCCTGGACGAGCTGCTCCGGCTGGCCCTAAGCCGGGCCATCCGCCTCTCCCAGGCCCGGGGCGGCGCCATCTGGCTGCGGCGGGAGGACCTCTTCTACCAGAAGGCCGGCGACGGGGCCTTCCCGGAAGCCCCCCTGCCCCGGGCGGTGGCGGCGGAGCTCGTCCGGCGCGGCGAGGCCTTCCTCCTCGCCCCCTCGGAGCAGCTGGGCATCGTGCGCCTGCTGGAGCCGAAGGAGGGACCCGAGGTCTTCCTCCGCGACTTCGAGGACATGGCTCCGCTGCTGCTGAACGCCTGGCGGCTGGAGGAGAGCCGCGCGCTCAGCTTCCGGGACGACCTCACGGTGGCCCAGAACCGCCGCTGCCTGGAGGCCGAGCTGCCCGAGGCCGTGCGGTCCTCGGCGGCCAAGGCCGAGGCGCTGGCGCTGCTCTTCATCGATGTGGACGATCTCAAGCGCGTGAACACGCGGCACGGGCATCCCGCGGGCAGCCTGCTGCTGGAGACCGTGGCCCGCACCGCCCAGCGCCTCTGCCGTGCCCATGATCGGCTCTACCGCTATGGGGGTGACGAGTTCTGCATCCTGATGCCCGGAACCAGCACCCAGGGCGCCCGGAAGCTCGGAGAGCGCCTGCTCCAGGTGCTGCGGGACCACCCCATGGAGCTCGGGGGCGAGCGCCTGACGGTCTCCCTGAGCGCCGGTGTCGCGGCCTACCCCGAGAACGCCAACGGGGCCAGCCCCCTCATCGAGCAGGCCGACCGGGCCCTCCTCCGCGCCAAGCAGCAAGGCAAGGGCCGGGTGGTGGTGGCAGAAACCTGAACGATCAGGGGTTCAGCTTTTGCCCTTTTTCTTGGCGCCCTTTTCTGAGCCGAAGACCTTGGCGAGGAAGCCCTCGTCCTGGCCGTCCTCGGACTCGCCGTCGAAGCTGCGGCGGAGCCGCTCCACCAGTTCCCGCTGCTCAGCGGTGAGGGACTTCGGCACCGCCACCCGCAGGTGGAGATACAGGTCCCCGCGGCCGCTGCCCTGGAGGCGCGGCACGCCGGCGTTGACCAGCTTCACCACATGGTCGGCGGGCGTGCCCGGCGCCAGCTTGACCTTCTCGGTGCCGTAGGGCGTCTCGGCCTCTAGGGTGCCGCCGGTCACCAGCAGCGGCCACTGGATCTCCAGCCGCCGGTGGAGGTCGCTGCCGTCCCGCTCGTAGCGGGGATCCTGCTCCACATCGAAGACGATGTAGAGATCACCGGCCCGACCGCCGGAGCGGCCCGATTCGCCCTGATTCTGGAGCCGCAGCCGGGTGCCCCGGTCCACGCCGGCCGGCACCTTGAAGCTCACCTTGGACTTCTTGTGAACCCGGCCCTCGCCCTTGCACTCGCGACAGGGCTTGGGAATGATGCGGCCCCGGCCTTCGCAGCGCGGGCAGGGCGTGAGCATCTGGAAGAAGCCCTGGCGCATGGCCACCTGCCCCGCCCCCCGGCACTGGGGGCAGGTCTCGGGGCGGGTGCCCGCCTCGCAGCCGGAGCCGTGGCAGGTCTCGCAGCCTTCGAGGCGGGGGATGGAGAGCTCCACCGCTTCCTTGCCGAACACGGCGTCCTTGAAGCTGAGCTTCAGGTTGTACTGCAGGTCCGAGCCCCGCTCCTCGCCGTTGGCGCGGCGCCGCCCACCCCCGAAGAGGTCGCCGAAGAGACCGCCCCCGAAGAAGCTGCCCAGGATGTCCTCGAAGTCCGCGAACTGGTTCGGGTCGAACTGGAACTGCTGCCCGCCGCCGCCCGCGCCACCCAGGCCTGCGTGGCCGTATTGGTCGTAGAGCTTCCGCTTCTCGGCATCCGAGAGCACGCTGTAGGCCTCGGCAGCCTCCTTGAACTTCTCCTCGGCCTCCTTGTTGCCCGGGTTGCGGTCGGGATGCAGCTCCATGGCCAGCTTGCGGTAGGCCTTCTTGAGCTCATCCGATCCGGCATCCTTGGAAATGCCCAGCACTTCGTAGTAGTCGCGTTTCATGCACCCATCCTGGCTTCCAGGATAGCCGATGGGAACGCCCTAGTTGGGGCTGGCCGTTGCCTCGTCTTCCCCATCCAGGGAGGCCATCATGGCCTCGCTGGCCGCCAGCACCGCATCGGTAAGCAGGTTCTGGGTCTCCAGCAGCAGGGTTTCGCAGCCCCGGAGGGCCTCGGTGTCCTGGGCGGCCACGGCCTGGCGGGCCCGGGAGAGGACATCGCGGACCAGGCTCTGCTGGTCCTCGGAGAGGAACTTGCCGCACTCGATGAAGCTCTTGTCGCAGGAGAAGACCAGCCCCTCAGCCGAGGCGATGTACTTGAGGGAGTCCCGCTTCTTTACATCGGTTTCCGCATTGGCCAGGGCCTCGCGGATCATGCGCTGGATCTCCAGCTCGGACAGCCCAGAGCTTGGCCGGATGCTCATGCTCTGCTCCAGCCCGGTCATCAGGTCCCGGGCCGAGACCTTGACGATGCCGTTGGAGTCGATGTCGAAGGCCACCTCGATCTGGGGCACGCCCTTGGGCAGGGGGGGCAGGTTGATGAGGTCGAAGCGACCCAGGCTCTTGTTGTGCTCCGCCAGCTCGCGCTCGCCCTGCAGCACATGGATCTCCACCCGGCTCTGGTTGTCCGTGACCGTCGTGAAGGTGCGGGCGTCCCGGGTGGGGATGGTGGCGTTCCGCTGGATGATCTTGACGAAGCCGCCGCCCTGGGTCTCGATGCCGAGGGAGAGCGGAGTCACATCCAGCAGCACCAGGTCCTTGATGTCGCCCTTCAGTACCGCGCCCTGGATGGAGGCACCGATGGCCACCACCTCGTCGGGGTTGATGCCGCGGTTGGGCTCCTTGCCGAAGAAGTCGCGCACCAGCCGCTGTACCAGAGGCATGCGGGTCTGGCCGCCGACCAGGATCACTTCGTCCAGCTCGCGGGCCGTCTTGCCGCCCTGCTGGAGGGCGTCCTTGATGGGCACCAGGGTCTGCTCGACCAGGTCCTTGACCATGGCCTCCAGCTGCTCCCGGGTCAGTGCCGCCTCCAGGTGCTGGGGGCCCGTCGCCCCCTGGGCGATGAAGGGCAGCCGGATCTCCACCCGGTCCAGGGTGGAGAGCTCGCACTTGGCCTTCTCGCTGGCCTCCTTGAGCCGCTGCAGGGCCATGCGGTCCGCGCCCAGGTCGATGCCGGTCTTGTCGCGGAACTGCTGGACCAGCCAGCCCTGGATGATCTGGTCGATGTCTTCGCCGCCCAGGAAGGTGTCACCGCTGGTGGCCAGCACTTCGAAGACGCCGTCGTTCATCTCCATGAGCGTGAAGTCGATGGTGCCGCCGCCGAAGTCGTAGATGCCCAGGATCTGCTTCACGCCCTTCTTGTTGAATCCGTAGGCCAAGGCCGCGGCCGTGGGCTCGTTGATGATGCGCTGGACGTTCAGTCCCGCGATCTTGCCTGCATCCTTGGTGGCCTGGCGCTGGGCATCATCGAAGTAGGCCGGGACGGTGATGACCGCGTCGGTGACCTCCTCATGCAGGAAGGCCTCTGCCGCCTGCTTGAGGGAACGCAGGACGATGGCCGAGACTTCGGGCGGCGCGTAGTCCCGCTCGCCGACCCGGAGCCACGCATCCCCATTGGGCGCCCCCACCACCGGGAAGGGCAGGCGCAGCAGAGCCTCCTGGACTCGCGGAGACTGGAACCGCTGGCCGATGAGGCGCTTCACCGCGAACAGGGTTCGCTGGGGATTGGTCACGGCCTGCCGCTTGGCGATGTGCCCCACCAGCACGTCGCCCTTGTCGGTGAAGGCCACCACCGAGGGGGTGGTCCGGCTGCCTTCGCGGTTGGGGATGACCCGGGAATCGCCGCCTTCCATGACGCAGACGCAACTGTTGGTCGTGCCCAGATCGATGCCGATCAGTTTGCCTGCCATACAGAGAACTCCGGTGGGATCGCGCCTACATGGTAGTTAGTTCTCGCCAACCCTTCCAGCACAAGGATTGAGCAATCCTAGGATTTTTCCGGGTCATGCACCCGATTCACCACGACCCGGGCCGCCCGCAGGAGCTGGCCCCGGAGGTTGTAGCCCCCCTCGAAGATGGCCGCCACCGAGCCATCGGGCAGGTTGGGGTCCGTGAAGGTGGTGAGCGCCTCGGCATTCAGCGCGTCGAAGGGATCCCCGACCTGCAGCGCCAGCGGCTCGACATTCAGGCGACGGAGAGCCTCCAGAAACTGCTTCCGGATCAGCTCCACCCCGGCGCGAAAGGAGTCCACGTCCTGGTAGCTGGCGCCCAGGCTGCGCTCGAAGTTGTCCAGCATCGGCAGCATCTCCAGCAGGATCTTCCGCTCGGACTGGTCCACCGCGAGGGCGATGTCCCGCTGGGCCCGGTTGCGGAAGTTGTTGAAGTCCGCCGCCAGCCGCCGCTGGTGGTCCATCAGCTCGGCCTCGCGCCGGAGCAGATCCTCCATCTGCCGCTCGGCTTCGTTCAGGGCCGACTCCAGGTCGACCTTGCCGCCAGATCCCCTGACGGGCTCCATCTCCTCCATCTCAGGCACCACCTGGGTGTGGTATCCCGAGGCCACCTCGTCCGCCACCGCCTGGAGATCCCCCTCGAGGCTCTCGTCCAGGGTGAGATCCACAAGGTCTTCGCCCTCGGCAGACGGCGGAAGGGGTTCGGGCTCGGGACCGGCAGGATGATCAGTAGGCATCGCCAAAGTATAGTCAGGTCAGGCCAGCGGGGGGAAATCCGGACCTGACCCAGCAGGTCAGACCGAGTCCTGCCGCCGCTGGACCTGCCGGGACCACCAGCGCAAGCCGCCCATGACCCGGCCGTAGTCCATGCGTAGCGGACCCACCAGGGCGAAGGTGACGAAGCCCGCCGGACCCAGGGCCACGGTGCTCACGGCAGTGGCCAGGGGCCAGGCGTCCAGGTAGGGGTTCTCGGTGCCGAGCAGCAGCTGGACGTCCTCGGAGGCCCGGTCCGCGAAGGCATTCAGGAGGCGGGCCAGGCGACCGTGCTCCTCAAAGGCTGCAACCAAGGCGCGGAACCGCGGCACATCGTCAAACTCCGGGAGGCCGCCGAGGCGGCCCAGACCCGACACCAGGACCCGGGCATCGGCCCCGCCCGGCTCCTCGGGCCAGCGCTCAGCCAGCTCCTGGAGCCGGCGACAGAGGGACTCGCCCTCCTGCACCCCCACCCGCAGGGCTTCGAGCAGCCGGGCGCGCATCTCCGGCAGGGTCAGGCCGGAGAAGTGGGCCGTGGCATAGTTCCCCAGCTCCGTCAGCACCGTCTGGGAGAGGTTCCAGGGGTTCTCCATGAGCCGGTGCTCCACCTCGCCCAGGCTGCCCACCCACACCGCCACAAAGCGGCCGGGACCCACGGGCACGAACTCCATGCGCACCAGCCGGCTCTGGGTCAGCGGCAGGGGCAGCGCCACGCAGACGCCGCCCATGACTTCCGCCAGGGTGCGGCTGGCGTGGCGGGCCCAGGACTCGGGATCCAGGTCCAGGCCATCCAGGGCCGCTGACAGGCGGCCTTCGACCTCGTGCCCCGGGGGCAGCGCCCGGAGCCAGCGGTCCACGTAGTAGCGGTAGGCCAGCTCCGTGGGCACCCGGCCGGCGGAGGTGTGGGGCTGGGCCACCATGGCCTCTTCTTCCAGGTCCGAGAGCACGCTGCGGATCGTGGCGCTGGAGAGGGTCTCGGGATACCGCTTGGCCAGCAGCCGCGACCCCACAGGCTCCCCCGCCTCGAGGTAGGTCTCGATGAGGGTGCGCAGCACGGACTCGCCGCGGGGGTTGAGGTTGGGTCGGGACATGGAGGACTTCCCACCTCTACTATACGGCAGACGGGTCAGGCCTCGAGCGCCTGCAGCCGCTCGGCCTCGAAGGCGGCGCGGAGGGGCTCGATGATGGGCTCGATGGCGCCGCCCAGGAAGGCGTCAATCTGGTGGAGGGTGACGCCGATGCGGTGGTCCGTCACGCGGCCCTGGGGGAAGTTGTAGGTGCGGATCTTCTCGCTGCGGTCCCCGCTGCCCACCTGGGATTTGCGCATGGCCGAGTGCACCGCGTCGGCCTCGTCCTGGGCCTTCTGGAGCAGGCGGCTGCGGAGCACGGTCATGGCCTTGGCCATGTTCTTCAGCTGGCTGCGCTCGTCCTGGCACTGGACAACGGTATTGGTGGGCAGGTGGACGAGGCGCACGGCTGACTTGGTGGTGTTCACGCTCTGGCCGCCCTTGCCGCCGGAGCAGAAGGTATCAATCCGCAGATCGTTTGGATGGATCTCGACACCATCCAGTTCCTCGGCCTCGGGCATGACGGCCACAGTGCAGGCGGAGGTGTGGATGCGGCCCTGGGTCTCGGTCTTGGGCACCCGCTGCACGCGGTGCACGCCGCTCTCGAAGCGGAAGAGGCTGTAGGCACCCTCGCCCTGGATCTCCGCCGTGGCGTCCTTGAGTCCGCCGGCGTCAGCATCGCTCTGGTCCAGCACCGAGACCTTGAAGCCCCGCCGCTCCGCGAACCGGAGGTACATCCGGAAGATCTCCCCCGCGAACAGGGCGGCTTCCTCGCCGCCGGTGCCCGCGCGGACTTCCAGGATCACGTTCTTGGCGTCGGCGGGGTCCTTGGGCACGAGCAGGCGCCGGATCTCGCTCTCACCTTCGGCGATGGCCTGCTTGAGGTCAGGGATCTCCAGCTCGGCCAGTTCCCGGAAGTCGGCGTCCAGGGTCTTGTCCGCCAGGATGGCTTCGGCCTCCTCCAGCTGCTTGCGCCGGCTGCGTTGGGCCTGGAAGGCCAGCACCACGGGCTCCAGCTCCGCCCGGAGCTTGCTCAGCTCCCGAAGGCGCTTGGGGTCCGAGACCACGGCGGGATCCTGCAGCTGGGCCTCCACTTCCTGGAAGCGGGCTTCGACGGCGGCAAGCTGATCGAGCATGGGGGCTCCGGCGGGGGCAGAAGGGGCGCAAACAAAAAGGACGGGCCGATCGCTCGGCCCGTCCTTTGGAATGTCGCAGCTAGGCTTCGGTCGGAGCCTGGGCTTCGGCGGCCACAGGGGCCTCGACGACCGCGGGGACTTCCTTCTTGGCGTATTTCCGGTTGAACTTCTCAACCCGGCCTTCAGCGTCCATCAGACGCTGCTTGCCCGTGTAGAAGGGGTGGCAGGAGGAGCAGACTTCCACACGGAGCTCCTTCTTCGTGGAGCGGGTCTCGAACTCGACGCCACAGGCGCAGTGCACCTTCACGTCGTGGAGAACGGGGTGAAGTTTCTCTTTCATGTCTTCCTCCTGGGACCGACCGGATGCCCCCGGAAATGGGGTATCTGCACGCGGCTTGTCCACGCAAGACGACCAGTCTACCGTCGGAAGGCTTTCCGCTCAAGGGGGATTCCCGAATGCCAGGCGCTCAGCCCTGTTCCTGGGGCGTCAGAACCCGGCGCTCGGCCAGGAGCCTGCGGAAGCGGGAGGCCACCATGACGCTCAGCAGGATGGTCGCGTTGAAGCTCAGCTCCAGCGGCACCTTCCACCAGGCGAAGCGGATCCGGCCGAGGAGCACGGTCTCGAGGAAGAACATGAAGGCGGTGAATGCCACGGGCTCGAGGAGGGACTGCCAGAGGGGACGTTCCTGGCTGTGGCGCTCCAGCAGGTAGCCGGTAAAGGCGCCATAGAGCAGCCGGGTCGGCCGGAACCCATGGTGGGTCGTGAAGCCCAGCGGAATGGCCAGCAGGGACGTGGTCAGCACAGCCACTGCCATGCGGCCCCAGGACGGGAGCCGCAGCCAGTGCCGCCGGACCCAGAAGTAGCCGGCGCCCACGGCCAGGCCCTGGGAGGCGGCGAAGGCCAGGGCGATGTACCAGCGCCAGCCTTCGAACCACATGTGCCCGCCGGTGGCGATGCCGATGATCATGCCTGCCGCCAGGGCAGTGCCGCTGCGGTGATTGGCGTCCTGGCCCTCCCCGCTCGCGATCTCCTCCGCCAGCAGGGTGGGATGTTCCTTCTCGGCCAGCATGGCGGCCATGGCCGACTCAGAGCTGATGCTGCGAGCCTCGGCCTCATCCAGGAGGTGGGCCTGCAGCTCCCGGACCAGGGTCAGGCGACGCCGTCGCGTCAGGCCCTTGAGGCCTGAACCCACCTGGGCGAGATAGGCTTCCAGGGCCCGAGACACCGAATGGCCTCAGGCCTTGGGCTCGACGAAGGCCTGGACCATGTTCACGAACTGGTTCCATTCCTTCTTCTTGGCGGCCAGGAAGGCCTGCCCCGCGGGCAGCAGGGAGTAGTAGCGGCGCTCCCGCCCGTTCTCCTGGGTCTCCCAGTAGGAGGTGATGAACTCTGTGGCCTCCAGCTTGTGGAGGGCCGGGTAGAGGGCCCCTTCCTTTAGCGTGTAGGTGCCGCCGGTGCGCTGCCGGACCGTCTCGATGATCTGGTAGCCATACATCGGACCCTCGCAGAGCAGCGACAGCAGCAGCAGGGGCGTGCTGCCCTTGAGAAGTTCGCGATCCATGGGGCCTCCGGTCGAGGAAAAACCAGGCTCAGTGTGCATCGCAAAGCGAGGTCCGTCAAGGTGAGGGCCAGCCGCCTCACCCCCCCTTCATCGCCTCCGTCAGCGGCAGGCGGCTGGCTCTCCATGCGGGCAGGAACCCACCCACCAGGCCCATCACCAGGCTGAAGGCCACCCCCTGGGCCATGAGGCCCGGCGTGATCGTGAAGGCGAAGCTCACGTCGCTGAAGGTCTGCAAGCTCGTCGTACCGGCCTGGATGCCGTTGGCAAAGAGGGCCAGTCCCGACCCCAGCAGCCCCCCCACCAGGCAGAGGAAGACCGCCTCCCACTGGAAGCTGGCCAGGATTTCCCGCTGCCGGAACCCCAGCGCGCGCAGGGTCCCGATCTCCCGGGTGCGGCCGGCCACGGCGGCATACATGGTGTTCATGGCCGCGAAAATGGCGGCCCCGGTCAGGATCAGGGTGATGAGGTTGCCCAGGACCTTCACCGGATCGCCGGCCTTGGTCAGCTCCTTGAAGTAGGCCTTCTCCGCCACCACCTCCAGCTTCAGCCGCTTGTCGTCGTCCACCGCCCGGGTGAACGCCTCCATGCGGCCGGCATCCGTCAGGCGGACCAGCAGGGAGGAGTAGGACTCCCGGCGGAAGGCCTGCATCACGTCATTCACGTCGGACCAGACCTCGCTCTCGTAGCTGGAAGCTCCCCCATCAAAGGTCCCGACGATCGCCCAGTCCCGGCCCCCCATGCGGACGGTGCCCCCCCGCTCCAGCCCGGGGAAGCGGCCGCGCATCTTCCGGGGCACCACCACCTCGCTCAGGCCAGGGCGGAACCAGCGGCCCTCCACCAGCTGCACCTGGGGCCGCATGCGCTGGCCGGTGGACTCCAGGCCCCGCACCGTGACATTGGTGTCGGTGCCATCGGCCACCGGGAACAGCTTGACCACCACCACCTCCGCGCTGGCCAGGGGGCCCGCATCGTCCCGCTGCACCAGGGGATGGACCTTCAGGATCCGCATCCGATCCCGCTCGATGGTGCTGTTCAGCTCGTAGCGGGCATTGGGGCGCAGCACCAGGGCCTGGTCCTCCCGACCGCTGCTGATGAAGGCCACTGACAGGCCCTGGGCCAGGCTGAGCACCACCACGAAGATCCCCACCACCAGGGCGATGGCGGCGGCGGTACTGAGGGTCGAGACCTTCCGCTGCCAGAGGGAGCGCAGGTTGTAGCTGAGGGGGATGGGATAGGCCACCAGGGCCCAGACCAGCCAGAGCAGGTAGCCGACGAGCGGCAGGGCGAGGAGGCTGAGGAGGATCATCCCACGGACCTGAGGCCCTCGGTGATGGGGCGGCGGGTGGCGGCATAGGCCGGGATGAAGGTGGACAGGAGGCCCACGGCCAGGGCCCCCGCCAGGCACAGCAGGGCTGTGACCGAGGTAATCTCGAAGTCGGCGAAGAACGGCATCACGGCACCCATGGCGCTGCGAACGCCTCCGGCGGCGGCCTGGGCCAGGAGGAGCCCCAGGGCGGCCCCCAGGCCCACCAGCAGGACGCCCTCAGCCAGGAGCAGGCTCAGTACGCGACTGGCGGAAAAACCCATGGCCCGGAAGACCGCAATTTCGGCCCCGCGCTCGCGGATGGCGGTGCCCATGGTGTTGGCGGTGACGATGAGGATGGCCAGCACCACGGCGATGGTGATGCCCTGGATGATGGTCGAGATGTTTCCAAGCATCTTCACGAAGGCCAGGTTGAAGGCGCTCTCGGTCTCGGTGAGGGTCTCGTAGGCGCTGTTGGCGAAGTGGCGGTCCACCCGCTCAATGAGCCGGGGGATGTCCTCGGGCCGGTGGACCCGCACCCAGAACGCCCCCGTCAGCCCCTTCATGCGCGGCACGCCCTCCTCCAGGACCTTGTAGTGGAAGTGGAGAACGTTCTCATCCGAGGGCCGGGAGCTCTTGAAGATCAGGCGGATGGTGAGGCGGGGGTTGATGGGGAAGATGGTTCCCGTGAGGGGCACCACATCGCCCACCTTCCAGCCGTTCTTGAGGGCCAGGCTCTCCCCCACGATGCAGCCGGCGCCGTCCCGCAAGTACTCCTTGACCTGGGCCTCGGTGAGGTTCGCGAGGCCGAACTCCTCCCGGAAGGTCTGGAAGATCGTGGTCTCGTCGCTGGCGAAGTTGGCGAAGAAGTTCCGGGGGTCCTGGTAGTAGCCCCCGAACCACTGGAGGGAACAGACGGTCTCTACCTCCGGCTGCTGGCGCAGGAAGGTCTCATAGCTGCGGGGCAGCATCTGGGTGATGCCGCTCTTGTGGCGCACGGCCAGGCGGTTCCCAGAGTTGGGGTTGCTGGTGATGGAGTCGAGCGTGGTGAGCAGGCTCTGCAGCACGGCCACCGTGAAGACAGACAGCACTAGGCTGCCCACGATGAGCAGGGTGCGCCGCCGGGAGCGCAGGAGGCTCTTCCAGACGAGGGCCAGCCAGCGCATCAAGTCTGCTCCCCGCTCACCGATTCACCTCGACAGCCCGGTCCAGGACGCCCTTCTCGAGGTGGATCTGGTGCCCTCCAGCTATCGCGCAGGACATCCAGTCCTGCGCTCCCACTCGCCCGCTGCGCGGGCTCCTGGAGCTGGAGCCTCCATGCGGGGCATGCGCGGCCCCTGCCCGGCTCACCGGTTCACCTCGACAGCCCGGTCCAGCACGCCCTTCTCGAGGTGGATCTGGTGCCGCGCATGGTGGGCGGCTTTGGGGTCGTGGGTGACCATCACGATGGTCTTGCCCATGTCGGCGTTGAGGCGACCCATGAGGCCCAGGACCTCCTCGGCGTTCTTGGCATCCAAGGCCCCCGTGGGCTCGTCGGCCACCAGGATGTCGGGGTCCGTGACGATGGCCCGTGCGATGGCCACGCGCTGCTCCTGGCCGCCACTCAGCTGCCGGGGATAGTTCCACTGCTTGTCCGTGAGGTTCACCAGCGCCAGCACCTCAGCCACCCGCTCCCGGCGGGCGCGGCGGCCCAGGCTCGTGAGCAGCAGGGGCAGCTCGACGTTCTCGAAGGCCGTGAGCACCGGCACCAGGTTGTAGTTCTGGAAGATGAACCCCACATGGGCATTCCGCCAGGCCGCCAGCTCGTCGTCGTCCAGGTCGTTCAGCTCGTGCCCGCAGACCTCCAGTGTGCCGCAGGTGGGCCGATCGATGCCCGCCACCAGGTTCAGCAGCGTGGTCTTGCCCGAGCCCGAAGGCCCCATGAGGGCCACGAAGCTGCCCACGGGGATCTCCAGATCGATGCCCTGAAGCACGGGGATCTCCAGGGCCTCTCGCCAGTAGCTCTTGGCGATGCCACGGAGGGTGATGATGGGCTCCCCTCCACCCAGGTCGAAGCGGTTGGCGTTCATCAGCCCCGGATCCTTACCTTGGCCCCGGGCTTGAGGGACTCTGGGGGCGCCACGATGAGCCTGGCGTCCTTGGCCAGGCCGCCCACCTCGAGACCGACGGGATTCTCACCCACCACCGTCAGGAAGCACTGCACCGCCAGGCCGCTCTCCACCACCCAGGCGTAGGCCCTGCCGTCCTGCTTCTTGACCTGCTCCCGACCGAGGACCACCACATCCTGCGGGTAGGGCTCGCCCAGGAAGGTGACCTTGGCGCCCATGTCCGGTACCAGCAGGGGATCCCGATCCACGATGGCGACCCGCACCACCACCACGGCCTTCTGCCGGTTGGAGCTGGGGTAGATCTCCCGCAGCCGGCCCTTCAGCACGGCACGCTTGCCCTGCCCCTCCAGGGCGTCCACGCGAATCTCGGCAGGCATGTTGCGGGCGAGCTTGGCGATGGAGGCCTCGTTCACTTCCACCTCCACCTCCAGGGTGTCGAAGTCGGCCATGACCAGCACGGCGTTGATGGCATTGGCGCCGCCGGCGCTGCCCGGGGCCACGGTCTCGCCCACTTCCGAGAGTTTCTGGGTGACGATGCCGCTGAAGGGGGCCCTCAGCTCCATGCTGTCCAGGAGGGCGGCCTGGTAGGCCAGCTGGGCCTCGAGGGTCAGCTTCTGGCTCCGCAGGCGGTCCACGGTGGCTGCATCCTGGATGCCCAGGGCCTGCAGCTTCACGGCCCGCTCCAGGTCCACCCTGGCCTGGTCCAGCTGGGCCTTCACCTGGTCCCGGCTGGCGGCGAGGTCCGGCGACTCCAGGCGGGCCAGCACCTGGCCCTTGGTGACCCGGCTGCCCTCCTGCACCCCCAGCCAGCTGACGCGGCCCAGGACTTTGCTGGAGAGGGTGGCCCGGGTGCGGGCCACCAGATAGCCCGAGGCCGTCACCAGGGGGTTGCGCTCGCCCGCCTTGAACACCGTGGGCGCCGAGATGGACACGGCCACGGGCGCCCCCTTGGAAGCGGCCAGGGCGCCCAGGGACAGGATGCCGAGCCCACCCAGCACCACCCAGCCCCACGGGAAGCGCTTCCGGATCACGGCAGACTTGCGGACGGGGGCTTCACTCATGCCAGAGACTCCATGGGGATTCACAAGGACAGGCTAACCGTGGACCCAGCGGCCCAGGAAGCCTTGGCGGTTGGATGCCCGCCAACAGTGAGACGGGTCAAGCCTGGGGCCGGGCTCCAGGGGCAGCTCCCAGTCCTGCTGCCAGCAGGGCCAGGAAGGCACCACTCATGGAGCCTCGCGGCGGGCTCGAGTGGCCACGGCGCTGAACACCGGGCGCAGTGCCAGCGCCAGGAGAACCATCGCCGGCAGGGCCAGCAGGGCCCAGGCGAGGAAGGCCGGGAGGACTCGGCTGCCCAGGGAGACCAGCGTGCCCCAGGCGTCCGCCTTGGCCCCGTACACCAGGACCGACACGGACAGCGGCAGCGGCGCCTGCCCCGTGAGGCGCTCACCCAACCGGATGAAAGGGATGAGAAGCAGCAGCTGGAGGGGATAGGCCAGGTAGTTCGCCAGCTGCAGGGCGGGCTGGTTGAGGCGGAAGGCAACTCCAGCCAGGGCGCACAGCAGGGTGCTGGTGCCCATGACCGGGTTCACCCCCAGGGCCAGACCCACCGCCAGGCTCCAGGCCAGGCCCTGGGGACTGAGCCCCTGCCGGAGCAGGGCCGCCATGGGATCAAGGAGACGGCGCCGAAGCCAGCCGACGTCCGGTCCCGGAGGCAGGTTGCTCATGAAGGCGAGGCCCCCGTGGCGGTCTGCGGAAAGGGGCGGAGGTCCCGCACCACGCGCAGCCAGGACAGCAGCTTGAGGGCGTAATAGGTGGGATCCACTTCCCACCAGCGGATGCCCTGCCGGCAGCTGGCCTGGTAGTGGTGGTGGTTGTTGTGCCACCCCTCGCCCAGGGTGATCAGGGCCAGCACCAGGTTGTTGCGGCTCTGGTCCGCGGTCTCGAAGCGTCGGCTGCCCCAGACGTGGGTGAGCGAGTTGATGCAGAAGGTCCCGTGCCAGAGCAGCACCGTGGAGATGGCGAAGCCCCAGACCAGGGTCTCCCAGCCCCCCAGGCCCGTCCACAGGCCGAAGCCAAAGACGAGGGTCCCCAGCAGCCAGGGGCAGAGCCAGTGGTAGGTGTCCAGGAAGCGCAGCTCTGGAAAGCGGGCGAAGTCCTCGATGGCCTTGGCGTCGTAGGTGTCATAGGCATCAGACAGCACCCAGCCCAGGTGGGACCACCAGAAGCCGTCAACCACCGGGGAGTGCAGGTCCTGCGGGGTGTCCGAGTGCCGGTGGTGGTGCCGGTGGTTCGCGGCCCACCACAGCACCCCCTTCTGGGCCGAGGTCTGGGCCAGGACGGCCATGAGGAGCTGCGGCACCCGGCCCATGCGGTAGGCGCGGTGGCTGAAGTAGCGGTGGTAGCCCGCGGTCACCGCGAACATGCGGACCAGGTAAAGCGCCGCGCAGAGGGCCACCAGCTTCCAGGAGAAGGTCAGCCAGAGCGCCGCCAGACACCCCAGGTGGACCAGCACGAAGGAGACCGAGGTCACGGTGACGGTGAAGGGCTTGCGCATGCAGACTCCACGAAGGCTCAAGGGTACCCCAGGCATTGATGCTTTATTTATTATCTTTGCACCAGGGAGCGGGCTGTCATCGGAAAGGATGCCCCCCGAGGACCTGCGGGTTCGCGGGGCCGGGAGGCGGTAGACTCCTGGCAACCCCCGGAGGCCCCATGGCCCGCAAGCGTGGCACTGGCATTCCCGGCCTGTCCTTCTCCTGGCGGCGCGCCCTGGGGATCTCCCAGGCCCAGGCCCGGCTCTCCCGGCAGATCGGCATCCCGCTGTCCCGCAGCGGGCGGCAGCGGAAACTCGGGAAGCTGGGTG
Organism: uncultured Holophagaceae bacterium; assembly: GCA_903863195.1. Taxonomy (GTDB): domain Bacteria; phylum Acidobacteriota; class Holophagae; order Holophagales; family Holophagaceae; genus Geothrix. Next base: position 71,873 of record CAIPAY010000133.1, read on the forward strand.
GCTGCTGCGTGCCGCTGCTGATCGGGGTGGGGGTGCTGAGGCTGGTGGGCTGGCTTGTGTGAGCGGGGTCCTCGCTGGTTCGATTCCAGGGACAGCGACAAACCAAGGGGGGCCGGTTGGCCTGGGCGGGAATCGAACCGCACTCGGCTGCGCCGTGTGCCGGCCCGCTTCGAGGCGACATTGAGTCGCCTCTCGGGCGGTCCACTCGCTGGTTCGATTCCAGGGACATCAACAGACCAAGGGGGGCCGGTTGGCCCCCCTTGGTCTGTTGGTGCACCCGACTGGAATCGAACCAGCGACCTCTGGCTTCGGAGGCCAGCGCTCTATCCAACTGAGCTACGGGTACGGATCACCGTGGCAAGCACGGCCCTCCATCATGGCTTCGAATGGGCTTTCGTTCAAGGTCGGGCCTCCGGCCAGCGCTCCTCCGCCTTACGGACAGCGCCCTGCGCTGTCCTCCCGCTCCTCGCTCCGCTCGCTCGCGGAGGCGGAGCCTCCCAACTGAGCTACGGGTACGGATCACCGTGGCAAGCACGGCCCTCCATCATGGCTTCGAATGGGCTTTCGTTCGATGTCGGGCCTGAATCGGGGCGCTCAGCTGCGCCCACCGACCATCCGCCGTCGGACGCTGCCGTTGGCGCCGGCGAAGTAGCGGCGGACGCCCTGGGTGATGGCGTCAGCCACCATGGCGCGGAAGGCTGCGTCCTGGAGCTTCTTCTCTTCCTTGGGGTTGGAGATGAAGGCAACCTCGACCAGCACCGCGGGCATGGCGGCGCCCCGCAGGACGATGAAGGGGGCCTGCTTAACGCCGCGCTCCTTGATGCCGGCGAGGTGGTTGAGCTGACCCTGGAGGGCCACGGCCAGCCGCTCGGAGTCCTGCAGGTAGGCCTTCTGGGCCAGGTCGTCCAGGATGCTCGCCACCACGCTGTCCGGGCTGCCCGCCGGTGAACCGGCCCCGGCGTTCTCCGCGGCGGCGACGTCGTCATCCTTGCCCTTGCCAAGGCTCAGGAAATACACCTCCGACCCGCGGGCCGCCTTGGCCCGGGCGGCGTTCAGGTGGAGGCTGATGAAGAGGTCCGCTCCCTGCTCGTTGGCGGCCTTCGCCCGATCCCAGAGCGGCACCAGAGTGTCATCCTCGCGGGTGGAGACCGCCTCGAAGCCCGCTGCTTCCAGCTTCGCCGAGACGACCCGGGCCAGCTCCAGGGCAGCGGTCTTCTCCTTCAGCCCCTTGGGCCCCCGGGCACCGCCGTCCTCACCTCCGTGGCCCGGGTCCAGCATCACCTTCAGGCGGGCCGCCGGTCCCTCGGGTTTGGGAACCTGGGCCCAAGACAGTAGGCTGAAGGTGGCGAGCAGAAGGCTCGGGAGTCGGATCATGGCCCAGTCAGTGAAAGGTATGCGGGATCTCTTCGGTGCGGAGCTGCGTTGGTTCCAGCATATCGAGGAAACGGCCCGGCGCGTATTCGGGCGCCACGGCTACGGCGAGATCCGCACCCCGATCCTGGAGGAGCTGGACGTCTTCAAGCGCAGCGTGGGCGAGAGCTCGGACATCGTGAACAAGGAGATGTACCAGTTCACGGACAAGGGGGGGCGCGAGGTGGTGATGCGCCCCGAGAACACCGCGGGCGTGGTGCGGGCCGCCATCCAGCACAAGCTGCTGAGCTCGAACGACCCGGTGCTCTTCTATTACATCGGCCAGCAGTTCCGCTATGAGCGCATGCAGACGGGCCGCTACCGGCAGTTCTGGCAGATCGGGGCCGAGAGCTTCGGCGTGGCCAGCCCCGAGAGCGAGGCCGAGAGCCTGCTCATGCTCTACAGCTTCCTCAAGGAGCTGGGCCTCAGGCAGCTCAGCTTCTCCATCAACAGCGTGGGCACCCCCGAGTCGCGGCCGGCCTTTCACGCGGCCATCCGGGTCTTTTTCGGTGAGCGGCAGGAGCAGTTCTGCGGGGACTGCCACCGCCGCATCGAGACCAACCCCTTGCGCGTTCTGGACTGCAAGAATGAGGGCTGCCAGGCCGCCTTGGCCGGGCACCCGGTCATCACGGACTTCCTGGATGAGGGCTCCGCCAAGCACCATGCGCGGCTCAAGGAGCTGCTGACGGTCCTGGGCATCCCCTTCGTGGAGGACCCCCGGCTGGTGCGCGGGCTGGACTACTACACCCGCACGGCCTTCGAGCTGCTCAGCTCCGACCTGGGCGCCCAGAGCGCCCTCCTGGGCGGCGGCCGCTACGACGGCCTGGTCAAGCAGCTCGGCGGCCCTGAGGTCCCGGCCTTCGGCTGGGCCATCGGCCTGGACCGCCTGGCCCTGATCCTCCAGCAGGTGCGGGGCGAAGCCCCGGCCACGCCCCCGGTCCTGCTGATCCCCCTGGGCGAGCGAGCCGCCACCGAGGCCCTCCAGCTGGCCCGCCGCCTCTGGGACGCCGGCCTCGCCCTGCAGCTGGAGACCCGCGGCGGCGCCCTGAAGAAGGCCATGGCCAGCGCCAACCGCATGGGCATCCAGACCGTGCTCATCCTGGGTGACGGCGAACTGGACGCCGGCATGGTGACGGTCAAGCACATGGCCACGGGGGAGCAGGAAAGCTGGACTATGGACGAGCTTGAGGGGCGGCTGAACTGATTGAGCTAACTGAGACAAATAATTACCCCAGACCTGGAGCGCCAAGCCTGGGGTGCCATGAGATTGCGAACTCAGTCGAGCCCGACCACTTTTGAAAGCGAAGCAGCTGTTCCGCCAACCGTGTAGTAGCCCGTGACAGTCACAGACTGGTAAGACAGCCCACCCACGTCGACGGTCGTTCCGCCCGATACGACGACCTGGCCAGTGGTGGTTCCAGAGGTTGCGAAGGCCACCTGGCCTCCGTTGTAGGGGTTCTTGGCATTCGGCAGGGTGTAGTTGGAGAGTGCCAGGACACTGGTCACAAGAGCGGAAGCAGAGATCATCGTCCCCTGGTCCTTCAACGTGTCGTTCACACGCACGACTTCCTTGCTGATCGCGGCAATATTGGCCTGGGTAGACTTGGCCTTGGCGCGCTCGCGCTGACCGAGCAGCGCCGGGATGGCGATGGCCGAGATGATGCCGATGATGGCGAGCACCAGCAGCAGCTCAATGAGGGTGAAGCCTGATTGCTTTTTCATAGTGATACTCCTAGGTATACGGGCCGCCAAACTATTGCCAACGGCTATAAGTTAATTCGCGTAGCTGTAGCTTGCCCGGGGAAAATGGGGAAAAACCTAGACACCATGTCCCAAAGGACGAAGAGCGGTCAAAGCACCGTCAACGGCGGAACGCGCGACATCTAGGCACGAGGTCAACTTGCAATTCAATCAAGTTTGATGCCAATGAAAATTTTTACGAAAAAACTCTAGTCCTGTTCTATACAGCATTTAGACAATACACCCACAAGCCTTCATCACGCCTCACCATTGTCATGGATTTGTGACGCACTGCGTCAGGTCGGGTCCCCCAATGGGTCCATGTCCACGCTGACACCCAAGGGAGCCTTGGCGAGCGGCTGCCTCAGCTTCGGCTTAGCTTATTCCTGACCGGTGTGGTAAGGTAATCACTTCGTGATCACAGGCGACCCCCGGTCTCCGCCTCTTTACCAATCCGAATACCCCCACTTTCGCCCTGACCGGGCCCCCGGAAGCCTTCCGCGGGCGGGCCCTCTCAGGAGAAACACATGTCCTTCGAAACCCTCGGGCTGCTGCCCGAGCTTCTGCGCGCGGTTCGCGAGCAGGGCTACGAGACCCCCACCCCCATCCAGCTCCAGGCCATTCCCCTGGTGCTCGAGGGCCGCGACCTTATGGCCCGGGCCCAGACCGGCACTGGCAAGACCGCGGGCTTCACCCTGCCCCTGCTGCAGAAGCTGGCCCCCCACGCGAACAGCTCGGCCTCCCCGGCCCGCCACGCCATCCGCGCCCTCATCCTCACCCCCACCCGCGAGTTGGCCCTGCAGGTCGAAGAGAGCGTCCGCACCTACGGCAAGCACATCCCCCTCCGCTCCACCACCATCTTTGGCGGCGTGAACATCAACCCCCAGACCAAGGCCCTGCGCGCCGGCTGCGAGATCGTCGTGGCCACGCCCGGCCGTCTGCTGGACCACCAGGGCCAGGGCAACCTCAACTTCAGCCAGCTGGAAGTGCTGATCCTGGACGAAGCGGACCGCATGCTCGACATGGGCTTCATCCGCGACATCCAGAAGATCCTGGCCCTGCTACCCGTCAGCCGCCAGACCCTGCTCTTCTCGGCCACCTTCACGGACGAGATCAAGCAGCTGGCCTCCAAGTTCCTGAAGAATCCCGCCCTGGTGGAGATCACCGCCCAGAACACGGCCGCCGAGCTCGTGAAGCAGATCGTCCACCCCGTGGACCGGGAGCGCAAGCGCGCCTTGCTGGCCCACATCATCCAGAGCCGCAACCTGGAGCAGGTGCTGGTGTTCACCCGCACGAAGCACGGCGCCAACCGCCTCTCCGAGCAGCTGGACCGGGACGGCATCAACTCCATGGCCATCCACGGCAACAAGAGCCAGCCCCAGCGCATCAAGGCCCTGGAAGACTTCAAGAAGGGCTCCATCCGCGTGCTCGTGGCCACGGACATCGCCGCCCGCGGCCTGGACATCGACCAGCTGCCCCACGTGGTGAACTACGAGCTGCCCCAGGTCCCCGAGGACTACATCCACCGCATCGGCCGCACGGGCCGGGCCGGCACCGAGGGCGAGGCCCTCTCCCTGGTCTGCGTGGATGAGCACCGTCTGCTGAAGGACATCGAGAAGCTGCTGCGCCGGGAGCTGCCCAAGGATGTGGTGACGGGCTACGCCCCGGATCCCAGCATCCCGGCCGAGCCCATCCAGACGGGTCGCCAGAGTGGCGGTGGCGGCGGCCGAAGCCGCGGTCCTGCCCGCAGCAGCCGGCCTTCCTCCGGCTCGGCCCCCCAGGGCGAGCGCGGCCGCCATCCCTCCCGCCCGGGCTTCCGGGGCAAGTGACCCCGAGTCATACCCACGCCTGACCGAGCCCAAGCACAGGGGTTCCGTCAGGCGTTGTTATACCCCTTGACGCGAGGGCCGTTCTTGCCCAGGATTCTTGCTTATGCAAGAACCCATGCCTGACACCCTCACCGATGCCGGCGCCGGCACCCTGGCTGCGGCCGTCCGCCGACGCCTGAAGCATGCCGTCGCGGCCCAGCTCATGCCCTACGACCTCACCTTGCAGCAGTTCTGGGTCATCCTGGTCCTGCTGGAGCAGGGGGCCACCTCGCTGCATCCCCTGGCCCAGCAGGTCTGGATGGACGATCCCACCGCCAGCCGCGTGGTCAAGGGCATGGTGGCCCGCGGCCTGCTCACCACCCGGCCGGACCCGAAGCACGGCCGGCGGATCCTCATCAGCTTGAGTCCCGACGCGCTCCCCCTGGCCCGGGAGCTGCAGGCCCTGGCCAACGAGATGAAGTCCGGCCTCGTCGCCGGCCTGGACCCGGGGCAGCAGGCGGCCCTGAAGCACGGACTGCGGACCATGATCGCCAACCTCGACGCCATGCTCACCGTTCTGCCAGCTTCCGCCGGAGAGCGCGACGAAGTCGCCTCCTGAGGCCAAGCCTCGGAAGCTCCAGCAGCTTTCCTTGAAGAGCCCTTAGTCCCTGACTGTCCCCCCGCCGGACTTCCCCCACCGGAATTCACAGAAGGCAGCTTCTCGCATGAGCGACACCAACCTCCCCTCCCTCGACACCGGCACCGACCGTCCCGCCCTCCTCCGCGGCTGGCGCCCCTGGGCCATCCTTGGTGCCGCCGCGGTCATTGGCCTCGTGGTCTTTGCCCGCGGGGGCAAGAAGGACGCCGCCCTGAATCCAGCGGGCCGCCCGGTACCCGTAAGCGTATCCCTGGCCCGCAAGGGCGACATGGCGGTGCGGCTCACGGGCCTGGGCACCGTGGTCTCCATGGAGAGCGTCACCGTGAAGAGCAGGGTGGACGGCCAGTTGCTCCGCGTCGCCTTTACCGAAGGGCAGATGGTCCGCGCCGGGGATCTCCTGGCCGAGATCGATCCGCGCCCCTTCCAGGTGCAGCTCATGCAGGCCGAGGGCCAGCTGGCCAAGGACCAGGCCGCCCGCGACAACGCGCTGGCCGACCTCCGGCGCTTCCAGTCCCTGGTGCAGCAGGGCATCCTGTCGCGCCAGCAGCTGGACACCCAGAGCTCCTCCGTCACCCAGTTCGAAGCGGCTCTGAAGGCTGACCAGGCCGCCGTGGAGAGCGCCAAGCTGAACCTGACCTACAGCCGCATCACCGCCCCGACCTCGGGCCGGGTGGGCCTCCGGCTTGTGGACGCCGGCAACATGGTGCGCGCCACGGATGCCACTGGCCTGGCCACCATCGCCCCCATCCAGCCGATCAATGTGGTGTTCTCCGTGCCCGCCGACCACATCCAGCAGGTGCTGGCCCAGACCGCCAAGAACGGGCGGCTGCCCGTGGAGGCCTGGGACCGAGACCTCAAGTCCCGCCTTGGCTCCGGCGCCCTTGCGGCCATCGACAACCAGGTGGATCCCGCCACGGGCACCGTGAAGCTGAAGGCCCTGTTCACCAACGAGGACCGCGCCCTGTTCCCCAATCAGTTCGTGAATGCGCGGCTGCTGGTGGACACCCTGCGCGAGGTCATCATCGTGCCCACCGCGGCCGTCCAGCGCGGGCCCCAGGGCTCCTTTGTCTACGTCGTCAAGCCGGACAGCACCACGGAGCTGCGGGTGATCGAGGTGCTGGGCACCGATGGCGACGAGACGGCCCTGCGGAAGGGGCTCTCCGGCGGCGAGACGGTCGTCACGGACGGCCTCGAAAAGCTGCGTCCCGGCAGCAAGGTAGCTCTCCCCAAGCCCGCCGGCGCGAAGGGCTGAGCGAATGAATCCCTCCAGGCCGTTCATCCTCCGGCCCATCGCGACCTCCCTGCTCATGGTGGGGCTCCTGCTGGTGGGCCTGCTGGCCTTCCGCCAGCTGCCGGTCTCGGCCCTGCCCCAGGTGGACTACCCCACCATCCAAGTGGTCACCTTCTATCCCGGCGCCAGCCCGGACGTCATGGCCTCGGCCATCACCGCGCCCCTGGAGCGCCAGTTCGGCCAGCTGCCGGGCCTGAACCGCATGTCCTCCACCAGCTCGGGCAGCAGCTCGGTGATCACGCTCCAGTTCGTGCTGGACCTGAACATCGACGTGGCTGAGCAGCAGGTCCAGGCGGCCGTGAATGCCGCCGGCACCTACCTGCCGGCCAACCTGCCCAGCCCCCCGATCTACAGCAAGATCAACCCCGCCGACTCCCCGATCCTGACCCTGGCCCTGACCTCGAAGACCCTGCCCCTCTCCAAGGTCGAGGACTTCGCCGACACCCGGCTCGCCCAGAAGATCTCGCAGCTGCCCGGCGTGGGCCTCGTCAGCATCAGCGGCGGCCAGAAGCCCGCCGTGCGCATCCAGGCCAACCCCGTGGACCTGGCCGCCAAGGGGCTCACCCTGGGCGACGTGCGCACCGCCGTGGCCCTGAGCAACGTGAACCAGGCCAAGGGCAGCTTCGACGGACTCCGCCAGGCCTATGCCATCGGCGCCAATGACCAGCTGCTCTCGAGCGAGGACTACCGCCCCCTGGTGGTGGCCTACCGCAACGGCGCCCCGGTGCTGCTCTCCGAGGTGGCCACGGTCAGCGACGACGTGGAGAACAGCCGCCTCGCCGCCTGGCAGAACACCACGCCTGCCGTGATCCTCAACATCCAGCGGCAGCCCGGCGCCAACATCATCGCCGTGGTGGACCGGGTCAAGGCCCTGCTGCCCCAGCTGCGGGCCTCCCTTCCCGCTTCGGTGGAGCTGAACACCCTCACGGACCGCACCATCACCATCCGCGCCTCGGTGGAGGACGTGGAGTTCGAGCTGATGCTCACCATCGCCCTGGTCGTGATGGTCATCTTCCTGTTCCTGCGCACCCTGGCCGCCACCATCATCCCCAGCGTGGCCGTGCCCCTCTCCCTGGTGGGCACCTTCGGGGTGATGTACCTGCTCGGATACAGCCTGAACAACCTGACCCTGATGGCCCTCACGATCTCCACGGGCTTCGTGGTGGACGACGCCATCGTGATGATCGAGAACATCATGCGCTACATCGAGGAGGGCGAGCCGCCCCTCCAGGCGGCGCTGAAGGGCTCGGGCCAGATCGGCTTCACCATCCTGTCCCTGACCGTCTCGCTCATCGCCGTGCTGATCCCCCTGCTCTTCATGGGGGACATCGTGGGCCGCCTCTTCCGAGAGTTCGCGGTCACCCTCAGCGTCACCATCCTGGTGTCCGCGGTGGTGTCCCTGACGCTGACGCCCATGATGTGCGCCAAGCTGCTCAAGCACACGCCCCCCGAGGAACAGGGGCGGTTCTACCAGTCCTCCGAACGCATCTTCCAGCGCATCATTGCCTTCTACGGCCGCACCCTGGCCGTGGTGCTCCAGCACCAGACCGCCACCCTGGTGGTCGCCGTGGCCACCCTCGCCTCCACGGTGCTGCTCTACATCGCCGTCCCCAAGGGCTTCTTCCCGGTGCAGGACACGGGCGTGCTGCTGGGGATCTCCGAGGCCCCCCAGACCGTGTCCTTCCCCGCCATGGCCGAGCGGCAGCAGGTGCTCTGCGCCGAGATCCTCAAGGACCCGGCCGTGGAGAGCCTGTCGTCCTTCATCGGCATTGATGGCACCAACACCACCCTCAACAGCGGCCGCATCCAGATCAACCTCAAGCCCCTGGAGGAGCGCCGCCTCAACGCCAGCGACATCATCCGCCGGCTCCAGCCCCAGCTGGCCAAGGTGGATGGCATCCGCCTCTACCTCCAGCCGGTGCAGGACCTGACCGTCGAGGATCGGGTCAGCCGCACGCAGTACCAGTACACCCTGGAGGATGCCGATCCCAAGGAGCTGGGCGAGTGGGTGGGCCGTTTCGTGGACCGCTTCTCTGCCATCCCCGAGCTCCGGGACGTGGCCAGCGACCAGCAGAACGCCGGGCTCCAGATCCGCCTGACCCTGGACCGGACCAGCGCCTCCCGCCTCGGCATCACCCCGCAGATGCTGGATGACGCCCTCTACGACGCCTTCGGCCAGCGCCAGGTGTCCACCATGTTCACCCAGCTGAACCAGTACCGGGTGGTGCTGGAGGCCTCGCCCCGGCAGTACCAGCGGCCCGAGGACCTGCAGAACATCTACGTCCGCAGCGCCTCCGGCGGCTCCGTGCCCATCAGTGCCTTCACGCGCGTAGAGACCCTGACCTCGCCCCTGGCGGTGAACCACCAGGGGCAGTTCCCCACGGCCACGGTGTCCTTCAACCTGGCGCCCGGCGTCTCTCTGGGCGATGCCGTGAAGGCCATCCAGACCGCCCGCAAGGACATGGAGGTGCCCCCGAGCCTGAAGACCGGCTTTCAGGGCACCGCCCAGGCCTTCGGGGCCTCGCTCACCAACACGCCACTGCTGATCCTGGCGGCGGTCCTGACCGTCTACATCCTGCTCGGCGTGCTCTACGAGAGCTACATCCACCCCATCACGATCCTGTCCACGCTGCCCTCCGCAGGAGTGGGCGCCCTGCTGTCGCTCATGCTCTGCCGCACGGACTTCAGCGTCATCGCCCTCATCGGCATCATCCTCCTCATCGGCATCGTGGAGAAGAACGCGATCATGATGATCGACTTCGCGCTGGAGGCTGAGCGCAAGGAGGGCCTGCCCCCCGAGCAGGCCATCTACCAGGCCTCCCTGCTGCGCTTCCGCCCCATCATCATGACCACCCTGGCGGCCATGCTGGGCGGCGTACCCCTGGCGCTTGGCAGTGGCGTGGGCGCTGAGCTGCGGCGCCCCCTTGGCATCGTCATCGTCGGGGGGCTCATCTTCAGTCAGGTGCTGACCCTCTACACGACACCCGTGATCTATTTAGCCTTTGACCGTCTTGCGCGCCGCTTGCGCGGTGCGCACCGGGCTTCGCCCAAAAGCGAAAAAGCATGATCCTGCTGTCCCACCCCAAGCCCCGCTGCCGCCTCGGCGGCAGCAATCTCCAGGCGGCACGCCTGGAGCAGGCGCGACGATGAGCATCTCCGCCCCCTTCATCCACCGGCCCGTCGCCACCACGCTGCTGACGGTGGCGCTGGCGCTGCTGGGCGGCATCGCCTACCAGTTCCTGCCGGTGTCGCCCCTGCCCCAGGTGGAGTTCCCCACCATCCAGGTTTCCGCGGGGCTACCCGGCGCCAGCCCCGAGACCATGGCCTCGTCCGTGGCCACGCCCCTGGAGCGCCAGTTCGGCCGCATCGCGGGCATCACCGAGATGACCTCGGCCAGCAGCCTGGGCTCCACCAACATCACCCTGCAGTTCGACCTGGGCCGCAACATCGACGCCGCAGGCCGGGATGTGCAGGCCGCCATCAACGCCGCCCGGGGCGACCTGCCCGCCAACCTGCCGAACAACCCCAACTACCGCAAGGTGAATCCCGCGGATTCCCCCATCATGCTGCTAGCCCTCACGTCCAAGCTGATTCCCCGGGAGCGGATGTACGACATCGCCTCCTCGGTGCTGCAGCAGAAGCTCTCCCAGATCGAGGGCGTGGGCCAGGTGTTCGTCTGGGGCGGGGCCCTGCCGGCGGTACGGGTGGACGTGAACCCGGCCCTGCTCAATGCCCAGGGCCTGGCCCTGGAAGATGTCCGGCTGGCCATCGCCGCCGCGAACCTGAACCTACCCAAGGGCGAGCTGGCCAGCCGCACCACCACCTGGTCCCTCGAGACCACCGACCAGCTCAAGGGTGCAGCGGACTACCAGCCCCTCATCCTCCGCTACCGGAACGGCAATGCCGTGCGGCTCTCGGACGTGGCCCGAGTCACGGATTCCGTGGAGAACGTCCGCAATGCTGGGCTCTCCAATGGCGTCCCCGCAATCATGGTCCCGATCTTCCGGCAGCCCGATGCCAACATCATCGAGACCGTGGACCGGGTGCGGGCCATCCTGCCCCAGATGCAGGCCAGCCTGCCGCCCACCATCGAGCTCAAGGTGCTCATCGACGCCACGCGCACCATTCGGGCCTCGGTCCGGGATGTGCAGATCGCCATGCTCATCTCCATCCTATTGGTCATCCTGGTGGTCTTCCTGTTCCTGCGGAGCTGGCGCTCGACCCTCATCCCCAGCGTCGCCGTGCCCATCTCGCTGATCGGCACCTTCGGGGTGATGTACCTGCTCGGATACACCATCGACAACCTCTCCCTGATGGCCCTCACGGTGGCCACGGGCTTCGTGGTGGACGACGCCATCGTGGTGGTGGAGAACATCACCCGGCACCTCGAGGAGGGCATGACGCCCATGGAGGCCTCCCTCCACGGCGCCAAGGAGATCGGCTTCACCGTCATCTCCATCAGCATCTCCCTCATCGCCGTCTTCATCCCCATCCTGCTCATGGGCGGCATCGTGGGCCGGCTGTTCCGCGAGTTCGCCGTGACCCTGTCCGTGGCCATCGTGATCTCCATGGTGGTGTCCCTCACCACCACGCCCATGATGTGCTCCCGGATCCTGCGCCCCCCCAGCGAGGAGAAGCACGGGCGGATCTTCCAGGCCAGCGACCGGTTCCTGAAGTGGATCATGGGCAAGTACGAGCGGTCCCTGGGCTGGGTGCTCCGCCACCAGGGCCTCACCCTGGGCGTCGCCCTCGCCACCATGGTCGCCACCGTGGCGCTCTACATCGTCATCCCCAAGGGCTTCTTCCCCCAGCAGGACACGGGCCGCCTCACGGGCTCCATCCAGGCCGCCCAGGACATCTCCTTCAACGGGATGGAGCGGCTGATGACGGACTACGTGGCCATCGTCCAGGCCGATCCCGCCATCGAGAACGTCACGGCCTTCGTCGGTGGGGGCAACACGGGCCGCCTGTTCACCTCGCTCAAGCCCAACAACCAGCGCAAGGACACCGCCGACCAGATCATCGCCCGGCTGCGCGCCAAGACGGCCCACCTGCCGGGTGGCACCCTGTTCATGCAGCCGGTGCAGGATCTCCGGCTGGGCGGCCGGGCCTCCAGCTCCCAGTACCAATACACCCTCCAGGGCGATGACGCCCGGGAGCTCTTCGACTGGGCCCCCCGGGTGCTCCAGAAGCTGCGGACGGTGCCCCAGATCACCGACGTCAACACAGACCTGCAGAACAAGGGCCTCGAGGCCTCCCTGGTCATCGACAGGACCACCGCCTCCCGCCTGGGCGTCTCGCCCATGGCCATCGACAACGCCCTCTACGACGCCTTCGGCCAGCGCTTCGTGTCCACCATCTACACGCCCCTGAACCAGTACCACGTGGTCATGGAGGTGGACACGCCCTTCATGCAGACCCCGGAGGGACTGCGCCACACCTACGTCCGCTCCACCACGGGCGACCTGGTCCCCCTGAGCGCCTTCACCAAGCTGGAGCGCCGGAACACGCCCCTCTCCGTGAACCACCAGGGGCAGCTCCCCTCGGTGACGATCTCCTTCAACCTGCCCGTGGGCGTGGCGCTGGGGGATGCGGTGACCGCCATCGACAAGGCCCAGCAGGAGATCCGCATGCCCGGCACCCTGCGGGGCACCTTCATGGGCACGGCCCAGGCCTTCCGCGCCTCCCTGTCCAACCAGCCCCTCCTGGTCGTGGCCGCCCTGCTGGTGGTCTACATCGTGCTGGGCATGCTCTACGAGAGCCTCATCCATCCGCTGACCATCCTCTCCACCCTGCCCTCGGCGGGGGTGGGCGCCCTCCTGGCCCTGCTGGCCTGGCGCACGGAGCTGAGCGTCATCGCCTTCATCGGCATCATCCTGCTCATCGGCATCGTGAAGAAGAACGCCATCCTCATGATCGACTTCGCCATCGAGGTGGAGCGCCGGCAGGGCACCACGCCCGAGGCGGCCATCTTCCAGGCCTGCCTGCTCCGCTTCCGTCCCATCACCATGACCACCATGGCGGCCCTGCTGGGCGGCCTGCCCCTGGCCGTCGGCATGGGCACCGGCTCCGAGCTGCGGCAGCCCCTCGGCATCGCCATCGTGGGCGGCCTTCTCTTCAGCCAGATGCTCACCCTCTACACCACCCCGGTGATCTACCTCTACATGGACCGCCTCCGCCTCCGCTGGGAGCGCCTGCGGAGCGGCCAGAAGCCCGCCCCGGTGCTGCAGGCTTGAGCCCGATGGCTCCGGATGCGATCCTGTAGGGCTATGAGACTCGACCAGCTCGGCGACTTCCAACGCACCCACCGCAACGGCGACCTCCGCCTCGACCACGCAGGCCAGACCGTGCGCCTGCTCGGCTGGTGCCGACGCGTGCGGAACCTGGGCTCCCTGGTGTTTCTGGACCTGCGGGACCGCTGGGGACTGGTGCAGCTGGTGGCCAACGAGGAGACCGCGGACCCGGCCCTGCTGGCCCGCCTGAAGGCCGTGCGCAGCGAGTTCGTCCTGGCGGTCGAGGGCGTGGTGGCCGAGCGCCAGAGCAAGAACCCCAACATGGCCACGGGCGACGTCGAGATACGCCTCACGGGCCTGAAGATCCTCAACACCGCCGCGCCCCTGCCCTTCCCCCTGGAGGACGAGAACGTGGGCGAGGACCTGCGCCTCACCTACCGCTTCCTGGACCTCCGGCGCGAGCAGCTCCAGCGCAACCTGCGGCTCCGCAGCGACGTCGCCAACCTCACCCGGGAGCACTTCCGCGAGCTGGACTTCATCGAGGTCGAGACCCCCATCCTCACCAAGTCCACCCCCGAGGGGGCCCGGGACTACCTGGTGCCCAGCCGCGTCCACGCGGGCCAGTTCTTCGCCCTGCCCCAGAGCCCCCAGCTCTTCAAGCAGCTCCTGCAGGTCAGCGGCTTCGAACGCTACGTCCAGATCTGCCGCTGCTTCCGCGACGAGGACCTGCGCGCGGACCGCCAGCCCGAGTTCACCCAGGTGGACATCGAGATGAGCTTCGTGCGGCAGGAGGACGTCCAGGGTGTCATCGAGCCCCTCATGGTCAAGCTGGCCAAGGTGGTGGGCAAGGACGTCACGGATCCCTTCCCGCGCCTGCCCTACCGGGACGCCATGGCGTGGTACGGCTCGGACAAGCCCGACCTCCGCTGCGGCCTGAAGCTCCAGGACACCACGGCCCTCTTCGCCGAGAGCGGCTTCAACCTCTTCCGCGCCGCCGCCGAGAGCCAGGGGCAGCGCCGGGTGCGGGCCCTGTTCTTCCCCGGCGAGGCCGCGGGCTCCCTCAGCCGGAAGGTCCTCGACGGCTACCAGGACCAGGCGCGGCAGCTGGGCGCTGGCGGCCTGCCCTACGCCAAGTGGGGCAAGGACGGCCTCGCCAGCAGCTTCAAGAAGTTCCTCGAGCCCGCCGACGAGGCCGCCCTGCGCGCCAGCCTGGGCATCACCGGCGAGGGCCTGGCCATCTTCGCCGTAGGCACCGACGCCCAGACCAGCCGAGTCCTAGGTGACCTCCGGGTGAAGGTCGCAGCGGAGCTTGCGACCATCGAGTCCGACCCAGCCCTTTCCCGTCTCTTGATGGATAAAAACGCGTACGCGTTTTTATGGGTCGTGGACTTCCCCCTCCTCGACTGGAGCGAAGAGCACCAGCGCTTCATCGCCTGCCACCATCCCTTCACCAGCCCCCACCCGGACGACCTGGAGCTGCTGGAGACCAACCCCGGCGCCTGCCGCGCCGTGGCCTATGACCTGGTGCTCAATGGCTTCGAGGTGGGCGGCGGCAGCATCCGCATCCACGATGCCGAGACCCAGAGCCGCATGTTCCGCACCATCGGCATCGGCGAGGCCGAGGCCCGTGAGAAGTTCGGCTTCCTGCTGGACGCCCTCAGCTACGGCGCGCCGCCCCACGGCGGCCTTGCCCTGGGCCTGGACCGCCTGGTGATGCTGCTGGCGGGCGTGGACAACATCCGCGAGGTCATCGCCTTCCCCAAGACCGCCCAGGCCCGCTGCCTCATGACGGACGCCCCCAACTCCGTGGACGAGCGCCAGCTCCGGGAGCTGCACCTGACCCAAGAGGCCAAGCAGACCTACCGGGTGGGCGCGGTGTTCTTTGAGAGCGCCGAGGGCGGCAGCCCCGAGCTGCGCGGGCAGGCCCTCCAGCAGCTCAGCCAGCTGACGCCCCGCCAGGCCCAGGGCCTCGTGACCCTGGATGCCCAGGGCCAGATCCTCGACGCCCAGACCCTCAGCGGACCCACCTTCGACTTCTGACCCCGGCCGCCGCCAGAGTCCGGGGCAGCCGCCTTCCCCTTGTGCGACAATGAGTCTGGCCACGAAGAGCACCGAGGAACCCCATGACTGCGACTCCGGGAAAAGCCCCCAAAAAAGTGAAAGAAAAGCGGCAGACCCCCCAGGAGCGTGCCGAGGCTCTGCGCTACAACCACATGATGTACGGCCCCACAGCCAAGGAAGTGCCCCGCGTCCAGAAGAAGGTGAACCTGGGCTCAGCCTACCTGCAACACCCCAAGTTTCAGGCCCTCATGCTGGCCTTCAAGAAGGGCACGGCCTTCCAGTTCGATGTAACGGACAAGGGCAAGGTCTTCACAGTCGCCACGGACGGCACCCAGATCCTCTTCGACGGGAAGAGCCTCTTCTACTCCCGGCCTTCGAACCGCCATGAAGACCACCTGCTCCTGGACCGGAGCATCCTCCTCCAGTACCAGTCCTCGGACGCGCTGGTGCATCTGGCCTCGGCCGTGCTCCGCAGCCTCCCGGAACTGGGCGCGCCGCAGCTCAGCTTCATCAACCAGCAGTTCTACTACGGCGCCGAGACCCTGGAAGCGGGCATCGAGGAGCACGGCCCCAACCTGATGGTGGGGTCGTACAAGCACCTCAAGGCCGCCGAGAGGGCCCGGAAGTAGGGCATGGCGCCGGCGCCGGGACAGCTCACCCTCCGCCAGCGTGCCCAGGCCATCCTCCGCGAGGCGGGCTGGCACCTGGCGCCGCCGCCGGTGGTCTGGTCGCCGCGCATGCTCCGGTGTGCGGGGCTCTTCGTGCTCGAGAAGGACGCCCGGGGCAAGTGGCACCCGGAGATCCGCCTCAGCATCCCCCTGCTGCGCCGCCGGGACTGGCCCTGGCCCCAGCAAGTCTGCGGCATGAACTGCCATGATCCCGCCGCCGTGCAGGCCCGGATCCTGGAGCACGAGCTCCTCCACTACAAGCTCTGGATGGATCGGGAGAGGGACTGGGGCCACAGCGAGCGGTTCCGTCAGCTGGCCTGGGAAGTGTTCGGGCACCAGAGCATCACCCATGGAATCGGCACCGAAGAAGCCTGAGGCCCTTCAGGACTGGACCAACCCCGTGGTTCTGCCGAGTACACTCCTGCCATGACTTCCCGGGATCAGGCCCTCCTCGCTGCGCCTCCGCTGACGGAGGAAGTCGACCGTCTGCCCCCGGCCCACAAGCTCTATGCCCTGCGGACGCTGCCCCTGGGGGACATCAAGGCCATCGGCTTCGACATGGATCACACGCTGGCCCGATACCGCTCCCCGGAGATCGATGAGTTGGCCTTCAAGAAGGCCGCGCGGCTGCTGGTGCGGGAGCGCGGCTACTCCCCCTGGCTGCTCGAGGTCGCCTACAATCCCACCTTCGCGGTGCGCGGCCTGGTGCTGGACGGGATCCGGGGCAACCTCCTGAAGCTCAACCGCGAGCGGCAGGTGGTGCGCGCCTGCCATGGCAGCAAGGCCATGCCCCGGCCCGCCCTGGATCTCGTCTACAGCCGGCGGCGCCTGGCCACCTCCGCCAAGGGCTTCCGCAGCATCGACACCCTGTTCGAGATCCCCGAGAGCTTCCTCTACGCCCAGCTGGTGGACGGCCTGGACCAGGGCATCCTGAAGGCCGAGAACTACCTCCAGCTCTTCCAGGATGCCCGGTGGGCCATCGACACCGCCCACCGCAACGGGGAGATGAAGACCGAGATCCTCGCCCACCGGGACTTCTTCATCGCCCAGGATCCCCAGCTGGCCCTGGCCCTGGACCGCCTGAAGCGCGAGGGCAAGAAGCTGTTCCTGCTCACCAACAGCGAGTGGAGCTTCACCAACGGCGTGCTGAGCCACCTGCTCGACGGGCAGGACGAGGCCCGGCCCCACTGGGTGGACTACTTCGACCTGGTCGTCGTGAGCAGCCGCAAGCCCGCCTTCTTCCTCGAGAAGCCCGAAGCCAAGGCGCTGGAGGGCCACCCCCGCTGCTTCACCGGCGGCCACACCGCCTGGCTGGAGGCCCTGCTCGGCGCCCAGGGGGAGCAGGTGCTCTACGTGGGCGACCACATCTACGGAGATGTGCTGCGCTCGAAGAAGAACGCCTCCTGGCGCACGCTGCTGCTGGTGCCCGAGCTGGAGCGCGAGCTGAAGCTGCTGGAGGCGAAAGCGGACGACCTGCGCACCCTCCTGCGGCTGGAGACCGCGCGGCGGCGGACCCTGCGCCGCGCCTCGGTGCTCCTGGACCAGTGGAAGCGGAACCGTGTGCGCCGCCATGTGCTGGGCCCCCGCCTCAGCCCGGATGCCACCGTGGCCCTGGACCATGAGGCAGCCCATCTGGCGGCCAGCGCCGAGACACTGCAGCGCCGGGCAGAGCTGCAGAGCCTGGAGCTGGATCGGCTCATGGCCGCAGTGGAAGCCGCATTCAATCCCATGTGGGGCCCCATGTTCCGGGACCGGGACGAGCAGACCCGCTTCGCCGACCAGATCCAGCAGTTTGCCTGCGCCTACACGGGGAAGGTCGGGAACCTCTACATGGTGGATTCCCACAGCACGCTGTACGCCCCGGTGCCCGCCCTGCCCCACGAGCGGCTGGGCTAGGAGGGGGTCCTCCGCCGCCCCATGACCCGGTTGAGCATGACCTCCAGCTCCACGCTGCTGAAGGGCTTCTTCAGGAAGTCGGCGAAGCCCTGGGTGATGGCCTCGTCCCGGGAGGCTGGCAGGGCATAGCCGCTGCAGAGGATCCCCGGCAGCCCCGGCCGGACGGCCCGCATGGCCTTGTAGGCTTCGACGCCCCCCAGGCGGGGCATGGTGGCATCGAGGATCACCAGATCGAAGACCTCGGGCCGCTGGTTGAAGGCGTCGAGGGCCTCCTGCCCATCGGCGACCGGCACCACCTCCAGGCCGAACCAGGTCTCCAGCATCTCGGCCATGACCTCTCGTAGTTCCACCTCGTCGTCGGCCAGGAGCACGAGGTTCCGGGCGCGAGGTCCTTCCACCGGCACGACCGGGATGCTCTCCTGCGCCTCCGGCGAGGGGAAGTGCACCCGGAACACGCTGCCGACGCCAGGGATGCTCTCGACCTGCAGACCTCCCCGGTGGCTGCGCACGATGCCCAGGGCCGCAGGCAGCCCGAGCCCCCGGCCCAGGTCCCGGGTGGAGTAGAACGGGTCGAAGATGTCGGGCAGGCTCGCCGCGTCGATGCCGTGGCCCTGGTCCGAGACCTCGAGCACCGCATAGGAGCCGGGCTCCACCGGTTCCGGCCAGTGCCCGGTGCCCAGGTCCAGGGGCGTGACCGTCCGCAGGTAGGTGCGGACGCGGACGACGCCCTGGGAGGAGTTGGCCTCCTGGGCGTTGGTGACCAGGCCTTCCACCACGCGGCCCACTAGGAGGGGATCCACCATGACCCGCGGCAGGCTCTGGGAGAAGTCGCGCAGCACCGGCAGGCGCAGGCGGTCCAGCACCTCCGCGATGAGGGGAGTGAGCTCCAAAGACTCCGGGCGCCGGAGGTCCCCTCCGGAGCTGTGCAGGATGTCGCGGCTGAGGCGGCTGGCCCGGTCCAGGGCGGTCTTCAGCCGCTGCAGGTAGAGGTGCCCGCGGGAGTCCTCGGGCATGGCGGTCTCGGCCATCTCCAGGTTCGCCACCATGGCCTGGAAGATGTTGTTGAAGTCATGGGCGATGCCGCCGGAGAGCAGGCCCAGGCTCTCCATCTTCCGGGCCTTGGCCAGGGCCTCCTCGGCCTTGCGGCGCTCGACGATGCTCCACAGCCCGTTCATGAAGAGGGTGAGCTGCTCGATGTCCTGCTCTTCGTAGGGGTCCGGCTTGTTCCCGACGCCCACCACCGCCACGATCTGGCTGCCGCTGAAGAGGGGCACGCTCATGAACCGGGAGAGGGGCGCGTGGCCTTCGGGCCGACCCTTCATCAGGGGGTCCGGCACCGAGAAGTCGTTGCGCAGGATCGGCCGCCGCTGGCGCACCACCTCGCCCCAGAGGCCCGTGTTCTCCAGCTTGTAGGTCGTCATCGGGTTCATGACCGAGCAGGCCGGCATGACCTCCCTGGACCAGGAGTGGAGGGTGAACTCCTGGGTGCCCTCGTCATAGAAGTAGATGTAGCCAATGGCACTGCCGGTGAGGGCGACCGCCTCGTCCAGGCCGTAGTCGAGGATCTCCCGGATGCTGGCGCCTTCTACCTGGTTCAGGCGGACCAGGGCGCCGAGCCGGTCCGCGTTCTGCTGGACCTTGGCCTCGCTGGCCCGCAGGGCCTCCTCGACTCGCCGGAGGTCGGTGACATCGACCATGCAGCACACCGCGCCCTGGATGTGCCCGCCGGGATCCCGGAGCGGCGTGGCGTAGCTCATGAGCTGCCGGACCTGGCCGTCCGAGAAGGCCAGGTCCAGCGGCAGGCCCTGGACCCGCTCCCCGAGCAGGGCGGCCTGCTGCATGGGCATCTCCTCCGGCTGCAGCTCCTGGCCCTCCCGGAGCAGGCGGAAGTGACCCGGCTGCTCCCCGGGGGAGGCGGACTTCGAGTGGTTCGCCCCGGGGGGCATGCGCAGGAGCGCCTCAGCGGCGGCATTGCCGCGGATGACTGCGCACAGGGGATCTTCAGCGATCCAGAGGGGCACCGGCGTGGCAGCCATGACGGCCTTCAGCTTGTCCGCCTCGGCCATGGCGCGGCTGGTCGCCTCGCGTTGTCCGGCGACCTGGTCGGCCTTGGACCGGAAGAGGCCCCGGATGAGGAGGACCCCGGACAGCATCAGCCCCGAGATGAGCAGGCCCAGGACCTCGTTGGGCAGCAGCCGAGCGGGCATGCCGGTCTCGGCCAGCTCCACCAGCACATACAGTCGGCGGGCGGCCATGAGCACCAGCGCCAGGGAGAGCAGGATCCAGGCGAGCGGCTTCCTGGCGGTGCGGTTGATGTGGACAGCGAAGCCCGCCGCGGCGATTTGCAGCGACACCGACAGCAGGATGATCGCGAGGTTCAACAAGGGAGCCTTCCCTTGAGACCCTATCGGCAGCCGGGGCGCGCTTAGTAAATGCCGCTCAAGCCCGGGGGGGATTCCCGGCCCTGGCCCGGGCGATGACCTGCCGGATGGCCGCCACCACCTGATCCTGGTCGGCCTCGGTCAGTCCCGGCCAGAGTGGCAGGCTGAGCAGACGATCGCCGCTCCACTCGCTGTGGGGCAGGCCGTCCTGGGGCAGGTGCTGGGGATGGGCGGCGTAGAAGGCTCGATACCAGGGATGGACGTGCGCCGGCCGGTAGTGGATGCCGGTACCGATGTTCTCCTCCTTGAGCGCCGCGACGAAGGCGTCCCGGTCCAGGCCCAGCTTCTCTGGGTGGATGCGCAGCACGAAGAGGTGGAAGCAGTGGCCGTGGTCCGCGTCCCCGGGCCAGGGCAGCAGCACCTCGTCCAGATCGGCCAGCAGCTCCAGGTAGCGGCGGAAGAGGTGCCCGCGGCGGGCATTGAAGCCGTCCAGCTTCTGGATCTGATGCAGCCCCATGGCGGCCTGCAGGTCCATGAAGTTGGCCTTGCGGCCGGGCTCGAAGACCTCGGTGTGGGGGCTGCCCTCCTTGGCAAAGCGCTTCCATGCATCGCGGTCGATGCCGTGGAAGCGCAGGCGCTTGATGCGGCCCTCGTAGTCGTCGTTGAAGAAAGCGATGGCGCCGCCCTCCCCGGTGGTCATGTTCTTGTTCGGGTGGAAGCTGTAGACGCTCATGACCGAGCGCGGGTTGCCGCCGATCTTGGTGCCGCGGTAGTGGGCGCCCATGGCCTGGGCCGCATCCTCCACCACCCAGAGGCCATGTTTCTCCGCCAGAGCCCAGATGGCCTCCATGGGACAGGGCAGGCCCGTGAGATGCACGGGGATGATGCCCACCGTGCGGGGCGTGATGGCGGCCTCCAGTTTCGATGGATCGAGGTTGAGGGTCACGGGATCGATGTCCACCAGCACCGGCACGCCGCCCTGCAACACGATGGTGCTGAGGGTGCTCACCCAAGTCAGCGAGGTGGTGATGACCTCGTCGCCGGGCTGCAGGCCCAGCACCTGCATCGTGATCTCCTGGGCCGTGGTGGCGCTGTTCATGGCCAGGCAGTGGGGCACCCCGTTGTAGGCCTGCAGGGCCTCCTCGAACTTGGCGGACTTGGGTCCCGTGGTGATCCACCCGCTGTGGATCGTGTCGATGATCTCGGCGATCTCCTCCTCCCCCACCATGGGGCGAGTGAAGGGCAGGAACTCGGGGCGGCGGACATAAGACACGAGGGACTCCGGCTTGGTGGCTGTCAGCTATCAGCTGTCAGCTATCGATGGGGTCCAGCCATCAACCTGGGCCCGATCCAGAATAGACCAACCTCTTGGAGAGCTCGAATCAAGTGACCGGAAGGGTGAATGGTAAAGGCATGATCTGGGCCGGTTTCCAGGTGGGAGGGGAGCCCCGGGAAGGTATAGGATCGGACAACCATCCTGGAGTGGCTGATGCAGGACTTCCGGAATCTCGCGGTTTGGTGCCGAGCCCACGAGCTCACCCTGGACATCTACTCTGAGACCGCCGCGTTTCCTGCCCGGGAGATCTTCGGGGTCACAAGCCAGATGCGCCGGTCGGCAGCCTCCCTGGCCACCAACATCGCCGAGGGCTGCGGTCGCGGCTCCGATGCAGACTTCGCGCGGTTCCTGCAGATGGCACTGGGGTCAGCATCCGAATTGGAATACCAGATACTCCTCGCTTCGGATCTCGGCTACCTTTCGCCGGCCTCCAGCCTGTCCCTGACCAAACAGGTCCAGACCTTCAAGAAGATGACCGCAGCCCTGCTCCGGAAAACCAGAACACCGAGCGGCCCTTCTGTGACTGACAGCTGACAGCCGATAGCTGAGAGCCCTAGGCGATCTGCATCGTGATCCGCAGGGTGCTGCCGTGGCCGAGGCCTTCGCTGCTCAGGGTGATGGTGCCGCCCATCATCTCCATGAGGTGCTTGGAGATCACCAGGCCCAGGCCCGTGCCGCCATACTCACGGCTGTGACCGCCCTCGGCCTGGGCGAACTTCTGGAAGAGGCGGGCCTGGGAGTCGAGGCTGACACCGATGCCCGTGTCCACGACGGCGAGGGTGACGATGCCTGGATGCCGCTCCACCTGGATCGACACGCTGCCTTCCTTGGTGAACTTGAGGGCGTTGGAGAGCAGGTTGAGCAGCACCTGCTTGAGCCGGTTCGGGTCCACCATGACCTCGGGGAGGTCGCTGAGCTCCGGCCAGACCAGCTCGACGCCGGGCTTGCGGGGATAGGCCTCGGCGATGGGCCGGACCTCATCCAGGAGGACATCCAGGCTGAAGGGCTCGGGATGGGTCTCCAGCTTGCCAGACTCGATCTTGGCCAGGTCCAGGATGTCATTCAGGAGGCCCAGCAGGTGCTGGCCCGAGATGTAGCTGTCCTGCAGCATGGAGCGCATCTCGTCGGCATCGTCGTAGAGGCCGTCCATGACGAGGCGGGTGAAGCCCAGGATGCCGGTGAGCGGGGTGCGCAGCTCGTGGCTCGTCAGGGCCAGGAACTCGCTCTTGAGCTGGTCGGCCTCGCGCAGGGCGTCGTTGACGCGCTCCAGTTCCATGGCCTGGCGCTGGAGCGCATCGCGCTGCTCGGACAGGTCCCGGAACAGCCAGGCGTTGTAGAGCGAGATGGCCGCCTGCCGCTGGAGGATGGTGATGGAGTCGAGGTCCTCCTCCTCCCAGCGCCGGTCTGCGGGCATGGCCAGGATGGCGAAGCCCAGGAGGAGCAGCTGATGCTCGAAAGGAATGAAGTAGAGGGGCGATCCGTCCGCGCTGCGGAGGTCATCCAGGATGCCGTGGTCGCCGGGGGCATCCAGCCACTGGCTCTGGAACAGCACCAGCGGCGTCTCGGGGAACGGGTTGGGGGCCGGCAGTCGCATGGCGGACCACTGGGCCTTCGCCAGGCCGGTGCCCTCCTTGGGGACGTAGCCGGCCCCGCCATCCTCCAGGGTCCAGACCACCGCGCGCCGGCAGTGGAACTCCTGGGCCAGCACATCCAGCACCACACTGACCACCTGCCCTCCCTTGGACGTGGCGGCCAGGATCTCGGATACATGCTGGAGCACCTGCATCTGGTGGGAGCGGCGGCCCAGCTTGGCGCGCAGATCCCGGGTCTCGTGCATGGACTGGGTCAGCTGCCGCTGGGTCTGCATGAGCTCCGCCAGCATCTCGGCACCCTGGGCCCGCACCGTCGGTACGGTGGGCAGCTGCCGAGGACCCGAACTGGTCTTGACGGGGGGCGGAATGGGTTTGGGACCCGACGAGTCGTTCAAGCTGGACATGGTCCCCAAGCATGGCCTCCCACAGCAGTGCTGCCAAGGGGTGCAGAATTCGTCCAAGATGGAGACATGGCGAACCGCGCCCCCACCTTCTCCCTCCAACGGATCATTTTCCTGGCCGTCTCGCTGGTGCTCTGCGTCCAGGTGGGCTGGTGGATCAGTGTCCAGATCCGGGAGTCCCGGCGGCTGCTGGAGGCCCGCTCCCAGGCCCTGCAGGCCAGTCGGGCCGAGGCCTGGCAACTCGACAGCCTCAGCATCCTCAACGCCATCCACGCCCGGCCCGACCGCTCCTCCCGCGTCGGGGCCGTCGAGGGCCAGCTGCCGACCCTGCCCAGCTTCGAGGAGCGCCGGCAGGCCATCCAGCGGAAATACCCCCACGTGGCCGTGGTGCCGACGCCGCTCTCGCCCGACGACCTCGCCCTGCTGGATGGTGCAGCCTTCCTGTCCCTGCGGCCCGAGCCCCTGGCCGAGCTGCGCAACCAGCGCTGGCACTCCGTCTTCCGGGCCGCCACCGAAGGCGCCTTCATGGTCGTGGTGGTGCTCTCGGGCCTGGTGCTGCTCTACCGCAAGCTCTCCGAGGAGCTCGACCTGCGGCTGCGGCAGCGCAACTTCACCTCCGCGGTCACCCATGAGCTGAAGACGCCCATCGCCTCCCTGCGCGTCTGGACCGAGACCCTGTTCACCCGCACCCTGCCGGAGGAGCAGCGGACCCGCATCCGGACCCTCATGGAGAAAGACCTGGAGCGGCTCAACGAGCTCGTGGGCAACCTGCTGGACGTGGCTCGGGCCGAGTCCGGCAGTCTGGTGCTGCACCTGGTACCCCTGGAGCTGGGCCCCTGGCTCCGCGGCGTCTGCGAAGCCATGGACCAGCGGCTGGGCGCCGGCGAGCTCGGGCTGAAGCTGGAGTTCACCTCGGAGCCCCTCTGGATTGAGGCGGACCCCAAGGCCCTGGGCACCGTGGTGGAGAACCTGCTCTCGAACGCCTACAAGTACGCAGCGGAGCCCCGGGAGACCACCGTGACCCTCGACAGTGACGGTGACGAGATCCTGCTCGTGGTCAGCGACCTGGGCCACGGCCTCGCCCCCAAGGACCTGCCCCGGGTGTTCCACCGGTTCTTCCGGGTCGGGGACGAGATGACCCGCCAGGTGGCCGGCACGGGCCTCGGACTCTTCCTGGTGAAGGAGATCACCACGCGCCACGGGGGCAAGGTGCAGGCCTTCAGCCGGGGTCCGGGCCTGGGCGCGGCCTTCACCGTGCGTCTGCCCCGCGTCCCCAGGCCCGCAGATGCCTGAGCCCGGTCTGCCGATCCGCCCAGAGGCGGCCCTCGTCCTCGCCGCCGCCCAGGGGGACCCCGAGGCCTTCGAGGCCCTGGTGCGCCCTCACCTGGGCATGCTTTTCCGGGTCATCGACCGGATCCTGGGCAACGAGGCCGAAAGCCAGGACGCCCTCCAGGACGCCCTGCTGACCCTGCACCGGGAGCTGCCGGGCTTCCAGGGCGCCAGTAAGTTCAGCACCTGGGCCTATCGGATCTGCGTGAACCAGGCCCTGATGGCCCGCCGGAAGCGAGTCCGGCGCCGGGAAGATGCCATCGAGGATCTGATGCCACGTTTCGGTGACGACGGGCATCACATGAACGTCGACACCCTGATCGATTGGAGTGAGGACGCGGAGGCCCTGATGAATGTTGAGCAGGATGAGCTCAAGGCCAAGGTGCGTCAGGGCCTGGACCGCCTCTCCGACGATCAGCGCGCCGTATTCGTCCTGCGCGACCTTGAGGGCTGGAACACCGAGGAGATCTCCCAGCACCTCGGCATCACCCGCGAGCTGGTGCGCCAGCGCGTCCACCGGGCCCGGCTGGCCCTGCGCGCCCTGCTGCCGGAGTTTGCCCCGGCCCCGGAGGGGAAATGACCATCCTCGTTCCCACCTGTGAGCAGTTCACCAGCCTCCTGACCGACTACGAGGAAGGGGCCCTGGGCCCCCTGGACTGGCTGGGCATGAAGCTGCACTTGGCGCTCTGCCCCCCCTGCCAGACCTTCCTCCGCAGCTTCGAACGGACCCCCGCCCTCCTCCGCCAGGCATGGGACGGCCCAGCCGAGGCCCCGGCGGAGCGCGCCCTGGCCAGCGCCCTGGCCGCGCTGCGCGAGGGACGGCAGCCCCGCGGCCCCCAGCACCACCCGGAACCCGAGGCCTGGACCGCCCTCCACGGCAGCGGCGACCTCTTCACCGCCCTGCTCCTCCGGCTCCACCTCGGCCACTGTCCCTCCTGCCGGGCCGCGCAGGGCGACAAACTCGCCCTGGCCCCGACGGCGGCGGATCCCCTCGAAGTCCTCCGGCCGCACCTGCCTGAAGAAGCCCGCTGGCGCTGGTCCCGAATCGGGGACGGCCGCATCGCCCGGGTCCTGGCGGACGCCCAGAGCGGCGCCACCCTGAGCCTGGCCCGGCTCCAGGGGGGCGGCACCGTGCCCCGCCATGACCACGTGGGCGAAGAAGTTTCCGTGCTGCTGTGCGGCGGCCTCCAGGATGGCCCGGCCCACCTGGGTCCCGGCGACTGGATCACCCACGGCCCCGGCTACCTGCACGCCCCTGAGGCCGATCCCCAGGGCGAGTGCTGGGCCCTGGTCCGCCTGGAGTCCGGCATCCGCTTCGAGGGCTGGCGCGGGCTCTTCGGCGTGGTCCGCTAGCAGATTCTCGGCAGCTGCTCTCCGCTGAGCAGGTCCAGGAGCCGGGAGGTGCCGAGGGCCGTGCGCAGCCCGACCCGCCCGGCGGGACCCTCGATGACCCGGCCGATGATCGCGGCCCCGGCGCCGCCCAGGGTGGCCTGCAGGACAGCCAGGGCGCGCTGCGCCTGGGCCTCGGGCAGGAAGGCCACCAGCCGACCCTCGCAGGCCACGTAGAGCGGGTCGAGGCCCAGGATCTCGCAGGCGGCGGCGACATCCTCCGCCACGGGGATCGCAGCCTCCTCGGCTTCGATGGCGAGCCCCGCCGCGGCAGCGATCTCGTTGAGCACCGAGGCCAGGCCACCCCGGGTGGGGTCCCGCAGGCAGTGGACGTCCAGCCCGGCGTCCAGCAGTGCTGCCGCCAGCTGGTGGACCGGCCCGCAGTCGCTGGTGACCGGGGTCTCGAACGCGATCCCCGCCCGCACGGACATCACCGCGATGCCGTGGCGACCCAGGTCGCCGCTGACGAGGACCGCGTCCCCGGGCTGCACCCGGCGCGGGTGGATGTCCACCCCGGCGGGGATGAGGCCGATGCCGGCGGTGGTGATGAAGATCCCGTCGGCCTTGCCCCGGTCCACCACCTTGGTGTCGCCGGTGGCGAGCCGCACGCCGCAGCGGTCCGCCGCGGCCTTCATGGACGCCACCAGCGGGGCCAGCTCCGCGAAGGGCAGGCCCTCCTCCAGGATGAAGGCCGTGGACAGGGCCAGGGGCTTCGCGCCAGCCATGGCAAGGTCGTTGACCGTCCCGTAGACCGCCAGCTCGCCCAGGTCGCCGCCGGGAAAGACCCGGGGGTGCACCACGAAGCCGTCCGTGGTGAAGGCCAGCCGGGTACCGCCGGCCTCGACCACCGCGCTGTCATGGAGCCCGGCCGGATCGGCGCCCAGGGCGGGCAGGAAGATCCCCTCGATGAGCTCCTTCATGAGCCGGCCGCCGCCTCCGTGGGCCATCTGCACCGTCTCGTGGCGAAGCGGGCGGGGACAGGCGAGGGCGAAGGGATCGGCAGTCATGGGGCGTCCGGGGGGGTGTTCCAGCTTCGCATGAAAGCCGCTCAGGCCCGGAGGCACTCCGCGCGGACGGCGGCTGCGATCCCCGGCAGGGCGGCCTCCACCTCGGGGCTCAGACCCCAGCGCATGTCCTGCGGCCACTCGATGGACACGGCGAAGAGCACCACCTGCGGCACCTCGTCGCCCAGCATGTAGAAGCTGTCCAGCAGGTCCCGCAGCCCGATGTCGTGGGCCGTGAGGCTGGCGGGATACTCCGAGGAGAACCGGGGCTCCAGACGCCGCACCGTGCCCGGCGGCTGGCCGTCGGCGGTGGCGTCCACCAGGATCATGCGCCCGGCCTCGCGCATGGGCTCCAGCAGCACAAGGCTGCCGGTGCCGCCGTCCAGGAGGTCCACGTGGCCGGGCAGGCCGCCCTCCCGGGTCAGCTGATCGACCACGGCAACCCCCACCCCTTCGTCGCCGAGGAGGGTGTTGCCGATGCCGAGGACCAGGGTGCGGCCGTCAGTCATCAAGCCGGTCTTCCCGCTCGAACTTCCAGCCGCCGACCATGGAGGAGGTGGTGCCACGGCCCTCCACGTAGTCGTGGTAGAAGACCAGGTAGACATGCACCAGGGTGAACAGCACGTAGAACCAGAGCATGGCGTGGTGCCACTGGCGCACCACCGCCTCGCTGCCCATGAGGGGCACCACCCAGGCGGCCAGGTTGCCGAAGACCGAGTGGCTGTTGGGCCCGTAGAGCGCGAAGCCAGTGAGGCCCTGGAACATGAAGATGAAGAAGGTGACGAAGTAGATGAGCCCCGCCAGGCGGTTGTGGCCGATGTGGATGGGCCCCGTGCCCCGGGTCTGGAGGATGTCGATGCGCAGCACCTCCACAATGTCCCGCCAGGCCTGGCGGTTCAGGGGGATGAACTTGTCCCAGGAGGCGAAGCGGTTGCCTACGAAGCCCCAGTAGGTCCGGACCAGCATGTTGAAGAGGAACACGTAGCCGGCCATGAAGTGCAGGAAGCGCACCGTGCCGAACCAGTACTGGAACGAGGCCTCCTGGGCATAGCCCACGGTGAACGGCCGCCCGATGAGGTAGCCGGTCACCGCCAGCACGGCGATGGCCAGGGCGTTCAGCCAGTGGTAGAGGCGCACCGGCATTTCCCAGACATAGAGCCTGCGGTAGGTCTGTGTTGAGGGCATGAGGGCCTCCGCTCAGTTGAACTGCACCTGGTGGATGTGCTTCCCGGAGGGATCGTAGAGGTGCACGGCGCAGGCGAGGCAGGGATCGAAGGAGTGGATGGTCCGGAGGATCTCCACGGGCTGTTCGAGGTTGGCGACGGGGGTGCCGATGAGGGCCTCCTCGTAGGAGGAGCGCTGGCCCTTGGCATCCCGGGGCGAGGCGTTCCAGGTGCTCGGGACCACCAGCTGGTAGTTGTCGATGACCCGGTCCTTGATGCTGATCCAGTGGGCCAGGGCGCCGCGGGGCGCCTCGGTCATGCCCACGCCCTCGGCGGTGGCGGGCCAGGTGTCGGGCTCCCAGTGGTAGGGGTTGAAGGTCTTGCGCTCGCCGTTCTTGAGGTTGGTCACCAGGTCGTCGTAGAAGCCCTTCATCCAGTGGGCCACCACCTGGGTCTCCACGCCGCGGGCGGCGGTGCGGCCCAGGGTCGAGAAGAGCGCCGTGATCGGCACGTTGAGCTGCTTCAGCACGCCACCCACCAGCTCCTTCACATCGGTGTTGCCCTTGGCATAGGCCACCAGCATGCGGGAGAGGGGACCCACTTCCATGGCATGGTCCTTCCACCGCGGCGTCTTCAGCCAGGAATACTTGCCGTCGGTGTTGAGGTGCTCGAAGGGCGGCTTGGGGCCGGTGTAGTTGAACTCGGTCTCGCCCTTGAAGGGATGCAGGCCCACGCCGTCGCCGGCACCGTACTGGTACCAGGAGTGGCTGATGTATTCCTTGATCTCGTTGGCGTCCTTCCCGTTGACCTCGTGGATCTCGTTGAGGTTGCGGTTGAGGATGGCGCCCCGGGGCAGCAGGTACGAGCTCGGGTCGTTGTAGCCCTTCGTGGGCAGATCGCCGTAGGCCAGGTAGTTCTTCAGGCCGCCACCGATGGCGCCCCAGTCCTTGTAGAAGCTGGCGATGGCCAGGAGGTCCGGGACGTAGACCTGCTCGACGAAGGTGATGGCGTCCTTGATGAGGCTGCCCACATGGTTCAGGCGCTCGGTGTTGATGGCGTTCACTTCCTCCAGGTTGAAGGAGCAGGGCACCCCGCCGACCAGGTAGTTCGGGTGGGGGTTCTTGCCGCCGAAGATGGCGTGGATCTTGACGAGCTCCTTCTGCCACTCCAGGGCGTCCAGGTAGTGGGACACGGCCAGGAGGTTCACTTCCGGCGGCAGCTTGTAGGCCTTGTGGCCCCAGTAGCCATTGGCGAAGATGCCCAGCTGTCCGCTCTCCACGAACTTCTTCATGCGGCTCTGCACCGCGGCGAAGTGGCCGGGGTTGGACTTGGGCCAGGGGCTCAGCGACTGGGCCAGCTTCGAGGTGGCCACGGGGTCGGCCTTGAGCATGCTGACCACGTCCACCCAGTCCAAGGCGTGCAGGTGGTAGAAGTGCACCACGTGGTCCTGGACGAACTGGGCGCAGAACATGAGGTTGCGCACCAGCTCCGCGTTCTTGGGGACGGTGATGCCCAGGGCGTCCTCCACAGACCGCACGCTGGCGAGGGCGTGCACGGTGGTGCACACGCCGCAGACGCGCTCGGTGAAGGCCCAGGCATCGCGGGGATCGCGGCCCTTGAGGATCTTCTCGATGCCGCGGACCATGGTGCCGGCGCTGAAGGCGTCCGTCACGACGCCATTCTCGACCACCGCCTCGATGCGGAGATGACCCTCGATGCGGGTGACGGGATCAATGACGATGCGGTTGCTCATCACTCCACCTCTTTGCTGTCAGGCGTGTCTTTGACGGCCTCGACCACCTGGTCGTGGATGAGCTTCCGCTTGCGGATGTTCGTGGAGACGGCGTGGGCCGCCACCCCGACGGCGGCGGCGGCACCCAGGGTCAGGCCCACAGTGTCGGCCGTGGACTCGATGCCGAAGCCCGGGAAGGAGGGCAGGTGCCGGTAGAAGGGTCCGTTGTCCCAGAAGCCGTTCTCGCTGCAGCCCAGGCAGCCGTGGCCGGACTGGATGGGATAGCTGGTGCCCCCGTTCCACTTGGTGACCGAGCAGGCGTTGTAGGTGAGCGGCCCGCGGCAGCCCATCTTGTA
This sequence comes from uncultured Holophagaceae bacterium, assembly GCA_903863195.1. Lineage (GTDB taxonomy): Bacteria > Acidobacteriota > Holophagae > Holophagales > Holophagaceae > Geothrix. The sequence continues at coordinate 102,321 of CAIPAY010000133.1, forward strand.
GAGGCAGTAGCCCTTGCGGGCGTTGTCGTCGTCGAAGGTCTCCACGAAGAGGCCCGCGTCGTAGTAGGGGCGGCGGTAGCAGGTGTCGTGGACGCGCCGGGAGTAGAACTCCTTGGGGCGCCCCTGGGAGTCCAGCTCCGGCATGCGGCCGAACATGAGGATGTGGGTGACGATGGCCACCATCACATCGGCGATGGGCGGACATCCGGGCACGTTGATGACGGGCTTGTTCACCAGCTTCTGGATGGCCGTGGCCCCCGTGGGATTGGGCTTCGCGGCCTGCACGCAGCCGTAGGAGGCGCAGTTGCCCCAGGCCACGATGGCGGCGGCGCCGGCGGCGGCCTCCTTCAGGATGTCCTCGGCGGTGCGGCCCCCGATCATGCAGAAGACGCCGTTCTCCTTGGTGGGGACCGAGCCCTCCACCAGCAGGATGTACTTCCCGGCGGAGGCCTTCATGACGTCGGCCTTGCACTTCTCGGCCTGGTGGCCCGCGGCGGCCTGGAGGGTCTCGTCGTAGTCCAGGGAGATGGCGTCCAGCAGGACGTCAGCCACCATGGGGTGCGAGGCGCGGATAAAGGACTCGCTGCAGCAGGTGCACTCCTGGAAGTGGAGCCACAGCACCGGCGGCCGGTCCTTCTTCTCGAAGGCCTTGGCCACGGCGGCCGAAGCGTTGGTCCCGAGGCCCGCAGCGGTGGCGGCGAAGGTGCAGAACTGCATGAAGTCCCGCCGGCTGTAGCCCTTCTCCCGCATCACCTCCCACAGGGAGTTTCCTGCTCGTGGCATGCTGCCTCCTCGGCCATGGGCCCAAGAATTGAGACTGCGTCTAAAGATATATAATTGGGGGAACAGTTAGAGTTAACCTAGGAGCGGACCGAGGACTGTCAAGCCGTGTCCTGCGATTTCCCGGAACAAAAACGCAAATAGCCCCGCCCCGCCTGGTGTGACTTTTATCACAACAAGCATTTCACCGGCCAGGCGAGTCCGTTCTTCAGTGCGCCGGGTCGAAGCGCCGGTAGCGGTAGTAGGCCGCACAGGCCCCCTCGGAGGAGACCATGGTGGCCCCCAGGGGGTGGTCCGGGGTGCAGAGGGTGCCAAAGGCGGGACACTGGGGGGGCTTCAGCAGGCCCTGGAGGACCAGACCGCTCTGGCAGTCCGGGGACTCGGCGCCACCGACGTCCTGCACCCCGAAGCGGAGGGCCGCATCGAAGGCCGCAAGCTCCGGCCGGAGGCCGAAGCCGCTGGCCGGAATGGGGCCGATGCCGCGCCAGGTGCGGTCCACCACCTGAAAGACCCGCTGGATCAGCGCCTGGGCGGGCCGGTTGCCGCCGGCCTTCACCAGCCGCGAATACTGGTTCTCCACCTCGGCGCGGCCCTCCTCCAACTGGGTCACGGCCATGAGGATGCCCTGGAGCAGGTCAAGCGGCTCGAAGGCCGTCACCACGATGGGCACGTGGAAGCGCGCCGCCAGGGGGTGGTATTCCTCGGTGCCCATGACGCTGCAGACGTGGCCCGCGGCCAGGAAGGCGTCCACGCGGCACTGGGGCGAGGCCATGAGCGCCTCGATGGCCGGCGGCACCCGCACGTGGCTCACCAGGATCGAGAAGTTCGTGAGGCCCTCGTCCGCGGCCTGGGCCACGGCCAAGGCGTTGCCCGGGGCGGTGGTCTCGAAGCCCACCGCGAAGAACACCACCTGCCGCTCCGGCAGCAGCCGGGCCAGGGCCACGGCGTCCAGGGGCGAGTAGACCACCCGCACGTCCCCGCCGCGGCTCTTCACGGAGAACAGGTCCTCGGCGCTGCCGGGCACCCGCAGCATGTCGCCGAAGGAGCAGAAGGTGACCTCAGGGCGGGCGGCGATGGCCAGGGCCTGGTCGATGATGGCCACAGGCGTCACGCAGACGGGGCAGCCGGGGCCGTGCACCAGGGTGAGGTCCCTGGGCAGCAGCTCATCGAGGCCGAAGCGGACGATGGCGTGGGTCTGGCCGCCGCAGACCTCCATCAGCGTCCAGGGGCGCGTCACCCTGCGGCGGATGGCCTCGCCCAGGGCCTGGGCCTTCCGCCCATCGCGGAACTCCTCGACGAACCTCAAGCCTCCTCCTGCTCCCCGGCCTCGGCCAGCGCGTTCAGGCACGCCAGCATGTGCAGGGCCTCGGCCTCATCCAGCTGGTCCAGGGCCAGGCCCGCGTGGACCACGACCCAGGCCCCCGGCCCCGCGTCCGGCACGCAGGCGAGGCTGATCTCCTTGATGGTGGAGCCGAAGGCGACGCGCCCCAGGCGCAGGGGCGACTCCACCACGTCGAGGATCTGGCCGGGAACGCCAAGGCACATGCGGGACTCCTGGGTGGGGGTGGGCACCAGGGTAGTCCCATCCGGCTCCATGCTCCAATAGATCCATGACGGCCCACCGGGAGCATCTGCGGGGCGCGGCCCTGGTGGCCGCGGCGGCCCTCCTCTGGAGCTCCAGCGGGCTCTTCATCAAGGCCCTGCCCCTGGGCGCCCTCCAGATCGCTGGCGTCCGCAGCCTGGTGGCGGCCCTCACCATGGCCGCCGTGGTGCGCCTGCGGGGCGGCCGCCCCTTCCCGCGTCCGGACGGCCTCTCCCTGGCCTGCGCCGCCTCCTACGCCGGGGTGCTGATCCTCTTCGTGGCCGCCACCAAGCTCACCACCGCCGCGAACGCGATCTTCCTGCAGTTCTCCGCGCCCATCTACCTGGTGTTCCTGGAGCCGTGGGTCACGAAGCGGTCGCTTCAGGGCCGCGACCTGGTGGCCGTGGCGCTCTGCCTGGGCGCCATGGGGCTGTTCTTCGTGGGCCGCTTCGAGGCAGGCAGCTTCACCGGGAATGCGCTGGCGGTCATCTCCGGCGTCTGCCTGGCCCTCTTCGCCCTGACGCTCAAGCTCAAGCGGGAGCGGCAGCCGGACGCCGATCCCATCAGCGCCATCATCCTCGGCAACCTGCTGGTGGCGGCCCTCTGCCTCCCCTTCGCGCTGCCGGGACTGCGGCCCACGCCCCTCCAGTCCGGGATGCTGCTCTACCTCGGCGTCTTCCAGATCGGCCTGGCCTACCTGCTGTTCAACGCGGGCATGAAGCGGCTCTCGGCCACCGCCGCGGTGGTGACGGGCACCCTGGAGGCGGTGCTGAACCCCGTGTGGGTGTTCCTGGGCGTGGGCGAGCGGCCTTCCCCCTACGCCCTGGCGGGCGGCGTGCTGATCCTCGCCACCATCGCCTGGTACACCCTCAGGCCTTCGCCGCGGCGGCCCGCCGCTCCATGAACCCGGTGCCCAGGGGCACCAGCAGCGCCGCGGCGCAGAGCCCCACCACCCCGTGCCAGCCCCGGGCGTGGTAGCCGTGGCCGCTGAGGGTGATGCCCGCGGCCCCGCCCAGGTAGTAGAACAGCACGTAGAAGGCGTTGGCGCGCCCCCGGCCCGCCTGCAGCTTGCGGTTGAGGGCCCCCGCCGCCGCGGCGTGGACCGTGAAGAAGCCCGCGCACACCAGCGTCAGCGCCGCGGCCATGGCCCAGCCCCGGGGCACCAGCGTGAGCGCCACGCCCCCGCCGAGCACCAGGCTCCCCGCCACCATGGCCGTGCCGTTGCCGATGGCATTGCTCAGGCGCCCCGCGAGAGGCCCCGCCACCACGCCCATGACGTAGGACAGGTAGAGCAGCGTCACGGCCCGGGTGGACCAGTGGAACGGCGCGCCGTAGAGGTAGAAGGGCAGGTAGTTGAAGATCGAGGAGAAGACGAAGTAGGCGCCGGCCCCCACCGCGTAGAGGCGGATCAGGTCGTGGCGCAGCAGCACGTCCCGGAAGCGGGTGGTGTCCCGGGCCACGGGACCCTCGTCCGGCTCCACAGGCAGGCCCGCGTAGGCCGCCAGGGCCGCGGCGATCAGCAGGGCCGAGGCCAGGAAGAAGGCCCAGCGCCAGTGCGCGGCGGGCATGAGGACCCCGGCCAGCAGGCGGCCGGAAAGGCCCCCCAGCACCGTGGCCGACACGTAGGTGCCCATCACCACGTTCAGGCGGCCCACCGGCATCACGCGGGCCAGGTAGGCCGCGAGGCAGGTGGTGAGCGCCGGGATAAACAGCCCCTGGACGAAGCGCGCCGCCACCAGCAGCTCCAGGCTGGGCGCCAGGGCCGAGGCCAGTCCGCAGATCGCCACCACCAGGCCGCCCGTGAGCAGGATGCGGCGAATGGGCAGCCGGTCCGCCAGGGCGCCGAAGGGCAGGTTCGCCAGGGCCATGCCCAGCACCACCGCGGACACCGTGCGGGAGGCCACGCCCTCCGCCACACCGAACTCCAGCCGCAGCACCGGCAGCACCGGCTGGGGGATGTAGACCGTGGTGAACACCGCCGCCACCAGCGCGAACACCAGCAGCTGGATGCGCAGGAAGGGATCCTTCCCGCCCTGCCCCTCCGCGCTGCTGGCCTGGCCTGGAAGGACGTTCATCAGCGGCTCCGAATCCTGTCCGAGTATGAACGGGCAGGAGCTTGTCCGTGAATGAGGCTGCCCGCAGTCCTCAGTACCGCCAGCTCTTGAGGTCCGCCCCGGCGGGGGCCGTCTTCTCCATGCGGGCCAGCATCTTCGCCAGGTAGAGGGTGCTGTAGTGCAGGCGGGAGATGTGGTTGGGGTGCTCGGGATCGCCGTTCCAGCAGTGCTCGGCGCGGTCCCCGTACCTCACCTCGCCCTCGTAGGGCGGGTTGCGGGTCTGCTTCAGGAAGTCCTCCAGCAGGTAGACCGCATCGTTGAGGAAGAAGGTGTCGGCGCTGCCGCAGTAGATGTGCAGCTTGCCCCGCAGCTTGGGACCCAGGACCGGCCACTGCTTCTCCAGGATGGCCCGCAGGTCGTAGTGCTCTTTCCAGTAGGCGGCCACCTTGGGGTCGATGAGGCCCGTCCGCTTGTCGAAGATGGGCTGGGGATAGCCGTCCGCGCCCTGGGGCGAGAACACCGCCTGCCAGATGTCGAACTGCTCACCGGAGCGGCCGTGGCTGCCCAGGGCCAGCTCGTAGGCGTTGACCTCCTCCAGGGTCTGGAAGGTGCGGCCCAGGTAGTCCCGGGCTGCGGGCTGGGCCACGCGCTTGTGGGCGCCCTCCAGGTAGAAGGCGTTCTTGTCCTTGTAGAGGTCGATGATCGTGTAGGCCCGGAAGTCCACGGGATCCGGGCAGGAGCCGAAGGCGCCGTTGTAGTGGTCCGGGTAGAAGATCTGCGCCGCCAGGGCCTCCCAGCCCCCGGTGGAGCCGCCGCAGAGGAAGCGGGCCCAGCTGGGCAGGACCCGGAAGGCCTTCTCGATGGCCGGCATCAGCTCGGTCACGATCGCGTCGCCGTAGGGACCCAGATTGGCCGAGTTCACCGCGTAGGAGTCGTCGTAGTAGGGGTTGGCGTGCTGCAGCTTCACGAAGAGGTAGCGGGGGAAGTCCGGGGCGGTCCACTGCTGGAAGTTGCGGTAGGCCTCCTCCTGCTGGATGCGGTTGTAGCCCGAGAGGCGGAAGCGCTCGCTGTAGTCAGGTTTCAGGTCCGGATCCGGCGGCACCGTGCGGAAGGAGTCGTCAAAGTCCCGCACGAAGTGGTCGTGCATGAGCAGCATGGGAAAGCGGGCCTCGGGGTGCGCATCGAAGCCCTCGGGCACCAGCACCAGGGCCGACAGGAACATGGGCCGCCCCCAGAACTTCGTGAGGAGCTGGCTCTGGATGCGCAGGTGGCGGACGTACTTGGAATCAGGAACCTCCGCCAGGGGCGGGATCACCTGGTCCAGAAGCACCTGGATGGGGGTCTGGCCCGGCCCCACCCGGACCTTCCGGGGGCGGCTGTAGAGGTTCCCCGGGGCGAGGTTCCAGTGCTGGCCCTCGCCCCGGTCCATGGGCAGCTTCAGCGTGTGGCCGTCCGCCCGGTGGAAGGTCTCGTAGCGGTGCAGCAGGGCCTGCACGGTGTACTCGCCCGGCGGGAGATCCTTCAGCGAGCGGATGGGATAGCCGTCCGCCCGGGCGTCCACCAGGGCCCGCTGGCCCGGCGCGAGGCCCTCCACGTCCGTGCCGAAGATGAGCTGCGAGTCCGGGGAATCCCCGATCTGCATGCGCGGCTCGGCGCTGGGGTCCGTGGAGAGCAGCAGGAAGAGCCGACCATCCAGGGGCTGCGCACTCAAGCTGGGCGCGAAGCGCACCGCAAAGCGGGCCGGTGCCCCGGGACCGGGCTTCGGCGGGGCGGCCAGCGCCGGGAGGGCCAGGGCGAGAAACACACCGAGTCGGAGCAGGGCTGAGAGTTTGGGCATGGGCTACTGTAAGGCATTTGAACGGGTTGCATAGCCGCTGGCCCGTCCTGCCGGGGGTTCTGCGCCGCGCGCCCACCCCGCGCCCGCCTCGGCCGAGGCCCGCCGCTCGCTAGCTAGGACCCGACGCGGAGGACGGCCAGCAGGTCTGGGGTGGAGAGCTTATGGCGTCGCCGCTCGGGTGTATCATTGGCGACCATCATTTTGCAGGGAGGGCGGGCCATGTTTGATCCAACCCAGTGGATTATCCGGGATCCCTCCATCTGCAATGGCCAGCCCACCCTGAAAGGCACCCGGGTATTGCTCCGGGTGGTGCTGGGATATCTGGCTCAGGGAGAGGCCATCGACGCGATCCGGAAGGAGTTCCCAAGCCTTACGGAAGCGCATCTGCAGGCCTGCATCGCCTTCGCTGCGGCTTCTGCAGCTGAAGACCTTCCGGCACCCCCACCAGGCCCTCGTTCGGGCCATGCCGCATGAGCCCGGAGCATGAGCGAAGGGCCACTCTGCCAAAGGCGAGCCCGAAGGGTGCGGCCCACGGAGGGGTCGCATGAGCCCGGAGCACGAGCGAAGGGCCACTCTGCCAAAGGCGAGCCCGAAGGGTGCGGCCCACGGAGGGGTCGCATGAGCCCGGAGCACGAGCGAAG
>CAIPAY010000134.1 GCA_903863195.1 uncultured Holophagaceae bacterium
CCACAAGGAGGCGCAAGCCGAAGCGAAGGTGCTGCCCAAGGTGGCGGTCGCGCTGGTGGCACAGGGCTCGCCCGAGGGCGGCGTCTGGGTGGCCGGCACCCTGCAGTCCACCCGCACGGCCATGATCGCAACCCGCATGGCGGCCCAGGTCCGTCGTGTCCTGGTCCAGGAAGGCCAGCGGGTGGCTGCTGGCGCCTTGGTTCTCTCGCTGGGTGACGAGGACCTCCAGGGCCAGTTGAAGGCCGCGGAAACCGGTCTGGCGACCATCCAGGCCCATCACCGGCGCATCCAGGCCCTCCAGGCCCTGAAGGCCAGCACCATCGCGGAGCTGGAGCAGGTGCAGGCCCAGGTGGCCCAGGCGCAGGCTGGGGTGGACGCATTGAAAGCCAACATTGCCTACACCCAAATCCGGGCGCCCTTCTCGGGCGTGGTGCAGTCCCGCAAGGTGAACGAGGGCGACTTTGTCGGCCCCGGAATGCCCCTGCTGGAGCTGGTGGGTGACGGCGAGCAGGAGCTGGTTGCCACGTTGTCCGACCAGGAAGCGAAGGGCCTGAAGACCGGTGCCAAGGTGAAGTTCGAGTCCGAAGGCGTTCAGGGCGAGGCCCAGATCTCTGGCCTGGCTCCTGGTGGGGATCCCTACAGCCACAAGGGCACCCTGCGTGCCAAGGTGCTCAAGCCCAAGGGCCTACGGCAGGGCTCCTTTGCACGGATCCTGGTCTCTGGCGTGGCGGTGGAGGGGCTCTCCGTGCCTCGCAGCGCCCTGGTCCAACGGGGTGAACTCACGGGTGTGTTCATCGCCAAGGAGGGCCGTGCCGAACTGCGCTGGCTCTCCCTGGGTGAAGGCAGCGGCAGCTACCTTCCTGTGCGCTCTGGACTGAAGTCGGACGAAAAGATCATCGACCAGCCCGGCGTGCTTCAGGATGGCCAGCCCATCGAGCTGTCCAGCGGGGTGAACCATGGCAAGTGAGCCAAAACTTGGCTTGGCGGGAAAGCTTGCCAAAGGATTTCTGCGCAGCAAGCTGACGCCGCTCATCGTTGGCGCCTCCCTGTTGCTGGGCATCCTCGCGGTCGTCATCACGCCGCGTGAGGAAGAGCCCCAGATCATCGTGCCGATGGTCGACCTCTACATTCCCTATCCCGGCGCCAGCCCCAAGGAGATTGAGAGCCAGGTCACCAACCCCATGGAGCGCCGACTCTGGGGCATCCCCGGCGTCGAATACCTCTACAGCATGAGCCGTCCTGGAATGGCCCTCATCACCGTGCGTTTCAAGGTGAACGAGCCCCAGGAGCCCAGCCTGGTGAAGATCTACCAGGAACTGGCCGCCAACCCACAGATGCTGCCGCCCGGGGCCATGAAACCCATCATCAAGCTGCAGACCATCGATGATGTTCCGTTCCTGGTGCTCACCCTGCATGGGGAAGGGCAGGCCCCAGGCCAGCTCCGCACCATGGGCGAGGTGATGGCGCGGGAACTCTCCGATGTCCCCAGCACGGCCCAGGTGAAGGTTACCGGAGGCGCCCGGAGGATGGTGCGCATCGAGCCCGATCCGGACCGCCTGCGGGCCCTCAACTTCACCATCGCTGAGCTTCAACCAGCCCTCCAGGCCGCCGAAGCCCAGCTTCCTGCAGGGGCGCTGATCGACCACGGCAAGCGCACGGAGCTGGAGGCCACGGGTTACATCCTGCAGGCCTCGGAGCTGAAGCGGCTGGTGGTAGGTGTTCGCAACCAGAAGCCCATCTACCTTGCCGATGTGGCCCGGGTGGTGGATGCCCCGGAATCAGAGCCGCCGATTGTGCTCTTTGCGGGGGCCGGTCAGTCCGGTTTCGAGCCCGCGGTAAGTGTGACCCTCTCCAAGCGGGCGGGTACCAACGCTACAGCCCTGGCCGAGCAGGTGCTGGCCAAAGTGGAGGCTCTCCGGGGCAACCTCATTCCCCGCGACCTCAAAGTCACTGTCACGCGCAACTACGGTGAGACCGCCGGCGACAAGTCCAATGAACTGATCGAGCACCTCCTGATCGCGACGCTGAGCGTCATCGCTCTGATCTTCCTGGCCATGGGGTGGCGCAGCGCCGTAGTTGTGGGTGTGGCCGTGCCGGTCACCCTAGCCCTAACACTGCTGATTACCTACCTGTTCGGCTACACGCTGAACCGAGTCACCCTCTTCGCTCTCATCTTCTCCATCGGCATCCTGGTGGACGACGCCATCGTGGTGGTGGAGAACATCCACCGGCACATGCACCTGCCTGGCCACCGCAAGAGCTTCGCCACCGTGGTGATCGAGGCCGTGGATGAGGTGGGCAATCCCACGATTCTGGCTACCTTTGCGGTGATCGCCGCCATCCTGCCCATGGCCTTCGTTCGCGGGCTCATGGGGCCCTACATGCGGCCCATCCCCGTGGGTGCCAGTGTGGCCATGATCTTCAGCCTGATCATTGCCTTCGTCATCAGCCCCTGGGCCAGCCTGATCTTGTTCCGCAAGGAAGCCCACCTGCCTGAGACCGATGAGTCAGGACTGCACCCGGCGACGCCCGAGACTGCCTCGCCTGAGCCCGTCCACGACCGGCAGGACAAGAACCCCGAAGTGGCACCTGATACGAAGCTCTCAGCCCTCTACCGACGGGTCATCCGGGCGCTGTTGTTCAAGCCTGCCGTACGCTGGGCCTCGTTTGTCGGCGTGGTGCTACTGCTCATCAGTGCCATGTCCCTGGTGGGCCTGGGGGTAGTCAAGGTCAAGATGCTGCCCTTCGATAACAAGTCAGAGTTCATGGTCCAGATGGACCTGCCTGCTGGCACGCCCAAGGAGGATGCCGTGGCTGTGGGCCAGGACATCGCCCGCCGCCTGCTGAAGGAACCAACCGTCAAGGATGTGCAGGTCTATGCGGGAGAGCCCGCCCCGTTCACGTTCGTGGGCATGGTCCGCCACAGCTTCCTCCGCCAGGAGGCGGAGATGGTGGACATCCAGGTGAACCTGGTCTCCAAGCACGACCGCAAGGAACAGAGCCACGAGATCGTCGTCCGCCTACGCCCCGAGCTTGAGAAGATCTCGAAGCCCGCAGGGGCACGTATGAAGCTCGTGGAGATCCCCCCGGGACCCCCAGTCATGGACACCATCGTGGCTGAAGTCTATGGCCCCACTGAAGCAGAGCGGATCCGCCTTGCGACGGAGGTGCTCGGGGCCTTCAAGAGTGTGGACGGCATCGTGGATGTGGATTCCACCCTGAACACGACGAGCCCCAAGATCAGCCTCGTCCTGGACCGCGAGAAGGCCGCTCTGCACGGCGTGGCTCCCGCTCACGTGATCCAGACGCTCTACATGGCAGGTTACGGCCACACGGCGGGCACCTTCCACGTGCTGCGTGGCTCCAGCCAGGTGCCCGTGGTGGTGCAGCTCGCGCCTGAGAAGCGCCAGCGGCTCGACCAGATTCTCCAACTCACCGTTCCCGGTGCCCGGGGCATGGTGCCTGTGCGGGAGCTGGTGACGGTGAAGGAGGGTCGTGAAGAGGCGACCATCATGCACAAGAACCTGATGCCTGTGACCTATGTGTTCTCCGACCTGGCCGGTGCCATCGAAAGCCCGGTCTACGCCCTGGCGGCCCTCAACAAGAAGATCGACGCCATGAAGGGCACGGCGGGTGCCCCTGTGCCACGCCTGGGTCTGGCCCATCCCGAGAACACCGAGTCCCTGGCCCTCAAGTGGGACGGCGAGTGGCACATCACCCTGGAAGTGTTCCGGGACCTCGGCATGGCCTTCGCGGCTGTGCTGGTGCTGATCTTCGTGCTGGTGGTGGGCTGGTTCGAGAGCTTCGAGGTGCCCTGGGTGATCCTGGTGCCGATTCCGCTTTCGCTCATCGGCATCATCCCCGCCCACGGGCTTCTGGGGGCCTTCTTCACGGCCACCAGCATGATCGGCTTCATCGCCGGGGCGGGCATCATCGTCCGCAACAGCATCATCCTCGTCGATTTCATCGAGCTGAAGCTGCGTGAGGGCATGCCCCTGGCCCTGGCCGTGGAAGAAGCGGGAGTGGTTCGCTTCCGCCCCATCCTCCTCACCGCCGCGGCTGTGATCGTGGGATCCCTGGTCATGCTGGCCGACCCCATCTTCCAGGGTCTTGCCATCAGCCTCATGGCCGGTTCGGTCGCAGCGACCTTGCTGTCGGTGCCTTCGATCCCCGTCCTCTACTACCTCGTCGCCCGCCGGGGCCGCGCCGCGGACCTGCAGCGCGAAGCCTCCATCCACGCCACCGAAGAATAGGAGTCCATTAATGAACGTCGATCGCATCGTCCACACTGTCGCGGGCGCCTTCATCCTGCTGAGCCTCGCCCTGGCGAAGTTCCACAACCCCAACTGGATCTGGTTCACGGTCTTCGTGGGCGCGAACCTGCTGCAGAGCGGCCTCACCAACTGGTGCCTGATGTCCACCATCCTGAAGAAGCTGGGCGTGCCGGAAGGCGCCGGCGTCGGCTGCTCCCGATGAGGGCCACCGCGCTCCGCTTCGGCCTCGGGCTGCTCGTCGGCGGGGCCCTGGGCTACGGCTGGCACCGCCTGGTGGGCTGCAGCACCGGGGCCTGCCCCCTCACCGCCACGCCACTGCGGGGCATCAGCTACGGCGCCATCATGGGCCTGATCTGGGCCCTGGGGAGAGCCTGATGCTCGACTACTGGATCTACCTCATCCCCATTGCCGCAGTGGGCTACGTGCTCTGGAGCCGCCGGTCTGCGCCGGTGGGCGATCTTAAGGCCATGCTGGCGCGGGGCGGGCAGATCGTGGACGTGCGCACCAAGGGCGAGTTCAAGGGGGCGCGCCACGGCCGCGCTATCAACATCCCCCTGGACCAGCTGGAGGCCCGGGCCAAGGAGCTGGACCGCGCCAGACCGGTGCTGGTCTGCTGCGAGTCCGGTGCCCGCAGCGGCTCCGGAGTCGCGATCCTGAAGAAGGCCGGCTTCACCGAAGTGGCCAACCTGGGCTCCTGGCGGCGGATCGAGAGCCTGCTGGGCTGAGACAGCCTCCCCTCAGGGATGCGACTGGTGCCGGGCCACGATCCAGTCCACCACCTGGTCGAGGCTCAGAGCGCTGGAGTCCAGCTCCGCGGCGTCCTCGGCGCGGCGGAGCGGGGCCACGGCCCGGGTGCTGTCGGCCAGGTCGCGGCGCTGGAGGTCCTGCAGCACCGCTTCCAGATCAGGGGACTGGCCCTTGGCCTGGAGTTCGAGGAAGCGCCGCCGGGCGCGGGCCTCGGGGCTCGCCGTGAGGAAGACCTTGCAGCAGGCCCCGGTGAAGACCACGGTGCCGATGTCCCGCCCGTCCACGACCCAGCGTCCCCGCGCCCCGATGCGGCGCTGCTGGTCCACCAGCACCTCCCGCACGCGGGCATCCGCGCTGACGGGGGTCACGAGCTGGGTGGTGGCCTGGCTGCGGATGGCCTCGCTGACGTCCTCGCCGGCGAGGAAGATGCGGGTGCCCTCCTGGCTGAGGTCCAGGGACTGCAGGAGGGCCTCCAGCGCCGGCCGATCGGACAGGGCGATCCCGGCGCGCTGGACGGCCAGGGCCGCGGCGCGGTACATGGCGCCGGTGTCGAGGTAGTACCAGCCCAGACGCTCGGCGACCCGTCGCGCGGTGGTGGACTTGCCCACCCCGGACGGGCCGTCGATGGCGATGAGGGGAAGGGCGGGGGCAGTCATTCCGTCATTCTGGATGACTGCGCCCCGCTGTTCCATCCCTACAGTCCGAAGGTCTTGAGGATCTTCGGGTCCTTCTCGTCCTGGGCCAGGATCGTGTGGCAGGTGTCGCAGTCGCCCTTGATGGTCCGGCCGTCGGCGGCGGTGTGGCTGCCGTCATGGCAGCGGAAGCAGCCCACGGCCTCTTCATGCCCGATGTTGTTGGGGTGGGTGCCCCAGGTGATCTTCATCTCGGGGAACACGTTGCGCAGGTAGATGGCCTTCACGGCCTCGCCCGCGGCGTCCACCTGGGCCCGCTTGTGCTTGAAGATCTCGGGGTAGGCGTTCCGGTAATACTCAGCCAGGGCCACGGGGATCTTGGCGGCCGCATCCTTCTGGTCGACGTAGTCCAGCTTCAGCAGCTCGACGGCCTTCTTCTTGATGAAGGGCAGCTCGGTGCTGATCCGCTTCTCGACGAGCATCTTGTCCATGGCCCGGTCCGGCAGCTGGAAGGCGTGGGTGGGCCGGTTGTGGCAGTCGATGCAGTCCATGCCGCGGGTGGTGGCCTTGTCGAGCTTCTCCTTCGGCAGGTTCTTGAACTCGTCGGTCACGTATTCGACCGTCTGGCCGTTGTCGTCGCGGTAGACGACCTTCGGGATCTCCTGGCGGCGGCGATCGGTGGTGACGTAGCTGATGCGCTCCATGGCATCGAGATGGCGCCCGTGGATGCCCGTGGTGCCGTTGGGCGTGTGTCCGCCGATCTTCAGCAGGAGGATGCTGGTGGAAGCCGTGTTGGCCTCGTCATCGGCGTAGTGGGTGCGGACGATCAGCTTGTCGTTGGTGAACTTCTGGGGCCAGTGGCACTGCTCACAGGTCTCGCGGGCGGGACGCAGGTGCTCGACGGGGCTGGGGATGGGGCGGGAGTAGGTGCCGAAGGCCACCGCGAACAGCTGCCGGGTGCCGGAGATCTTGGCCCGGACCAGGGCCGGGGCGCCATGGCCGATGTGACACTGGGCGCAGCCCACGCGGGAGTGGGGAGAGCCCAGGAAGGCCGTGTATTCCGGGCTCATGACCGTGTGGCAGGTCAGGCCGCAGAACTGGTTGGAGTCCATGTACTCCACGCTCTTGAGGCCGGCGGTGCCCATGATGCTGACGTTGATGAAGGTGAGGATGCCGATGAGGGTGAGGAGCCGGCGCACGGCGGGCTGCTTGAAGTCCACGGCCTGGAGGGGCTGCGGCGCCTCGCCGGCGAGCCTGCGCTGGCGGCGGACCCGCAGGATGCCCAGGGGAATGAGCACGAGGCCGATGACGAAGAGCGCCGGCAGGATGATGAACAGGAGGATGCCCGCGTAGGGGTGCACCGAGCGCGGGCTGGTGAGCTCCATGAACCAGAACCAGACCAGCACGAAGGCGGAGCTGGTGGTCAGGGCCGCGCCCGTGAGGGTGATCCAGTTGTTGCCCAGCTGGAAGGCCAGGCGGGTCAGGTCTCTGACGCGTTCTCCCAAGCTCATGAACTCACCTCTGCAGTAGGGTTGCAACACTTGACACTTGTGTATGAAATGTCTTCTTTCACCCTAATTTCCTCCCAGGATCTCTGCAAGCCGGCGATGCCGCCCCCGCCGGATAAACCGTTATGTATCAATCGGGACGGTTCCGGGTTGTGACAGATGTCCAGGGCCCTAGCGGGACCCTCCGGCCAGCAGCTGCAGGAAGGCTTGGCCGTATTGCTCCAGCTTCTTCGGACCGACCCCGTTGAGCGCCAGGAACTCGGCTTCGGTGCCGGGCTGGTAGCGCACCATCTGCTGCAGCGTGGCATCGTTGAAGACCTGGTAGGCGGGTACGCCCCGGGCGTCGGCCAGGCGCTTGCGGAGGACCTTCAGCTCGCGATACAGAGCTTCGTCTCCGTCCATGGGAACCTCTGCCAGGATGGGGCGGGTGCCCCGGGGCGAGCCGCGCTTGGCCTTGCCGGGCGCGGGCGCGGCGGCCAGCGGGTCCGAGCCGTCGCAGCACTCGCAGGACGTGCCGCAGGGCTCCATGCGCTCACCGAAGTGGGCCAGCAGGGCCTGATGGCGGCAGCGCGGGGATTCGGCGAGGCGGAAGAGATCCCGGGTCTGCCGCTGCTGGGCCTGGGCCAGCTCGGCCTCGAGGCCCTCGGTGAAGCGGTCATAGCTGAGTACGTCGCCCCAGCCGTAGAACATGATGCAGTCGGCGTCGGCGCCATCGCGGCCCGCCCGGCCGATCTCCTGGTACCAGCCCTCGACGCTCTTGGGCATGTCGCGGTGGATGACGTAGCGGATGTTGCTCTTGTCGATGCCCATGCCGAAGGCCACCGTGGCCACGATGACGTCCACGTCGTCGCGCTGGAAGGCCTCCTGGGCGGTGGCGCGGGCGGCGCTGTCCATGCCCGCGTGGTAGGCCGCGGCGCGCACCCCTTCCGCGGACAGGAAGGCCGCGGTGGCCTCGACGCTCTTGCGGGAGAGGCAGTAGATGATCCCGCTCTCTCCACGGCGGGCCAGGACCAGCCGTAGCAGGGCCTCGCGGACCGGCGGCAGCCCCTCGGCGCCCTTGCGGTAGGCGCTCACCTTGAGGTTGGCGCGGAAGAAGGAGCCCTGCACCTCCAGGGGCCGGCGCATCTCCAGCTGCTCGACGATGTCGCGGCGGACCTCGGGCGTGGCCGTGGCGGTGAGGGCTAGGACGGGCACATCCGGGAAGCGCCGCTTGAGCCCGGCCAGGGTCCGGTAGGCCGGCCGGAAGTCATGGCCCCAGTGGCTGATGCAGTGGGCCTCGTCGACGGCGATGAGGCGCAGATCCACCTCCTGCAGCAGGTCGGCCAGGTAGAGCTCCAGGCCCTCGGGGGCGGCGTAGACCAGCTCCAGCTCGCCGTTCTTCAGGGAGCGGATCCGCTCCCGGCGGGCCTCCGGGGTCAGGCTGGAGTTCAGGAAGGTGGCCCGGAGACCGGCCTCCGTGAGCGCGTCCACCTGGTCCTTCATGAGCGCGATGAGGGGCGACACCACCAGGGTCACGCCGCCCAGGAGCCGGGCGGGCAGTTGGAAGGTGAGCGACTTCCCGGCCCCCGTGGGCATGACACCCACCACGTCCCGGCCCGCCAGCACGGCCTCGATGATGGCCCGCTGGCCGGGCCGGAAGCCGCCATAGCCGAAGGTCTCCTTGAGCGCCGCTTCCAGGTCCGGCGGGGCCTCCAGGTCCGTGGCGAGCCGCCGGAGCGCGCCGATGGCCTCGATCCCGAAGGCGCCGGGTTCCTGCCGGTAGCGGGTCCGCAGCGCCTCCAGGCCCGAGCGGCAGGCGGCGTGCTCACCCCGGGTGAGCAGAGCCTCCAGCCGGCCGATCGCTTCCATGATCTCGGACAATCAGCAGCCGCCGTCGAGGAGGGGCCCGATGGCGCTCCAGAAGGCCTGCATCTCTTCAGGCTTCCCGTAGGTGACGCGGACGTGGTTGGTCAGGCCGTAGGCGTGCATGGGGCGCACGATGACGCCCCGCTGCAGGAGCTCCCGGAACAGGTCCTTGGCGGGGAAGACGCTCTCCAGGAGCACGAAGTTGCCGCTGGTGCCCGAGAGCTGGCAGCGGTGCCGTTCGGCTTCCAGGGCGAAGGCCGTCCGCGCGTCGGCGTTCTTCTGGCGGGAGAAGGCCTCGAATCCGAGGTCCTGCACCGCCACTTCCGCGGCGACCTGGGCCAGGTGGTTGGTGTTGAAGGGGCTGCGAACGCGCTCGATGCAGCCCAGCAGCTCCTTGGAGCCCAGCCCGTAGCCGATGCGCAGCGCGGCCAGGGCGTGGATCTTCGAGAAGGTGTGGAGCACCAGCAGGTTCGGGCGCTCACTCAGGTAGGCGGCGGCGTCCGGGTAGTCCGCGGGGTCTTCGTATTCCGCGTAGGCCTGGTCCACCACCAGCACGATGTCCTCCCGGAGCTGGCGCACCAGTCGCTCGAGGGCCTGCTGCTCGAGGCGGATGCCGGTGGGATTGTTGGGATGGCCCAGGTAGACAAGGCGGGTGTCTTCAGCCACGGAACGCAGGATGTCATCCACGTCCAGCTCGGTGGTCGAGGCCCGGGACTCGAGGACCCGGCCCCCCGCCGTCTGGGTGGCGATGCCGTAGATGGCGAAGCTGTGCCGGGGGATGACCGCGCTGCCTCCGTCCAGGAAGGCGGCCTTGGCCACCAGCTCCAGGAGCTCGCTGCTGCCGTTGCCGAGGACCACGCCGTCCAGCGCCACGCCCTTGCGCGCAGCGATGGCCTTCCGGAGGTAGTGGCCGTCGCTGACCGGATAGAGGTTTAGCCCCTCGGTGTCGGAGCCCAAAATGGCCGCAGCGACCCGGGCCTTCACCGCCTCGGTGGGCCCCCAGGGGTTCTCGTTGGAGGCCAGCTTGA
This sequence comes from uncultured Holophagaceae bacterium, assembly GCA_903863195.1. GTDB lineage: Bacteria > Acidobacteriota > Holophagae > Holophagales > Holophagaceae > Geothrix. The sequence goes on from CAIPAY010000134.1 coordinate 10,035, forward strand.
CGATCCGGGTCAGGCCCATCTCCCGCTGCACTTCCTGGATGGGCTTGCCCGGCACGTAGAGGGGAATCCGTGACAGGTGCTTGAATCCATGGATGGTGGGAAGGCCTGAATGCATCAGGCGGGCCGCTCGGACAGGACCTTGTCCACGATGCCGTATTGCAGGGCTTCTTCGGCACTCATGAAGTAGTCGCGGTCCATGTCCTTCATGACCTTCTTCAGGGTCTGGCCCGTGTGCTTGGCGAAGCTTGCTGACAGGCTCTCCTTCAGGCGCTGGATCTCCTTGAAGGTGATCTCGATCTCGGTGGCCTGGCCCTGGGCGCCGCCGCTGGGCTGGTGGATCATGATGCGGGCATTGGGCAGCGCGAAGCGCTTGCCCTTGGTGCCGGCGGCCAGCAGGTGCGCGCCCATGGAGGCGCACTGGCCGATGCAGTAGGTGACGATGTCGTTCTTCACGAACTGCATGGTGTCGTAGATCGCCAGGCCCGCCGTCACGCTGCCGCCGGGGCTGTTGATGTAGATCTGGATGTCCTTGTCGGGGTCCTCGCTCTCGAGGAACAGCATCTGGGCCACGATGGCGTTGGCCACGCTGTCGTCGATGGCGGTGCCGAGGAAGATGATGTTGTCCTTCAGCAGGCGGGAGTAGATGTCGTAGCTGCGCTCGCCGCGGGGAGTCTGCTCGATGACGATGGGGGGATAGTAGCTGCTGGGCATGGACTCTCCGGCTGGATGGTCAGGATACCAAGAAGGCGCCTCGCGGCGCCTTCTTCGCGAGGACTGGGACAGACTACTGCTTGGGGGCCTTCTTGGCCTTGGGCTTCTCGGCGGCTGGGGCTTCGGCCTCGGTCGCTTCCGCGGCCTTGCGGGGAGCCTTCTTCTTGGGCTTGGCCTCCTCGGCCTCGTGATCGTGGTCACAGTCGGGTCCGTGGACGTGGTCTGCGGAGGCCACGGCGGCGGGTTCGCCGCCCTCCTGGCCCTCGAGATCGCCCCCTTCCACGCCGCCGGCGTCAAAGCGGTTCACGGGGAGACCCGCCTCGCGCTTGCGCTCCAGCTCGACGAGGGCCTCGAAGGCCTCCTTGTCCAGGAGTTCCTCGGTGACCTGGGCGCTGCTGAGCAGGTGGTCGAAGATCCGGTCCGTGCGCAGCCGGCCCTTGATCTCAGTGGTGTTGCCGCGGCGATCCATCTCGGCCTTGAAGGTCTCGAAGGGCTGCTGCACCTGGTTCTCGGCCATGAAGCTGCGGATCTCGGCGTCGATGTCGGCCTCGGGTACCTCGATGGACTCGGCGTTGCCGATGGACTGCAGGAGGTAGCCGCTGCGGACCGCGCGCTCCGCGTCGTTCAGCCGGTACTGGCGGTAGGCCTGCCAGTTCACCTTCTTGGGATCCATGCCCTTGCGGGTCACGTGCTGGGCGAACTCCTGGCAGTAGTCGTCGAGCTGCAGGATGACCATGGAGCGGGGCACCTCGAAGGGCACGGCCTCCAGCAGGGTGTCCAGCATGTTTGCCTGGAGGCGGGCCACGGCATCGCGGTCGGCGGCCTCTTCCAGGTCCTTCCGAACCGCAGCCTTCAGGGCCTCGAGGTTCTCGAAGTCGCCCATGTCCTTGGCGAAGTCGTCGCTCAGGACGGGCACTTCCTTGCTGCGGATGTCCTTGACCTGGACGTCGTAGGCCAGCACCCTGCCCGCCAGGACCGGGTTGTTGTCATCGGCGGGGTGGGTCAGGGTGAAGCTCTTGCTCTCGTCTGCCTTTAGGCCCAGCAGCTCGGCGTCGAAGGGGCGCGATCCGTCGATCTCCAGCACCTGGTCCTTGTAGGTCTGGGCCTTCAGGCCCTGGGGCTTCACGCGGATGTCGCAGGTGGCCACGAGGCCATGGGCCACGGCCCCGTCCTCGACCGGCAGGTATTTGACAGCGCGCTGGCGGAGGCCCTCGAGGTGCTCGACCACGGTGGCCTCATCGATGGCCCGCTTCTTCTTGGTGAGAACCATGGTCTTGTAGTCGGGCAGGACCACTTCCGGGGCCACGTCGAACTGGGCGCGGAACACCGCATCGGCGCCTTCCTTCAGGTCCAGCTTCTCCAGCGAGGGGTGGGAGATGGGCAGGGCGCCGGCCTCCGTGGCGGACTTCCAGAAGTGCCGCTCCACGAGCTGCTGGGCCACGTCGGACTCGATCTCGCGGGCATACTTCTGCATCAGCACCGTGCGGGGGGCCTTGCCGGGCCGGAAGCCGGGGATGCGCACCTTCGGGGCGATCTTGGCCACCACCTCGTTGTATGCGGCGTTCACCTCCGCGGCGGGCACCGTCACTTCGACGGTCTTGCGGGTGGGGGACTGGTGGTGGAGGGTGACGGACATGGATGCTCCTGGTGTTCCGGGGGGGATGCGGGGCTGTGGGGAGGCAGTCGTCGGGCTCTTTTTTCTTGTCTTCTGAATCGCCGAAGCGACTCAGAAGTGGTGCGAACGGTCGGACTCGAACCGACACGGTGTGAACCGCTGGAACCTAAATCCAGTGCGTCTACCAGTTCCGCCACGCTCGCCAAAGAACCCAATTGTCAACCGGTGGTGCGCCCAGAGCGACTCGAACGCCCGACCCTCAGGTTCGAAGCCTGATGCTCTATCCAGCTGAGCTATGGGCGCACACCGAATCTTCTAGTCTACCTGGAAGCGGCGATCTCTTCGACCCCCGGGTTAACTCAGGCACCAGGCGTCCTCGGCTCCGTTTCTGCGGAGGGTGGCCAGCGCGTCGTCGTCCAGGCCCATGGCCCGGGCGGCGGCGCTCTCGGTGGTCAGGTCGCAGGGGATGACGCCGGGGTCGTCCGTGCCCAGGGCGCAGCGCACGCCGGCGGCCAGCATCCGGGGGAGGGGGTGCGGGGTGACATCCGAGGCCAGGGCGCCGTTGGAGCTGGGGCACACATCCACGGGAATGCCGCGCTCCGCCAGCAGCTCGAAGGTGGCTGCATCGGCCCGGAGGCCATGGACGATGCGCTGGACCCCGCCTTCCATGACGGCCTCACGGACATTGGACCCCGGGCCATTCTCTCCGGCGTGGGCCGCGATGCGGAGGCCTGCGGCGCGGGCCCGGTCGAAGACGGGGACCCAGTCCCGGAAGGGCGAGCCCTCCAGGCCGCCGGTGGAGAAGCCCTTCACGAAGGGTGGCAACTCCGGCAGCACCAGGCTGAGCACCGAGTGTCCGTGCTTGGGGCCGAAGTGGTTGACCGCGTCCAGCACCACGCAGCTGGCCAGACCCCAGGTGCTCGCCTCCGCGAGGCCTTCCTCCAGGCCCAGCCAGAACTCCTCCAGCGAGATCTGGGCGCGGTGGACCACCAGGAAATGCGGTGACACCCAGAGGTCGAACCCTGCACCTCCGGCCCGCAGGGTGCGGCGGGCCGCGGCCAGGGCTGCCTCCCGCACGGCGGAGCGGCTGTCCAGAAGGGCCGCGCCGAACAGGAAGGCCTCGATGAAGCCCTCGAAGGGGGCTGCCGTGCCTTCCCACAGGCCGATCAGACTGGGCGGCACTGTCAAGCCGCGACGCAGGGCCTCCGCCCGCACCCAGACGGGATCCTGGGCACCCTCCAGGTGCGTGTGGCGGTCGATGAGGGGCGGGCTCGCGGGGTGGCTCACCGAAACAGTATGCTCACCGCAGGCAGGGCCGCGCCTATTCGTCGTAGTCGTCCATGCGCAGGTCGCCGGGATCGAAGCCTTCGCCGCGGCCCCCGCGCTCGATGGCCACCCCGCTCTCGGTGAAGGTCTCTTCGAGGTTCTCGGCCTCCGGCTCGGGGGTGAAGTCGTCCTCGATCACGTGGACGCTCTTTTCCTTCTTGACAGCCTTGGGTTTGGAAGGTGCTGCCTTCTGATTGGCCCCGCACTTGGGACAGAGGGCCTCCGGCTTGTCGAAGTCATAGAACTTCGCCGCGCACTGAAAGCAGGTGTACTTCTTGCCAAGATTCGCCATGCCCATGTCCTCGTTCAAACCCAAAAGAACATGGTTATACCAGGGACCACCAGGGTTGTCACCCGGCGGCACCGCCATGGCTCAGGCCCAGGGCGCAGGGCCAAGCCTGCTGGCATCGTCGTTACAAAGCTGGTGGATAAGGGTGGTGGTAAAAATGCGGTAATTATTTTCAATATCTTCGCCGAAACGCTCCACGAAGGTGGCCCGGCTGCGATCCAGTTCGTTCCGCAGCAGCGGGTAGAGGTTCCCCTGGCTGCGGGCCTGGGCCACCTGGGCCGGGAAGTAGAGCTCGAGATCCTCCGCGAGGACCCGGGCCAGCCGCTCCGCCGCCGCCCGGGTCTGCGGATCCAGGCTGGCGGCGGGCGCCGCTGTCGGCTCGGCCGGCGCGGCCTGGATGGGTGCCGGGGCCGGCGGTGGTAGCGCGAGGGCCGCCTTGGGTTCCTCTTCCTTGCCGGCCGCGAGGGAGGCCAACAGGGCCGAGGTTGCCAGGACCAGGGCCCGGACCAGCTCGGGATGGGGCAGGCGCGGGAGGAGGTCGCTGTCCACCAGGAGCAGGGCCACGGTCTTCCTTCGGTGCCGGAGGGGGAAGATGGCGATGTCGGCCGCTTCGAAGTCGCTGAGGGGGCTGACCAGGGCGGTGTAGCCGGGGCTCCGGTGGCGGAGCGAGGGACTCAGCCCCTGGATCAGGTCCTCGAGCTCCGGCGTCGGGGGCACCCCGCCCGCCTTGGCGGCGGCCTGGTCCCCGAAGCCCCGCTGGGAATAGAGGAACGGCTGACCTTGCCTGAGGATGAAGAGGGCGCAGCGAGGGGCGAGTGGGGCCAGGGCCTCCAGCAGGCGTCGCAGCAGGTCCCCCTGGCTGGTGGCGCATTCCACCAGATCCAGCGCGGCCGCCAGCCGCTGCTCTCCCTGGGAGGGGTTCGGGGCCGGGGCGGGCGGGGCGCTCTCGGCCAGCCCTGCGAGCAGGGCTTCGTCAGGCTGGAGGCGGGACAGCGCGCCCCGCCAGGCCGCCGTCGCCTCATCAAGAATGGCCTGACGCTGCCGCTCGAGCCAGCCGTCCAGCCTGCCGCGGAGGGCATCGCGCTGTTGCTGGTCCGCAGGGCGGGCATCGCTCATGGGGGCCTCGGCATGGGTTGGCCTCAAGGGTAGCCGAAGCGCCTCGTGGAAGCTGCCGGTGGCATCTGGACAGCGAGCCGGGTTCCGCTGAAGGCCTCTTGAATGCTTGGACAGGTGTGGGAGGAACCGCTAGGATGGCCGAAGTTCCTTGGAGTTTTCGAATGGCGGATCTTTCCATCGCGGTAAGGCACATCGGCGACGTGGCGGTGATCCTTCCCGCGGGGTTCATCAACGCCCATACCGTCCGGGAATTCGAGGAGGCCCTCGAGGGCCAGGTCCAGCAAGGGCGCTACAAGATCCTGTTGAACTGCAAGGACCTCAGTTACATCAGCTCGGCCGGGCTGGGGGCGATCATGGGCCTCATTGAGACGGTGCGGGAGAACGACGGCGACATCCTGCTCTCCAACCTCCAGGAGAATGTCTTCGCCATCTTCGACACCCTCGGCTTCACTCAGCTCTACCGGGTGTTCCCCGAGGAAGACCAGGCCCTGGCCGCGGTCGCCCCGGAGTGGAAGGCCTGATCGTGGCTGCCAAGGTGGACCACGCCCAGTTCCGGCTCGTGATCCCGAGCCAGACACGCTACCTCAACCTGGTGACCGGTCTGGCCAAGCGCGCCTCGCTGGTGGCGGGCCTGGACGACGCCACCGCGGCCAAGGTGAGCATCGCCGTGGACGAGGCTGTGACCAATGTGATCCTCCACGCCTACCGGGGCGAGGGTGAGCACAGCGTGGAGTTGGAGCTCCGCTTCACCGAGCAGGCGCTGGAGATCCACATCTGGCACACCGGCCAGGGCATCCGCAGCGACCAGCTGGTGCTGCCGGACCCCAAGGAGTACATCAAGCATCCACGGAAGGGCGGGCTGGGCCTGCTGCTTATGAGCCGGTTCATGGACGAGGTCCAGTTCAAGGCGGATGCCGTGTCCGGTCGCAATGAGTGCTGCCTGATCAAGAAGATCAGCTGAACCGCCCGGTTTGACCGCGATGCAGAGCCATCCCTTCGACCGCCTACGCCAACTGGCGCTGAAGATCCCCGAGGGGGCGCAGGAGCTGCTGCCCCTCATCGACTTCCTGGAGACCTTTCCCGATCAGGGCAGCGAGGAGGACCTGGTCCACCTGGTGGGCACCACGGCCATGGGCATTGCCAAGGCCCGGCAGGGCGGGCTGTGGGATGGCGGGAAGTGGCTCTTCCTCCGGGGCACCGCCCCTGCGTTCCCGACCCACCCGGGAGAAGGCTGGGAAGTGCGGCCCTGGCAATACGGCGACGAGCGCTACGGCCACCTCGTGCTGCGCGCGGAGACCCTGCCGGATGCGGTGCCGCTGCTGCTGACCATCAGTGCGCCCCTGCTGGCCTGGCGGCGGGCTGAGGCCGTGCGGAGCTCCCAGAACCAGACCCTGGCGCTGCAGCTCTCCCGCCTGAACACTGTCTTCGAACTCACCCGGAACCTGGGCGAGGTAGAGACGGGCCGAGACCTCATCCGCCTCATGGCGAACACCTTGATGGGTGAGTTCCGTATCATGCGCCTGCTGGTGGTGGACGTCCAGGGTCAGGTGCTGCTGGCCAAGGGCCTGGGCGTGCTTCCCCAGTACCTGGACGGAGCGCTGCTGAACGAGCTGCTGCAGGCCCGCTCGCTGGTGCACGCCATCGAGCTGCTGGACCAGAACCACAGCCACGGCTTCGCCTATGTAGCGGAGCCCGCCGTGGGCCAGCTGTCGGAGGACGACCTCATGTTCCTCCACACGCTGCTCAACCTGACCTCCTCCCAGCTGTCCAGCCTGGAGCTGCGGGAGCAGCGGATCCAGTCCGAGCGCATGGAGAAGGACCTGGAGCTGGCGCGCAACATCCAGCGCAGCATCCTGCCGAAGGCCCTGCCGGAGCCCGAGGGCTGGCAGTGCGCGGCAGCGAACTTGCCCTACCAGGCTGTGGGTGGCGATCTCTACGACCTCTGGATGGCCCAGGATGAGGCTCATGGCGCGCGCCTGCACCTGGCGGTTGGGGACATCTCGGGCAAGGGCCTGCCCGCCTCGCTGATGATGACGCAGCTGTCCGCCTTCCTGCGGGCCATGGCGGATCAGCGGGTGCGGAACTGGGGCCACCTTGCTGAGCGGGTCAACCGCCGCATGAACGACGTGCGGGACGGGAACCGCTACACCACCCTGTTCGCGGGCAGCCTGAACCCGCTGAACGGCGACCTCCGCTACGTGAATGGCGGACACAACCCCCCGCTGCTGGTGCGGGCCGACGGCGAGGTGGCGCGGCTCTCTCCCACTGGCCCCATGATCGGCCTGCTGCCCGGCGTGTCCTTCACCGAGGGCCATGCGCACATGGAGCCAGGGGATGTGCTCGTGATCTTTACCGATGGCATTGTCGAGGCCGAAGACCCCGCTGGCGAGGACCTGGGGGACGGGCCCCTGGCCGAGGTGGTGCGGAGCCGGCCGCAGGCGGGGGCAGACGAGCTGTTCGAGGCCCTGCTGGTCTGCGCCTTCCAGCACCTGGGCGAAGGCCGCTTCCGGGACGACGTGACGCTGGTGGTCATCAAACGGATGGGCGCTTGAGCCCTTTTGTATCCTGGAATCAGGAGGTCGCTTCATGAACCAGGCGAAGACCTTGCTTCTCATCGTGGCCATGACCGGGCTGCTGGTCTGGATCGGCGACCTGCTGGGGGGCCAGTCCGGCATGGTGCTCGCGCTGGCCGTCGGGCTGATCCTGAACGGTGTCAGCTACTTCTTCTCGGACAAGATCGTCCTCGCCAGCTACGGCGCTCAGCCAGTGAGCCAGGCCGAGGCGCCGCAGCTCCACGCCATCGTGGCCAACCTCGCCCAGCGGGCCGGGCTGCCCATGCCCCGCATCGCCATCATCCCCGAGGACACGCCCAATGCCTTCGCCACCGGGCGCAACCCGGAGCATGCGGTGGTCGCCGTCACCGAGGGGATCATGCGCGTGCTCAGCCGCCCGGAGCTGGAGGCGGTCATTGGCCACGAGCTGGGCCACGTCAAGCATCGGGACATCCTCATCGGCAGCCTGGCAGCTGTCCTGGCCCAGGCCATCATGTTCCTGTCCCGCATGGCCTTCTGGATCAGCCCCCGGGATGAGGAGGGCCGCTCCAATCCCCTGGCGGGTATTGCCATCATGATCCTGGGGCCCCTGGCGGCCATCCTGCTGCAGATGGCCGTGAGCCGGTCCCGGGAATACCTGGCCGACGACTACAGCGCCCACCTGACGGGCCGCCCCGACCTGCTGGCCTCGGCCCTGGAGCGCCTGCATGCCTACAACCAGCAGTTGCCCATGCAGTCCGCCGAGCCTGCCACGGCCCACATGATGATCGTGAACCCGCTCAGCGCGGGAGGCCTCATGAGCCTGTTCTCCACCCATCCGCCCATGGCCGAGCGGGTAGAGCGGCTGCGGCACATGCCCATCGAAGCGCGCTAGCCCGCCACCTGCCTGGGCTGGCGGTCTGGATTGAATTGTCCAGAATTCCTGCCGATACATTCCCCATGCGGGACCGCCTCGGAAAATTTGAAGTCATCCGACTCCTTGGCAAGGGCGCCATGGGGGAGGTCTACCTGGGCCGGGATCCCAAGCTGGGTCGGGAAGTGGCCTTGAAGGTGATCTCCGAGGGTTCCGAGTTCGGAGACGAAGCCGAGGCCCGCTTCGAGCGTGAGGCCCGGGCCGCGGCCCTCCTGAACCACCCCCATATCGTCACGGTCTATGAGTTCGGCGAGGATGAGAGGGTCCACTATCTGGCGATGGAATACATCCAGGGCGAGGACCTCGAGGCCCTCATCCGGGGGGGGCAGACTCCGAAGGCGGAACTCCTGGGCCTCCTGGTGCAGGTCTGCGAGGGGCTCGGCTATGCCCACGAGCAGGGCGTGGTCCACCGGGACATCAAGCCCGCCAACATCCTGGTCGCGCGGCATGGGAAGCGGCTCGATGCCAAGCTCATGGACTTCGGCGTGGCCCAGATGGGTCCCTCGGGCCTGACCCAGACCGGGACCTGGATGGGCACCGTCAGCTACATGGCGCCCGAGTACCTCGACACGAGCCATGCCACCTGCAGCTCGGACCTCTTCGCCCTGGGGGTGATCCTCTACGAGATCCTCACCGGGGGGCGGAAGCCCTTCCAGGGCGAGACCACCACCAGTGTGCTGAACCGGATCCTGCTGCACACCCCTGAGCCGATTCTCTCCGCCGAGCTGGAGGGGATCCCGCAGGGGCTCTTGTCGGTGGTGGAGCGGGCTCTGGCGAAGCGCCCGGAAGATCGCTATCCCGACGCGGAGGCCCTGGGTGAGGCGATCCGGGAGGTTCTGAGTCGACCCGTGGAAGCGGCCCCCGAACTCTCCGGGGGCAAGGTCCAGGCAGGCCGGTCGCCCCGGGACACCACCGGCAAGCAGATTCGGGTGGGCAAGGGGGGCCAGGGGCAGTGCCTCAGCCTGAAGGTGGCCCTGCGCCAGGCGCTGCCCGGCACGGAGATCATCCTGCTGCCGGGGGTGTACCGCGAATCGGTCGTGGTGGACAAGGGCGTGGCGATCCTGGGGCTGGGAGAGCCAGGCGAGGTGGTCCTGGAGGGCCACGCCGGCCCAGTCCTGCTCTTGCGCTCGGCTGGGGTCCGCCTGCACGGCCTCACGGTCCGGGCCGGGGCGGGGGGGGTGGCGATCAAGGTCGAGGGTGGCGCTGCCCGGATCGAAGCTTGCGAGATTCGAGGTGGATCGGTCTGGGTGGACTCCGGGGCGCAGGTCTCCCTCCGGGACTCCCGTGTCAACGCCGACAGCGGCGTCGGGCTGAAGGTGCGATACCGGGGACAGGCCTTGGCCGAGAGCTGTACTTTCGAGGGTGGGAGTGGGGCCGTGGAACTGGAGGGGAGCGCCAGGGCCCAGCTCACCGCCTGCACGCTCATGGGCAGCGCTTACGCGGGACTCCTGGCCCTGGAGCAGAGCCATGCGGTGCTGGAGGACTGCGAGATTGGGGGGCATGCCTGCGCCGGGGTGCATGTGCTGGCGGGCGCCAATGTGGCCCTGCGCCAGTGTCGCCTGATGGGCAATGCCGGCTTCGGCCTTTCGGTCATGGACCGCGGGCTGGCCACGCTGGAAGGCTGCACCGTGCAGGCCAATGGCGGCTCCGGCCTGCTCATCCACCACGGCGCCACGGTCCAGGCCCGGAACAGCACGTTCTCCGAAGGGAAGTCCCTGGGTGTGGACTGTGCCGATGGGGGCCAGGGGGTGCTGGATTCCTGCGACATCTCTGGCAATGCGGGCGTCGGTGTCCAGGTGGAGCCCGGGGGCAGCCTGCTGCTGGTGCGCTGCTCGCTGAAGGAGGGCCGGGATACGGGCCTGCTGCTGCTGGAAGACTCCCAGGTGACGCTGGAAGAGTGCGTGGTCCATCGCAATGCTCGGGGCGGCATCCTTCTGGCCAAGGACGCGGCCGACCCCATCCTCCGGGGTGGCAACCGGATCGAGGACGGCCTGCAGCGGGTGGACGGCGGCGGCAACCTCGTGCGGGTGGCGCCGGTCCAGGGCGGCTGACGAACGGCGGGCTCCGCCCGATGCGAGTGTGGGGGCCCGGTTGGGACTAGACCAGCCCTGCGAGATCGTCCAGGAGCAGGGGCCAGGTGGGATCCTCGGCGGCTGGCCAGGGCAACCTGGGGAGGGTCGGGTCAGGCGCGCCAGGGGCCGCTTCGTCCTGGGTGAGCAGGACCACCTGCAACTCCTTCCGCTCTCCCAGTTCCTGCTGGAGGAGCTGGATATCTTCCAGGGAGGTGCGATCGGCCGGGCCAGGCTCGAGGAGCACCAAGGGCAGCGTGGTGCTCTGATCGAAGCGGAGGTCCGCCAGGGCCTGCTCCAGGGAGTCCGCGGTCTCCAGGCGCAGGAATCCATGGGCGCCCAGGGTCGCGGTGATCTGCTCACGCTCTGGCCCAGGGGCCATCACAAGGAGGAGCCGGGTGCTGCGGCGGCCAAGCTGGCCCAGGGCGTCCGGAGTCTGGCTGCCGGCCGGGGGGACCCGCGCAGCGGGACCCTTCGGCTCGGCCGGGCTCCGGGGGCTCGAATCCCGGGCCGCTTCCCCGGACACCCCGGGGGTGGACCGCTGGACCAGATCGCGCAAATCCAGGACGGCCTGCAGCTCTCTCTGCTCGCCTTCTCCCAGCTCGCCGAACTGGATGCCCACGATGGTCTCCCCGCCGCGCTCATAGGCGTTGGCGAGGATGCCGCGGGCCTCGAAGACTGGAAGCTTCGGCAGATCGCGGATCTTGAGCATGGGGAAGGCCTTGCCCCGCTCGAAAAAGCCGGGTCCTGGCGTCACGCGCAGGTGGTCATCCAGGCGCATCACGCGGTCGACCCGGAAGGCCAGACCGCCGACGGACAGGTTCACCAGGGGACCCGAGAGGCCGTGGCCAGGCACGGTCCCGTCCTGGACCACGACATAGGCCTTCTCCCGGGGGCGGAAGGGGTAGCGCTTGTGGCGGCGGCGGTCCGAAGGGACCATCTGGGTGGGAAGGGCGAACCGGTAGAGCAGGTAGGCTTCCCGGCCATTGAAGACCGTGGGCGCCTCGAATCGCTGCTCGCCCACGGAGAAGACCATCTCGAAGAGGGCCCCCGCCGTCATCTCGTGGGGGAGGGGCCGGATGAGCTTGAGGTGGAGCATGCCCTTCTTGATGTCCAGGTGGGCGATCCGGGCGGTGTAGGGCAGGGTGTGGGTGCCCTCGACCTTGATGGGGAACTCCGCCTCCAGCTGGATGAGGTCCAGCATGATCTGCTGGATTTGCGCAGGATCCTCCATGGGCGCTCCGCGCCCCGATCCTGGCCCCACTTTGCTCTGGTTCATCTCTCCGCCTCACCCTCGGCATCGGGCCGGGAGGGGCGGAAATTGAGTCCTAGACGTTAAAAAGGAAGTTCATCAGGTCGCCGTCCTTCACGACGTAGTCCTTCCCTTCAGTTCGCATCTTCCCGGCATCCTTGGCGCCCTGCTCGCCACCGCACTGGATGAAGTCGTCGTAGGCGATGACCTGGGCCCGGATGAAGCCCTTCTCGAAGTCCGTGTGGATGACGCCTGCGGCCTGGGGGGCCGTGTCCCCCTTGTGGATGGTCCAGGCCCTGACTTCCTTCACGCCCGCCGTGAAGTAGGTCTGGAGGCCCAGGAGGTCATAGCTTGCGTGGATCAGCACATTGAGGCCCGGCTCGGCCAGTCCGGCCTCCTCCAGGAACAGCGGACGGTCCTCCTCGGGCAGATCCTGGATCTCGGCCTCGAGCTTGGAGCAGATGGGGATGCAGGGCGCCTGGCGGGCGGCAGCCAGGGCCTGGAGGCTCTTGTAGTGCGGATTGGCTTCGGGGTTCCGGATGTCCTCTTCCCCGATGTTCCCGACGAACAGCGTCGGCTTCAGGGTGAGCAGGCCATAGGACTTGACCAGGGCCTTCTCCTCGGCGCTCAGGCCGACGGTCCGGGCCCACTGGCCGGCGTCCAGGGCTGCGAAGACCCGCTCCAGCACCGTCACCATGGCCACGGATTCCTTGTTGCCGGTCTTGGCCACCTTGCGATGGCGCTCCAGGCCCTTCTCCACGGCATCCAGATCCTTGATGACCAGCTCCGTCTCGATGATGCTCAGGTCCCGCTCCGGGTGGACCCCGCCCTCCACGTGCGTGACGTTGCTGTCTTCGAAGCAGCGCACCACCTGGACGATGGCGTCCGTCTCCCGGATGTGGCCGAGGAAGGCGTTGCCGAGGCCCTCGCCCTTGCTGGCCCCCCGGACCAGTCCGGCAATATCCACAAATTCCTGAGCCGCCGGGAGGACTCGCTGGGGTCTCACGATCCCTGCGAGCACCGCCAGCCTGGGGTCGGGGACGTCCACCACGCCCGTATTCGGCTCGATGGTGCAGAAGGGATAGTTCGCCGAGGCCGCGCCGGCGCGGGTAAGGGCGTTGAAAAGGGTGGACTTTCCTACATTGGGCAGACCCACGATGCCACAGGCGACAGCCATTCAATCCTCCAAGCCTTTCAGTATCTCAGAGACCAGATGTGACGAAAAGAAAGGCTTCTGCCCCTTGCGCAGTCCCCCTATGCGCCATACTCTCCCCGCCAAGGTCGCAGAACGGTGAAGGGGGACAGGATGATCGTGCGGGCAGAATGGCCGGGCTACGTGGTGGATGTGCTTGTCCGCCCTGGCCAGGAAGTGGAAGAGGATGAGCCCCTGGTGATCCTGGAGGGCACGGATGCTTCCCGCACCTCGTTCTACATCAATGCCCCAGAAGGGGGCAGGGTGCGAGAGGTCCTCATCGAGGAAGGCGACTTCGCCGACGAGGATGACGACCTTGTGGTGCTCGGTGACTCCGATCGGGACGACTAGCTGGCTACACTGGGGCCAGACGTCCTTTGCAAGGGGTGCTGATGGCCGTGCTGCGAGCTGAGATGGCGGGGAAGGTGCTGGAGGCCTGGGGGGCCGAAGGCGGCGTAGCGGGGCAGCCAGGGCCCCTCGTCCGTCCGGGGCTGACCTGATGGAGATCCGGGTCGAAGCACTTGCCGGTGAGGACGAGGGAATCATCCTGCTGGGCCTGGACCGGCCTGCCGCGAAGAACGCCCTCGGGCGGCAGCTCATGACGGAGTTCAGGCAGGCCGTGGCCAGCCTCCGCGCCGATCCCTCGGCCCGGGTGGTGGTGCTCCACAGCCTCGTGGAAGGAGTCTTCTGTCCCGGCGCAGACTTGAAGGAGCGGGCCGCGCTGCCCCAGTCCGAAGTGGCCGGGCTGGTGCACGGCCTGCAGACCGCCTTCACCGACCTGGAGAGCCTCCCGGTGCCAGTCATCGCGGTCCTGGAGGGCGTGGCCGTCGGCGGAGGGATGGAGCTGGCCCTGGCGGCGGACCTCCGCGTCGCGGGGGCTCAGGCGAGCCTGGGTCTGGTGGAGACGGCCCTGGCCATCCTCCCCGGCGCCGGGGGCACCCAGCGGCTGCCCCGGCTTATTGGCGCTTCCCGGGCCAAGGAGCTGATCTTCACCTCGCGCCGGATCAGTGCCACGGAGGCGGAGCGCCTGGGCGTGGTGGACCGGCTGGTGTCTGCGGGGACCGCCCTGGACGCCGCCCTGGCCTTGGCCCGGGAGATCCTGCCCAATGGTCCTCTGGCCGTGCGCCTGGCCAAGGTGGCCATCAACGCCAGCCAGAACATGGACCTGGCCGGGGGACTGGCCGTCGAGCGGGCCTGTTATGCCCAGGTCATCCCCACCCGGGACCGGCTGGAGGGACTGGCCGCTTTCCGCGAGAAGCGCAAACCCCGCTACCGGGGGGACTGATGGGCCACTCGCATGGCCCCACCACCACCGGGAGGCTCGGTCTCAGCTCGCTGATCTTCGGCCTGAACTTCCTGGTCCAGGGGCTGGGGGGCGTCTGGACAGGCTCGCTGGGACTTGTGTCCGACAGCCTGGAGAACCTGAACGATGCGGTGGTGAACCTGCTCGCCCTGGGCAGCATCCGCGTCGCGAACCGCCGTGAGCCCTGTGACCGCTGGACCTACGGCTGGCATCGCATCGAGATCTTCAACACGCTGCTGGGGGGCTTCCTCCTGGTGGCGTTAGCGGTTGCGGTCCTGGTTGAAGCCTGGAACCGCCTGCGGCATCCGCATCCCATCCTGCTGGGCTGGGCCATCGGGTTCTCGGCGCTGGGCCTGCTTTTGAACCTGGCAGCCACCCGGGTGCTGATACCCTCGGAGGGCTCCCGGCAGGAGCGGGATCTCAACCTGCGCAGCGCCTACCTCCACGCCCTCGGAGACAGCCTGGCCAACCTGGCCGTGATGGTCGGCATGGTGGTGATCCGGCTCACCGGCTGGCGCTGGGTGGACCCCCTCCTGGCGGCGGCCATCGCCGCGCTCATTTTGCGCGGCGCCTATCTGCTGCTGCGGGACGCCTTCGGAATCCTCATGCACCGCGCCGCCTTCGACCATGAGGAGGCCAAGGCGGAGCTGCTGCGGCTGCCTGGCGTCCTCGGCGTAGAGGACCTCCGCTCCTGGCGCGTCTGCAGCCACCTGACGGTCTGCACGGCCCACGTCATTGTGGAGACCGAGCAGCTCGCCGACACCGAGGCCCACCAGCAGCGCATCGAGCACCTGCTGGCGGAGCGCTTCGATGTCCGGCATCTGACCCTGCACTTCGAGACCCCAGCCATGGCGGAGCGGCATCACCACCGGTTCCTGCACCAGCACGATCAGGATGCTGAGGTACACCACGACTGCTCCGGACATCACTGAGGCGGCTTGCGCCGCCTCAGATCTGAAAAGAAATTGATTCCGGCGTTAGCCGCCCATGCCGTGCTTCTTCATGATGACGGCGCGCTGGCCATCGTATTCAGCCTGGGTGATCAGCTGGCCGTCGACGAGCTCCTTCAGGTCGGTCAGCTCCTCCTTGAGCGACTTGACCGGGGCCGCCGGGGCCGGGGCGTTGCCGGCGGGGAAGGGCTGCTGGCCCATCTGCTGGGCGGCGCCGCCCATCTGCTGACCCATGACGTTGCCCATGCCGAAGCCCAGGCCCACGCCCATGCCCATGCCCGCGATGCCGCTGGGATTCTGGGCGGCGAGGGGGATGGCGTCGGCGACCTGCATCTGGGTGTAGGCGCCCATGACCGGGGCCATCATGCCCACGCCGGTGCGCTTGTCCATCATGGCTTCCACTTCCTCGGGGAGGCTGATGTTCTCCACGAAGAACTTGGACAGCTCCAGACCCATGGTCTTGAACTCTTCCTGCAGCTTCTGCTTCACGAACTCCGACAGCTCGTCATACTTCGCGGCCAGGTCCAGGGCGGGGATCTTGGCCTCGCCCAGGGCGTCAGTGAAGCGGCTCATGATGGTCTTGCGCAGCTGCTCGGAGATGTCGGGCACGGTGTAGACACCGTTGGTGCCCACGAGCTGCTTGAGGAAGGTGCCGGCGTCCACCACCTTGATGGAGTAGATGCCGAAGGCCCGGATGCGCAGCATGCCGAAGTCGGCGTCCCGCATCATGATCGGGTTGGAGGTGCCCCACTTCAGGTCGTTGTAGAGCTTGGTGGAGATGAAGTAGACATCGCTCTTGAAGGGGCTCTCGAAGCCGTACTTCCAGCCCTTGAGAGTGGCCAGGATCGGCAGGTTCTGAGTGGTCAGGTTGTGCGTGCCGGGCTTGAACACGTCGGCCAGCTGGCCTTCGTTGATGAAGACGGCCTCCTGGCTCTCCCGGACGACCAGCTTGCCGCCGTTCTGGATCTCTTGCCCCCGCATGGGGAAGCGCCACGCCAGCGTGTCGTTGGAATCATCCAGCCACTCGAGGATGTCGAGGAATTGGGCTTTGCCCCAGTCCATCAGACCCATGTGTCAGTCTCCTAGTGGCATCGGCCACGGCTATGATTCTAGGCCGGACTGTCAACAGAAGCAGAGCCTACGATGGTAAAAACCGGTGAACAGCCGGTGGGGACCGGGCAGCGCCCTTCAGCCGGTGCCCTTGACCACGCGGATCGGGCCTTCGGACGTGCCCTTGGTGCCGGGCTGCTCGATGCGGGTCTTGCTGTAGACCAGGTGGGTGTCCGCATCGATGATGCAGCGCCAGCCCTTGCCTTCGCGGGGCATGCGGACCTCCACTTCCCAGCCGCCGGAGGCGCCGTTGAGGGGGATGCGCCGAGCCGAGACGGCCTTGCCGCCGGTCTCCTGCTCGGCGATGGTCTTGGCCTCCTTTGCGGACCTGACGGGGCCGGAGCTGCGCTTCGGGGATTTCGAGGTGCCCGCACTGAGGAGCAGTGCTGGCAGGAACAGGGCCATGGCCAGGTGGCGGCTTCGCATGGGATCTCCAGGGGGACGAGGCATTCTAAGTCATCGGCCCGCCCCGGCAAGGCTTCAGGTTCGATAGATGGCCGCGCCCCAGTGAAGTCCAGATCCGAGGGCCGTGAAGGCCAGATTCATTCCTGGGCGAATGAGGCCGAGGGTCCGGCACTCATGGAACAGGATCGGCAACGTGGCCGCGGTGGTGTTGCCCCAGCGCTCGATGTTGTGCGGTACCTTCTCGGGTGGCAGGCCCAGGACCTTCTGCACGCCTTCGATGATGCGCATGTTTGCCTGGTGGACCAGGAGCAGGTCCAGATCCTCGACGGCAATGCCGGAAGCCTCACAGACCTCTCGGACCGCCTGGGGCATGAGGGTCACGGCCGACCGGAACACCTCCTTGCCGGACATGAAGGGGAGGGTATCTCCACGCTGGATCTGGTCCACGCTCACGAAGGGCCGGCGCTTGAAGCTGGCGCCGTGCATGGTGAGCACGCCGGCCCCAGTCCCGTCGGTATGGAGCCGGATCACGCCCAGGCCCGAATCACCTTCACGGGCCTCGATCACCACGGCCCCGGCGCCGTCCCCGAAGAGCACGGTCCGGTCGCGGGTCAGGGTGTTCTCGGCGCGTTCCGCCTCGGTAATCTCCCGGGTGGACTGGCCGATGAGGGTGTCCCACCCCAGGTGCCAGGGCATGAAGCCCGTGTGGACCTCGGCGCCCACCAGCAGGACCCGGCGGTACCGGCCGCTCTGGAGGAACAGGTCCGCCAGCTCCAGGCCGTAGAGGAACCCGCTGCACTGCTGGCGGATGTCAAAGGTGGGGACGTCCCGCAGCCCCAGGGTGGTCTGGAGCAGGGGGCCGTTCCCCGGCAGCAGGTGGTCCGGTGTCATGGTGGCGAACAGCACTGCGTCGATGTCCATCGGGGTGAGGCCCGCATCGGCGATGGCGTTGCGGGCCGCCATGACGCCCAGGTCCGTGGAGCCCTGGCCGGGGTCCGCGTAGCGCCGCTCCTGGATGCCGCTGCGCACCCGGATCCACTCGTCCGAGGTATCCATGAGCCGGGAGAGCGCCTCGTTCGTGACGACATTCGGAGGCACGCCGATGCCGGTTCCGGTGATGACACTTCGCATGGAGACTCCTGGGGTGCGCGGATAAGCATACCGGGAAGCGGATGCGGGGGTCGGATTAGCTTTGCAAGGGCGCGAGGGCTTCCTTCAGGCCAAGCGTGCGCAGCAGCCCCGCCTGCTCGGTGGGTCGTTCCACCCGCAGCCCCTGGGCCTTCAGCGTGTGGATACTCAGGGCGCCGTCGGCGAACCCGAGCAGCAGCCCTTCCCCGCTCAAACGGAAACAGCCAGCCGGGCAGAAGTCGGCACTCGGCAGGGCCCAGGCGACCTTCACCGTGCCCAGCGGGGTCTCCAGGAAGGCATTCGGCCAGGGGTCGGCCACAGCCCGGATCTGGTTGAACGCCTCCTGGACCGTCATGGCGGCGTCCAGACGGGAATCCGCAGGCTTCCGGCCGCCGAAGTAGGTCGAGGGGCCGAGGGTCCGCTGGTCGATGCGCGGACTGCTGCCATCCAGCAGTCCCGGGATGGCCCCGGCCACCAGCTCCCTTCCGGCCTCGGCCGCCTTGGCCGTGAGGCTCAGGGCCGTCTCGTCCCAGGCGATGGGTAGGCGGGTCTGGGCCACGATGAAGCCGTCGTCGGGCTTGGGCGTCATGGCGTGCAGAGTGATCCCCGTCTCGGTCTCGCCCTTCACCAGCACCCAGTTGATGGGCGCCCGGCCCCGGTATCTCGGCAGGAGGCTGCCGTGCAGGTTGTAGGCGCCCAGGCGGGGGATGTCGAGCACGCGGGCCCGGATCATCTCGCGGAAGTAGAAGCTGAAGAGAAAGTCGGGCTGGTGCGCCAGGATGGCCGCATAGACGCTGTCATCGTTGAAAACCGGAGCCTCATGGACCGGGATGCCGTGGGCCAAGGCCACCGCCGCCGGGGGTGTGAACCACCGCTCATCCTCGCCCTGGGGATAGGTATAGAGGGCGCGGACCTCGACACCGGCCTTCAGCAAGCCCTCGAGAGCAGCCGTGCCCACACTGGAATAGGCGCACACGACGGCGCTGGGGCTCGGCATAATTCCTCCAATCCCCCGAGCATCTCATAATCCATTGATCTTCCTGCCCGTAGACCTATGCTGGATCGGAGTTTTCCATGCGTCTGCGAGTTCTGCCGTTCCTTCTGAGCACACTGCTTCTGTCCGCAGGGGAGGATCCCTTCGAGGCCCCCAAGGAACTGCAGGTCTTTGCCCGCCAGCACACCCTGAGCCAGATGTCGGTGACGGCCAAGGTCGGAGCCCTCCTGAGGGCCTTCTTCTCCGCCCCGGAGGATGGCGGGCTCGGCATCACCTACGACAACACCTATACCCGCACGCCCATCGAGACCTGGCGGGATCGCAAGGCCAACTGCCTCTCACTCACGGCCCTGTGCGTGGCGGCCTGTCGGTCCCTGGGCCTGGAGGCCCGCTACGGGGAGTCCCTTCGGATCAGCCGCTGGCGAAGAGTCGGCACCACCATCCGCTACGAGCGCCACATCGTGGCTGTGGTGCCCACGGGGGCCATCGGGCAGGAGATTGTCGCGGACTTCCTCCCGGAGGTGCGCCGGAATCCCCAACTCGTCGTGCCGCTCGAGCCCAGGCGAGTGCTGGCCCTGTATTACAGCAACCGAGCCGTGGAGCTCCTTGACGAGGGCAACCAGGACGAAGCCCGGCTAGCCGCGCTCCGGTCCATTCAGGTGGATCCGAAGCTAGGCGTGGGCTGGAACATCCAGGGGGTCGTCCAGCGTGCCCAGGGGCAGGATGCTGAGGCCGAGCGGTCCTTCCTCCGAGCCATCGAGGCGGATCCGCGGGACGGCGCGCCCTGCGGCAACCTGGAGAACCTGCTCAAGGCTCAGGGGCGAGATTCGGAAGCCCAGGTCTATCGGGACCGGGGGCTGGAAGTGCGGAAGAAGGATCCCTTCTTCAACGCCTTCCTCGCCGAGGAGGCCCTCGCGGACAGCCACTTCGAGGAAGCCGATAAACGCATCAAGCAGGCCATCCGGCTGCTGCCCCAGGATCCGGACTTCCACCTGATCCATGCCCGGGTGTGCCTGGCCCGGGGCAAGCCGAAGGAGGCCATCAAGGCTCTGGAGCAAGCCCGGAAATGGGCTTTGCCGGAGATGCAGGCCCGACTCGATTCCAAGCTTGCCCTGCTCAAGGGCGACAAGTCCTAGGCCTGCAGCCAGGCCGTTGATGGCTTACAGCTTCAGTTCGCCTCCAGCTCCGCCAGGCGGGTCTGGGCCTCCGGGCTGTCGGGGTGGTGGAGTAGGCACTCGCGGAGGTAGCGGCGGGCTCCTTCCAGGTCCTCCAGCTCCCGCCGGGCCTCGGCGAGGTGGATCAGCGTTTCTTCCTCCTGCGGCTCCAACTGAAGCGCCTTGCGCCAGTGGCTCTCGGCGCGGTCCCAGTCACCCAGCTCGGCACAAGCGTGGCCGGCATCCAGGAGGTAGCGCAAGGTCTGGGAATCCATGCGCACGGCGCGTTCCAGGTCCAGCCGGGCCGGCAGGCCGTCGCCCAGGTTGGCATGCGCCAGGCCGCGGAGGTGCCAGAAGGAAGGTCGCTCCCGGCAGCGCTCACCAAGTCCTTCGAGGAAGGGCAGCAGGGCTTCCCAGGCATCCATGCCGAGCAGGCACTCCGCCTGGAGCAGCAGCAGGTCCGGATCCTCGGGACTCGCCTGCAGGAGGCTGACCACCTCGGCATAGGCCGCCTCGAACTGGCCCTCGGCCACCTGGAGCTGGAGGCGGAGCGGGGGATGGTGGTCCCCCTGCGCATCGGGCGGGACGGAGGCGAGCAGTTCCCGGGCGAAGGCGGGGTCGTCTTCCCACCAGAAGGCGAACTCCGAGCGCCGGAGCTGCCACTCTTCCCGGAGTGCCTTGCCTTCTGAGCCGCTCGGAATGGTGGGCCAGGCCAGGTCCAGGCTGCGGCGCGCCTCCTGGTCCTGGTGGAGCTCCAGAGTGATCTGGTAGCGCTCCAGCCAGAGCCGGAAGGACCCGGGCTGCTCCGCCAAGGCTGATTCAATGACCCGCCAGGCGCCTTCCCGGTCGCCCAGGTGGCGGCGGGAGACGGTCTCCACCAGCCAGAGCGCAGGACGATCCCGGCGCTCGGGAGGCAGGCCCTGGACAAGGGCGAGGGCCGCCGCCGGGCGGCCCTTCCGCAGCAGGTGCATGCCTGCGGCGCCCCGGTCCCAGGGAATCCGGGCGTCTCCATGACGAGCGCAGAGCACCGCTAGGGCCTGCTCCACCGTGTCCTCCCGGCCATGCTGGAGCCCTGCGAGCATCAGGTCCTCGAGGACCAGGGGGTCCTCCCAGGAGAGTGGCAGCGCCGCCTCGAAGTGCTCCCAGGCCCGATGCAGGGCCTCCGGTTCGGAGCTTCGAAGCAGGAGGATGCCCTGCAGGTGCCGGAGCCTTCCCATGCGCGGGGCCAGGCGGATCAACGAGGCTCCCCAGGCCAGACGGCGGGCCGTGGGAATGCCCGAGCTCTGGCGGAAGGCCCGGGACAGAAACCAGTACTGCCACCAGGACTGCCGCACCAGCTGTGCCTCGAGCAGGTCCAGCCAGGCGCGTTCTTTGTAACCGAGGGAGGCGTGGGCCAGCCCGAGCAGCAGGTGGATCCGATAGCCGAGCTCTCCCCGGGCCAGCGGGGCCTGGGCCAAGAGCTCCGCGACCTCGGAGGCCGGACCGGACGCGGCCCAGCGGGCCTCCGCCCGGGCCAGCAGGCCGGGGTAGATCCAGACCTGCCGGAGAGCCCAACCAAGCCAGCCCCCCATGAGCAGAGAGCCCGCCAAGGCCCAGCCGGATGTCACACCCAGGGCCCAGCCCGCGCCAGCGAGCAGGGCTGCCAGCAGCAGCAGGAGGGCGCCCTGGACCGGGCGCGTGAGCGGAAGGAGCTTTCTCATCGCTCGAAGTATGAGGCCTCTGGCCGGGGCTCAGCTCCTCCGTACAGACGGAGCCCCGGACAGGCCGGGGCTCCGAGAGCCGGTTCCTTCAGACTTTGTTGACGTTCGCCGCCTGGGGTCCCTTGGGCCCCTGGACCACCTCAAAGCTGACCCGCTGCTTCTCCTCCAGGGTCCGGAACCCCTTGGTCTGCACGGCAGAGTAGTGGACAAAGACATCACTGCCGCCTTCGTCGGGCGTGATGAAGCCGAAGCCCTTTTCGGCGTTGAACCATTTGACGGTGCCTTCGGACATGACGCTCTTCCCTGGGACGGTGCCCCTCGTGCCTGGAGGTTGATCGCGCGGCACCCACCAGGCATGGGGGTCGCGAGGGCTTGCGCTCCGGAGTTGAACAGGGATTCCCGGCGGGAGTCCCTCCCCTTCTTCACGGCTCTTGGGCTGTTAAAGATGGATGGTTGAGAGGGATTTTAGGATCGGGTGTGGGGGCGTTCAAGGCCCAAAAGCGGTGATCAGTTTCCCTGCTGGATTTCCTTGGCGATGACCAGCCTCTGGATCTGGTTCGTCCCCTCATAGATCTGGAGGAGCTTGGCGTCGCGCATGCACTTCTCGACGAGGTAGTCGCGGCTGTAGCCATTGCCGCCGAGGATCTGCACAGCGTCCGTGGTGACCTCCATGGCCGTGTCCGTGGCGAAGGTCTTGGCCATGGCGCTGTGCTTGGAGTTCTTGATGTTGTTGTCGGTCATCCAGGCGGCCTGCCAGGTGAGCAGGCGGCTGGCTTCGATCTTCTTGGCCATGTCCGCCAGCATGAAGCTGATGGCCTGGTTGGCGAAGATCGGCGCGCCGAACTGGATGCGGGTCTTGGCGTACTCCAGGGCGATCTCGAAGGCGGCGCGGGCGACGCCCACGCCTCCGGCGGCCACGGCGGCCCGGGTCTGGTCGAGGGTCTTCATGGCGATGATGAAGCCCATGCCCTCCTTGGCCAGCAGGTTCTCGACGGGCACCTCGGCGTCGTTGAAGTAGAGCTCCACCTGGTTGCTGGCGCGCTGGCCCATCTTGTCCAGGGCCTTGCCCACCACCAGACCCGGCGTGTCCCGGGGGACGACGATGCAGCTGGCGCCCCGGGCGCCCTTGCTGGGGTCGGTGCTGCAGAACAAGGTGTACCAGTCGGCGTAGCCACCGTTGGTGCAGTAGCACTTGGTGCCGTTGATGATGTACTTGTCGCCCTTCTTCTCGGCGCGACAGGTCATGCCACCGGCGTCGGAGCCAGCGTTGGGCTCGGACAGGCTGAAGGCGGCGAACTTGGGCTCTTCTGCGATCATGCCCAGCCACTTCTTTTTCTGCTCGGGGCTCCCGGCGATGAGCACCGGCGTCATGGCCAGGCCGTTCGCCATGATGGAGGTGTAGAGGCCCGCGCAGCCCCAGGCCAGCTCTTCGCAGACCACGACCTCTTCCATCTGCGAGGCGCCGGGCCCACCGCAGTCCTCGGGCACCATGGCCTGCAGGTAGCCGAAGTCGAAGGCGGACTTGTAGACGTCTGTGGCCCACTCCCCGGTCTCGTCATACTTTCGGGCCACCGGGCGCATGATCTTCTCGGCGAAGGTATGGGCGCGCTCTTTCTCAGCCTGCAGCTCGGGAGGGAGGGTGAAACCGAACATGGATACCTCGTCGAAAGGGGAGGAAGGTGAGAGGTCGGGATGGATCCGTCCGGGCCAGTCTATCGTCAGCTCCGGTCCGGGGCAGGATGACCCGGGTCACACCCCCCTCCCCTCCGCGCTAAACTAGACCACCGGAGTGCCTATGACCATCCGCATGTCTGACATCAGCAAGGCCGTTCTCGCGACGGAGTACGCGGTGCGGGGTGCCATCGTGGCCCGCGCCGGGGAGCTGGAGAAGCAGGGACGGAAGATCATCTACTGCAACATCGGCAACCCTCAGTCCCTCGGGCAGGCCCCCCTCACCTGGGTCCGCCAGCTTCTGGCCCTGTGCGAGTACCCGGCCCTCATGGAATCCGCACCGGGAGCCTTCCCCTCGGACGCCATCGAGACCGCCCGCGCCATTCTTGCCGGCACGCAGCACGGCCTCGGCGCCTACAGCGAGAGCCGCGGGGTGCGGTCCATCCGGGAGGCCGTGGCGGAGTTCATTCTCGAGCGCGACCACATCGGCGTGGATCCCGACGCCATCTTCCTGACGGACGGGGCGAGCAAGGGCGTGCAGACTGCGCTCCGCATCCTGATCTCCGGCCCCGGGGACGGCATCATGATCCCCATTCCCCAGTACCCGCTCTACTCGGCCAGCATCACGCTCTACCGGGGCCGCATGGTGCCCTACTTCCTGGACGAGGCCGACGGCTGGAAGGTGAGCCGCCCCATGCTGGAGGACTCCCTGGCCAAGGCCAAGGCCGAGGGGACCCATGTCAAGGCGATCTGCGTGATCAACCCCGGCAACCCCACGGGCGCGGTGCTGGACGAGGCCACCATCGCCATGATCATCGACTTCGCGCAGGCCCACGGCCTCTCGATCCTGGCCGACGAGGTCTACCAGGAGAACATCTACCGGGCCGGCGATGCGTTCGTCTCCTTCGCCAGGGTGCTCCACGAGAGGGAGGTGAAGGACGTCTCGCTCTTCAGCTTCCACTCCTGCTCCAAGGGGCTGCTGGGCGAGTGTGGTCACCGGGGCGGCTACTTCGAGTTCCGGAACGTTCCGGACGACGTGGCGGGCCACATCCTGAAGCTGCAGAGCATCGCGCTCTGCGCCAACCTGGCCGGTCAGGTCGCGGTCCATGCCATGGTGTGCGCCCCGAAGCCGGGCATGCCCTCCTACGCCCTCTACACAGCGGAGAAGCGGGCGATCCTGGATACGCTGAAACAGCGCGCCACCCTCCTGGTGGATGGCCTGAACCGCATTCCTGGGATCACCTGCAACACCATCACCGGGGCCATGTACGCCTTCCCGAGGATCACCCTGCCTCCCGGCCGCACCGACTCGGACTATGCCATGGCCCTGCTGGAGCAGACGGGCATCTGTGTGGTCCCCGGCTCCGGCTTCGGCCAGATGGAAGGCACGGCCCACTTCCGCACGACCATCCTCCCGCCCACCGACCAGATCCAGAAAGTCGTGGAAGCCATGGGCGAGTTCCACCGGACTTTCCGGTAAGGCGCGGTGAACTGCTCCCCGCAGGCCTCGCGCGCATGAAAGCCGCTTGAATCAAGTCATCGGAGGAAGACCCATGCGTCCCGAACATCCCATCGTCCTCATCACCGGCGCTTCCAGCGGCTTCGGCGCCGCCATGGCCCGGCTGCTGGCCGCGCAGGGCTGCCATCTGGCGCTGGGCGCCCGCCGGCTCGACCGGGTGCAGGGTCTGGCGGATGCGCTGGCCAAGGCCCACGGCGTGCAGACCTTCGCGGGTCAGGTGGATACCCGGGATACGGCCAGTGTGAACGCATTCGTGGAGGCTGCGGCTGCGGCCCTGGGCGGCCTGCACGTGCTGGTGGCCAACGCCGGCCTCGCCAGCGGCACCTTCAAGCTCTGGGAGACGCCGGACGAGGATCTGGAAGCCATGATGCGCACCAACATCGAGGGCGTGGTGAAGACCATCCGCGCTGGCCTGCCCCATGTGCGCAAGGCCGGCTGGGGGCACGTGTTCTTCATCGGCTCCGTGGCGGGTCACCAGCCCTACGAGGGCGGCAGCGTCTACTGCGCCAGCAAGATGGGCCTGCGGGCCATGGCCCACAGCCTGCGCCTGGAGCTGAACGGCGAGCAGATCCGGGTCACCGAGCTGGACCCGGGCATGGCTGAGACCGAGTTCTCCAACGTGCGGCTAAAGGATGACGACAAGGCGGCGGCCATCTACAAAGGCGTGAAGCCCCTGACGGCCCACGACGTGGCCGAGTGCGTCCGCTGGTGTCTGATGCTGCCGGACCACGTCAACATCGACGAGATGCTGGTGAAGTGCGTGGACCAGGCGGCCCCGCACAAGCTGCACCGCAGGGTCTGAGTCAGTCCCGGCTCATCCGCAGGGTCAGGGGCAGCACCGCGAGCAGGGCGAGGGCGCCCAGGGCCCAGCCCAGGCGATAGCCGTAGTGGCCGATGGTCCAGCCCAGGCTGAAGCTGCCGAGGCCGATGCCGGCATCGAAGGCGAACAGCAGGGCGCCGAACGCGGAGCCGCGCCGCAGGGGATCCACCGTCTCCAACAGCTTCGCGTTGAGCAGGGTGTGCAGCATGCTGTAGCCCGCGCCGTAGAGCAGGGCCGAGACCACGTGGCGGGCCGTGCCGCCAGGCAGAAAGGCCAGCAGGGCGAGGCCCGCGGTGGCGCCCAGCAGCATGGCGGGCAGCTTCCGGATGGGCCGGCGGCCGAAGCCCCGCCGCAGCATCACGAGGCGCATGAGCACCATGCCGATGGCCATGCAGGACAGGAAGGCCGAGGGCAGGGGCAGGCCCAGGGCCAGGGCCTCCTGCGCCGTGTAGGTGCCCAGGGCGCCGTAGCCCAGGGCCACGCCGAACAGGACCACACAGGGCCCGATCACCGTGGCGTTGGGCCACTGGAAGCCCTGGACCCGGCCCTGGGGGTGGTCTTCGGGCAGGGTGGTCGCCAGGCCCCCGAGCAGGAGGAACAGGCCCGCGAGATACCAGCCAATGGGTGCGAAGCCCCAGCGCTGCTGGATCCAGAGCCCCAGCAGGGGTCCCACGATGACCCCGCCTGGGCTGGCCAGGCCGTAGAGGCTGAGCCCATCGGCCCGCCGCTCGTCCGGCAGCACGTGGGCCAGGGAGGCCATGGTGGCCGTCAGGAGGCCCGACCAGACAATGCCGTGGGGAAAGGCCAGGAGGTAGAAACCCCAGCGGGTCGGCAGGTAAGCATAGGCGGCCAGGAACCCTGCGTAGCCCACGGCGGAGGCGATCACCAGCCGCCGGTGCCCCATGCGGTCACCCAGGTGCCCGGTGAAGAGCGCACCCAGGGCGCTGCCGAGGGTGAAGAGGGTCATGAACCGGCCGCTCTCCGCCAGGCTGGCGCCGAGCTCCCGCAGGCGCAGGGGGACGGTGGGAAACAGCTGGAACGCCGCGAAGAAGGTGATGAAGGTCAGGGCCCAGACAAGGGCGAACTGGCGGGTGAGGAGCCGCGGACGAGGGTTGGAAAGAGCCTTCATGGCTCCAGGATGGCAGAGGGGGCGGTCCCAGTTGTCACGGTCCGGCTCTCCCGGGCGATGCGCCGGGCCGCAGGCATGGCCAGCGCCAGCAGGACCACGCCTGCGGCCCAGCCCCAGCGGAAGCTGGTGAGCTCCATGCCCCAGCCCAGCCCCAGGGCGCCGAGGGCCGTGCCCACGTCGAAGGCGAAGAAGAGGGCCCCCACGCCGGTCCCTCGCCGTTCCGCCGGGCAGGTGTCGATGATGTGCATGAAGAGGAGCGTGTGCACCATGCCGTAGCCGCCGCCATAGACGAGGCCAGCCGTGAGATGCCGCGCCGCGCCGCCCGGCAGAAAGGCCAGCAGGGCCGAACCCACGGTTGCTACTGCGAGCATGAGGGGCAGCAGGGCCACGGGGCGCCGCCCCATGCCGGTCAGGCTGAGCAGGGCCCGGATGCCGACCATGCCAAGGGCGAAGCAGGTGAGGAAAGCCGAGGGCCAGGCCATGCCCAGGGCCTTGGCCTCCTGGGCGCTGTAGGGGGGCATGGGTCCGAAGCCCAGACCCAGCAGGAAGAGCAGGACGACGGGCGCCCAGACCGAGCGATCCGGTAGGGTGAGCGGCTGCCTGGGACCCGTCTCCCGGGCCTCCCGGGGCAGGCTCCCGATGAGCAGGTGGAGGACGGCGAAGACCAACGCCAGGATGGCGAGCATCCAGGCGAAGCCCAGGTGGGGTAGCAGCCAGAGGCCCGCGAGCGGTCCCAGCGCCACGCCCCCGGGGCCGGAGAGGCCGAAGAGCGACATGCCCTGGGCCCGGTGTTCCGGCGTTAGGATGCCCCCTACCTTGGCGACGGAAGCGGTTCGCAGCGCGGACCAGAGCACGCCGTGGAGGGGCGCCAGGAGGTAGAAGCCCCAGCGCACCCGCAGCAGGGCATAGGCCGCGAGGATCAGCACCAGGAGCAGGGAGGACAGGCGCAGGACCCTTCGCGGGCCGAGCCGGTCACCCAGGGGGCCCGTGAACAGCGAACCAATGCCGGAACCAAGCATGAAAGCAGTCTGGAACCGGCCGCTCTCCGCGAGGCTGGCACCCAGGTCCCGCAGGTGCAGGGGCACCACCGGGAACAGCTGGTAGCCGGCGGCGAAGACCAGGAAGTAGAAGGCCCACAGGATCAGGAACGGACGGGTGAAGATCCCCTGCTGCTCTGCTTCTGCGGACTCTGCCATCCCTCCAGGATGGCTTACTTGTCCCGGAATTTGGCGTGGCAATCCGCGCAGGTGGCCTTGAGCTCGCCCAGTCGCGCCTTGAGCACGGCTTCATCCCCGCCCGCGGCGGCGTCGGCCGCCGCCTTCGCCAGGTCGGACACCTTCTGGTTGAACACCTTGCGCTCGCCCTCGACGCCCGCGGCGACCTTGGCCGCCTGCTTCGAGAGCGCCTCGGCATCCTTGGCCACCTCCGGGAGGTTCTTGGCGGCCAGGTTCTGGCTCATGGCCTTCATCCAGCCCGCGCGGGCCTGCATGAGTATTTGAAGGGGGCGCAGCTCGGACTGGGCTGAGGCCAGGCTGGCCATGCCGGCCAGGATGAGCGCGATCGGGAAGAGGTAGGTTTTCATGGGTGAGTTCTCCGTCAGAGGCTGCCTCTGTGGCTTCCACGCTAGACGGTAGTGCGCGCCGGTGAACCCTCCGGTTCAGAGATAGCTGCCAGTCCGGTCAGTCTCCGGCCCTCGTTTCCCCCGACCCCAACTTTCTCTCTGCGCTATGCTTCCGGACACCTTTCCGGAGGCAGACATGTTCCGACGCGTGGAGGACTTCAAGTCCATCTGGCAGCAGGAAGCGGAAAAGACGCTGGCTGTGTTCGCGGCCATCCCCGATGCCGCCGCCCATCAGGCTGTGGACGCCCAGCACCGCGACCTGCGGCGCCTCGCCTGGCATCTGGTGGAGACCATCCTGGAACTGCCCCAGAACCTGGGCCTCAAGGTGAAGGGTCCCGTGGCCCTCGGGTCGGACGGCTTCATCGGCGCGCCGCCCCCGACCATGGCTGAGATCGGCAGCGCCTACCGAGCCGTGAGCGAGTCGCTCCTGGATCACATGGGCAGCTGGAGCAATACGGAGCTGGGCCGCAACTTCACCCTGTATGGCGAGACCTGGACCGGCGCCTTCGCCCTCTACGTCCTCGTCTCCCACCAGACCCACCATCGCGGCCAGATGACGGTCCTCATGCGGCAGGCGGGCCTGGCCGTGCCCGCCGTCTATGGTCCGACCCGGGAAGGCTGGGCTGACTTTGGGCTGGAACCGCCCAAGGTCTGACCTTCTCCTTCCTGGGATGGCCCCGAACCAACACGCCTGAATTTTTCCCCACCATCGGTTCGTCTGGGCGGTGGGATAGGCCTTGGACTGCCTATAAAAATCTGGACGAAACCACAATTGGGATCACGCCCATCGGCTATGGGTGTAAATAAGGAATGTAAAAATTAATCTATTATTATTTAATATTATCGATATTTTCTATGTGAAATCTCAATACAGCCTGGGTTTTTAGTGAAAAATTTCATTATTAAATTATTATGAATTTCTCAATAAATCATTTAATCAAAAGACAAGCACATCGTTTCTTGTGTCGCTTGACAGGGCCGATCAAGACTTAGAATGAGTGCAAAGTAAGTAATTTTACGTATCTCAGATCGGGCTGGTCGGCCGGATTCTGCTGGGCGCAAAGCACTCCCTACCGAGGTCAAGCCATGAACCCTACGCCCACTGCCTTGCTGGACCTGCTCCGCATGGCCATCATCCGCTGCGGCATCATCCTGCAGAATCCGCAGGGGGGTGACGCTGGGACCTTGGTGATCCAGGTGGCTCCCGGACCCATGCCCCTGGTCGTAAAGGACCCGTCCGCGGTCCGATTCCTGTTTGTGATGCGGAAGGAAGAGGTCGACCTCGGCTTCCAACTGGAACCCCAGGGAGAGGGGAGCCAACAGCTTGTCCTTTGGCTCAGCCAGGGTGGAACCCAGGTCGCTGTCCCCGTGGCCCGGGCCACGCCAGTTGGAGTGGGGGCCGGGATGCCGCTCCTGGCCATGGAACTGAACCTCCGGGGGATCCTCCTGGGGCTCTCCCAGGCCCTGTCCAACCTGAGGTGCCCTGCGACGGTCCGTCCGCAGCCGCTCCAGGCAGGGCAGGCCCATGGCTGGGATTTTCGACAGGTCTCAGGCACCTGACGCGGCGCCCGTGAACCGAGGTGAGTGGATTGATGCTGTTCCCGGGAATGCTACCCTCCTATCCGCAGGGCGTGTTCGCCCAGGCTCTGAGTCGAGGGCATGCGCTGCCTGAGCCGGGACCCCTGCATCCCCTCCTCCCGGAGAAGGGGCTGCACGTCAGCGTCTCCCCGGGGTGTGAGGCCCAGGTGCATTCCTATCTGGGGGAGTTCGGCGTAGGAAGATACGCCTGCGGGATCCTCGGGATCAGCTACCAGCCGGGGTTCCGGCGATACCTGCCCGACCTTGGGCGCTGGCTCCCCACGGAGGCAGAGGCCTGGTCCTGCGCGGAGAGGCTGCTCAAGCACTTCGCGTCGGGGCTGAGGAAACGGGCCCTGCTCAGGCTGGAAGAGGGAACTCCTGCCCATCTCGTGCTGGCGGTGGTGATTCCCCTGGAGGGACCGTGCGGTCACGCGACCGCCTGCAGGGTCCTGGGAGAGGCCTTTCCCCCCAGCCGAATCGATTACAGTCCGAGATAATTTCAGTTTTTTACCAGGATGTCCTTTCCTGGAGAAGGATTGAGAGGCTATGCTCTGGCCCGAGCACCCCTGCGCCTGCCGCTCAACCGCTCCCCAATTCCTTCGTAGCCGACTCAAGCCCAATTTCCTGAGGAGTCCCACCCATGACCCATCCCCATCTCCTGACCCGGCTCCTGCAGTCAGGCCTTGCCCTGGCCTTGGTTCTGCCGCTGGCCGCAGAGGGAGTCAAGGCTCCCGCCTCCGCCACCGGCCGAAAGGCCCAGCTTCCGCCCCTTGTCGATCGGGACAAGTTCTTCGGCAATCCTGAGATCGCCGGCGCCCAGCTGTCCCCGGACGGGCAGTGGATTGCCTTCCTCAAGCCCTGGAAGGAGACCCGGAACGTCTGGGTCAAGAAAGTGGGGGAGCCCTACACCAAGGGGCGTCTCATCACTGCTGATCCCAAGCGGCCCATCCCCGGCTTCTTCTGGAGCCGGGACAGCAAACAGATCCTCTTCGTCCAGGACAAGGATGGCGACGAGAACTACAACGTCTATGCCGTGGATCCCGCAGCCCCGGCCGCCGCAGGCAAGGAGGCTCCCGAAGCCCGCAACCTGACCGCCGCCAAGGGGGCCAGGGCGATGATCTATTCCGTGCCCAAGGCCGATCCCGACACGATCTACGTCGGTCTCAACGATCGCGATGCCGCCTGGCATGACGTCTACAAGGTCAAGATCTCTACGGGCGAGCGGACCCTGCTCCGCAAGAACACCGAGCGCATCGCGGGCTGGGTCTTCGACAAGCAGGCCAACCTGCGTCTGGCGCTGCGCACCACGGAGAAGGGGGACACGGAGATTCTCCGGGTGGATCCTGAGGGCTTCACCAAGGTCTACGAATGCACGGTGTTCGAGTCCGCCGATCCCGTGGCCTTCCACAAGGACGGGAAGCGGGTCTACCTAGAGACCAACAAGGGCCAACGGGACCTGACGGAACTGGTCCTCTTTGATCCCGCCACGGGCAAAGAAGAAAAGCTCGAGTCGGATCCCAAGGGCCGTGTGGACTTCGGCTCGGCCATCTTCTCGGACCTCAGCGATGAGCTGATCGCCACCACCTACCAGGACGACCGCACCCGGATCTACTGGAAGGACAAGGCCTGGGAGGCGGACTACAAGCTGCTCCAGAAGCAGCTGCCCGGGCGGGAGATCGGCATGGGCTCCTCCAGCGCCGACGAGCAGCTGCTGATGGTGGCGGCTTCCAGCGACCGGGACCCGGGCACCCGCTACCTCTTTGACCGCCGCACCAAGAAGCTCAGCCTGGAGTACGTCTCCCGCGAGGACCTGCCCCGGGATCCTCTGGTTCCCATGCAGTCCATCCGCTACAAGTCCAGCGACGGTCTGGAGATTCCCGGCTACCTGAGCCTGCCCAAGGGGGTCCCGGCGAAGGGACTGCCCCTGGTGGTGTTCCCGCACGGGGGACCCTGGGCGCGGGACGGGTGGGGCTTCAATCCCTACGCCCAGTTCCTGGCCAACCGCGGCTACGCGGTGCTGGCTCCCAATTTCCGGGGTTCCACTGGCTACGGGAAGAAGTTCCTGAACGCTGGCAACAAACAGTGGGGCGACCTCATGCAGGACGACCTCACCTGGGGCGTGAAGCACCTGGTCAAGCTCGGCACCGTGGATCCCAAGCGCGTGGCGATCATGGGCGGCTCCTACGGCGGCTACGCAACCCTCGCGGGTGTGGCCTTCACGCCTGACCTCTATGCCGCCGCGGTCTCCATCGTCGGCCCTTCCAACCTGCTGACGCTGCTGGAGACCATCCCCCCCTATTGGGAAGCTGGCCGCATCATCTTCCACGAGCGCATGGGCAACCCCAACACGCCCGAGGGCAAGAAGCAGCTGGAGCGGCAGTCCCCGCTGAACTCCGTCGCCAAGATCAAGACCCCGCTGCTGGTGGTGCAGGGCGCCAATGACCCCCGCGTCAAGAAGGCCGAGAGCGAGCAGATCGTCATCGCCCTCCGAGACCGTGGCTTCCCCGTGGAGTACATCTGCGCCCCGGACGAGGGACATGGCTTTGCCCGGCCTGTGAACAGCCAGGCCATGATGGCCGCCGCGGAGAAGTTCCTTGCCAAGCACCTCCAGGCCCGGTTCCAGGAGGGCGGGAAGCCCGATGTCATGCAGCGCCTGCCCGAGATCACCGTGGACCCCAAGACTGTGGTGCTGGTGAAGAAGACGGATGCCGGTTCCGTGGGGGTGCCCACTCCCAGCGCCAAGCTGACGGCCGGCAGCTACACCTATGTCGGGAGCATCGCCATGGGCCCGCAGAGCATGCCGCTCTCCATGGTCCGCACCGTGAAGGAGGAGGGTGGCACCTGGCTGGTCACTGAGACCACCAAGCTGCCCGGTGGCGAAGCTGTGGATGCCGTCTGCCTGGCCAAGGACTCCCTGGTACCAGTGAAGCGCACGGTGAAGCAGGGGCCCGTCACCATCGAGCTGGCCTTTGACGGCGCCAAAGTCATCGGTTCCATGGCCATGGGCGGGGCCCCCAAGCCCATCAGCCTCGACCTGGGCGGCGGCGCGTTCGCCGACGGCCCGGGAGCCCAAGAGGTACTGGCCTGCCTGCCCCTGGCCACAGGCTACAGCGTCACCTTCCGCAACGTGGATCTTCAGCGCCAGAAGGTCGAGCTCAAGAAGGCTGCGGTCACGGGCCAGGAAGATCTCCAGGTTCCCGCCGGAAGCTTCAAGGCCTGGAAGCTGGAGCTGACCTCCGCTGAGGGGGATCCCGGCCGCACCACCGTCTGGATTGACACGGTCACCCGCAAGGTGCTGAAGACCTCCGCCACCCTGCCCCAGATGGGGGGTGCGGTGCTCACCCTCGAATTGCAGCCGTAGCCTCTGAACCTGCAAAGACAACGGCCGGGCTTGCCCGGCCGTTGTCTTTGCATTCCTGCCTCAGTGCTCCAGGATGAAGGTCACCGGGCCATCGTTGACCAGCTCGACCTCCATGTGCTCCTGGAAGAAGCCGGACTTCACCTGGGGATGCTGGGCCTTCAGCAGCTCCAGGAAGCGCCGGAAGAGCACCCGGGCCTCGTCCTGCTTCATGGCCCGGTCGAAGGAGGGGCGGCGGCCCTTGGCGATGCTGCCGGCCAGGGTGAACTGGCTCACCGCGAGGATCTCGCCGCCGATGTCCTGCAGGCTGAGGTTCATCTTGCCGTCGGCATCGTAGAAGATCCGCAATGCGGCGATCTTGGCGGCGGCCCAGGCACAGGTCTCTTCCGTGTCTCCGGCTTCCAGACCCACCAGCACCAGGAGTCCCGGGCCGATGGTGGCCTCGAGGTCGCGGCTCCGTACGCTGGCCCGCTGCACGCGCTGGATCACGGCCTTCATGGCCTACCCCGTCCCAACTTCGAGCGCACCTTCCCGACCAGCTCCAGCGCTTCGGGGTGGCCGAAGGCAGAGGCCAGCAGACCGTAGGCGGCCGCGCAGAGGGCCACCAGGGGCAGCAGGCGCAGACCCAGGGCCCAGCGCGTGAAGGCATGGGGGGCATCCAAGTGGAGCAGCTGACCTCCGAACCAGGCCAGGAGGCCCATGAGAGCCGCGGCGGCCAGGGCCCTGCCCGTGGCCTTCAGCAAGGGCCCCAGGTCCATGCCGGGCAGGCGCGGCTGGAGGCGCAGCACCACGCCCAGGAGGCCCGCCAGGCTGGCCAGGCCATTGGCCAGAGCCAGACCGCCGGTGCCCAGGGGCTTGAGCAGCGCCAGACTCAGCGCGACGTTCAGCGCCAGGGTGAAGCCCGCCATGGTGGCGGGACCTCGGTAGTCCTTGAGGGCGTAGAGGGCCTGGTTGCCCAGGCGCTGGGCCGCCACGAAGACCAGGCCCACCGTGCCGAAGGCGACAGTGAGGGCGGTCCAGTCCGCGGCGGCGGGTGTATAGGCGCCGGTGCGGAAGAGCAGGGCGCAGATGGGCCGAGCCAGCACGGCGAGGCCCACCGAGGCCGGCAGCACCAGCAGGGCCGACGCCGAGATCGACTGGGTCAGGCTGCGGTTCAGGGCGGGCCAGTCCCGGGCCTCGGCCTGCCGGCTCAGGGTGGGCAGGCCCGCCGTGGCCAGGCTCATGGCGAACAGCCCCAGCACCATCTCGCCCATCATGCCGCTGTTGTAGAGCACGATCTGGGCGCCATCCGCCAGCTTCGAGGCCAGCATGGTGCTGATCAGGGCATTGATGGGGTAGATGCCCGCAGCCAGCAGGCCGGGCCCCATGCGACCCAGGGCCTTGCGCACCCAGGGATCCCGGAGGTGGAAGCCGAGGGACAGCCCGAAACCTTCCTGGCGCACGGCGGGCAGGATCACCAGCAGCTGCAGGACACCGCCCGCCAGGACGGCGAAGGCGCACACGACGCCGACGGTCTCGTAGGGCGCAGGGCCACCCCGCTCCAGCACCTGCAGCGTGGTCCAGCCGAAGGCGATGAAGGCCAGGTTCCAGAACACGGAAACCGAGGCTGCTAGGGCAAAGCGGTGGCGCAGGTTGAGCAGCCCCGTGAAGCCCGCTGTGAGGCTCACCAGGGCCAGGTAGGGGAACATGATCCGGCCCAGCCTCGCCGTCAGCTCGCCCTGGACGCCTGGTCTTCCCAGCATGAGCAATCCCGCCAAGGGCCCCATGAACAGCAACACCAGAACGACGCCAAGCAGCAGGAGCGCCAGCAGGGTTCCCAGGAAGCGGGCGGCCACGGCCTTCATGGTGGCCTCGCCCTCGGCCGCCTCGGCCTCAGCCAGGGTGGGCAGGAAGGCGGCGGTCATGGTGCCTTCGGCGGTGAAGCGGCGCAGCAGGTTGGGCAGGCGGAAGGCGACGGCATAGGCATCCGCCGCAGGACCGGCTCCGAGCACATGGCTGAGGAAGAAGGTCTGGAGCAGGCCCGTCAGGCGGCTCAGCAGCGTCATGAAGGACACCACGGCCGCGGAGCGCAGCAGGCTGGGCCTGCGGGGGGCGTCGCTCATGCCTTGAGCAGCAGGTAGAGGCCCACCACCACGTTGCCCACCCCAGAGAGGGCGTAGAGCAGGCGGCGGAAGCGGGCCTGGGTGCCCATGCGGGTCGCCAGCCAGCCGGAGGCCGCGCTGAGCAGGGTGAACATGGCCGTGATGCCCAGGCCGAAGAGCAGGAGCGCTTCGAGAAACTGGACCTGACCGGAGATGCCGGCGTTCTTCATCAGCGAGGTGAAGCCCCGGACCCCGCCCAGGCCGAAGAAGGCGCCCATCCAGGCGGCGGCGTGGTGGTAGCCGTGGGCGGAGGCACCGCTGGCGTGGTGCTTGGGCGCCCGGCGGGCCAGGGGCTGGAGGGCCGAGGTGACCGTGCGGCGCGTGGCGGACTGGCTTGGCTGGCGGCCCTGCTTCAGCTGGAGCCGGAGCCCGGCGGCGCTCCGGGTGTGGAGATGGGGGTGGTCATGGGCCAGGGGGCCGTGCTGATGGGCGTGGCTGTGGGTGGCGATCCGGCGCAGTCCCAGGGCCGCGGCCAGGTTCCACAGCCCCAGGGCGAGCACCAGGGTCCAGGCCGCCCGGTCCATCCACAGGAAGAAGCGGTCACCCAGAAAGGTCTGGCCAAGGAAGGTCGCGGCCACGGCGATGAGGGCCACGGCCAGCATGTGCGAGGCGCCGAAGGCCAGCCCCACTTTCCATGCGCCCCGGCGGTCGCCCGAGAGCGACACGCCCGTCACCACGGCCACATGGTCGGGTTCGACGGCATGCAGGATGCCCAGGTAGAGCGGCAGGAACATGGTCCGAGGATAGCGCGGAAGCCCATGGTGCTCAGGCGGAAACCGCCGCCCGGACCAGCCACTCAGGCCGGAATCTCGCTGCCCACCAGGGGCAGGCTTACCCGGAACACCGAGCCGCTGCCCACTTCGCTCTCCACTTCGATGCGTCCGCCGTGGGCCTCCACGATGGTCCGGCAGATGTAGAGGCCCAGCCCCCAGCCCTTCTTGGCATCCTGATGCTGGCCCTGCTCGAAAGGATGGAAGAGCCGCTCACACTCGGCTCGGGGAATCCCCCGGCCCGTGTCCCAGACCTCCAGGTGCCAGTGATTCTCCTTCAGGTGGGTCCGGACTCCCACGGCGCCCGGGGGCTCCGTGAACTTGAGGGCGTTCTCCACCAGGTTGAACAGCACCTGCCGCATGGCCACCGAGTCCAGCAGGACCCAGGTCTTGCCCAGGTCCGCATCGAGGTCCAGCCGCGTCTGGAGCCCCCGGGCTTCTGCCTTGAGCTGGAGGGTGGTCTCGAGGTTCTCGAGCAGGTCCTGGGGATGGGTCAGCTTCAGGGACAGCCGGTCAGTCAGGGATTCGGCGCGGTTCTTGTCGAGCAGACCCTTGAGGATGGCGTCCAGCCGGTGGGCCTCGTGCTTCATGATGCCGAGCACTCTCGCCAGGCCGGGTTCGACCTCGGCTCCGCCCCCGTTGATGCGCTCCACGCTGAGCAGGATGCTGGTGAGCGGAGAGCGGAGGTCATGGCTGACGGTGTTGATCATCTGCATCCGGGACTCGAGGGTATCCTTGAGCTGCCGCTGGGTCCACTCCATGCCCTGGTTCCGCAGCGCCAGTTCCCGTGTCCAGGCCTGCAGCTCCTTGGTCCGGGAGCGGACCTTCGCCTCCAGGGCCTCGTTGTTCCGCTCCAGGGTGCGGAAGCGTGCCTGGATGACCAGGATGCAGGCAAAGGCCAAGACCGCCATCAGGATCAAGCGGGCCCAGAGCGTCTGATACCAGGTGGGCTTGATGGTCAGGCGCACCGGTGCGGCCTCGTTCCAGACCGTGCCGTCGAGGCTGGTCCGGAAGCGCAGCAGGTGGGTTCCGGGGCTCAGGCCCCCGAACTGGATGCTCCCGTTGCCGGATTCCAGGGCCTGCCAGCTGCCGCCGAGCGCGTCTAGCTGGGCCTCGAAGCGGACCGGGACAGGCGTGTTGGGTGAGCCGGAGTCCACGTGGACCACCAGGGAGGCGTAGCCGGGAGGCAGGGTGACCTCCCTGGGCATCCAGAAGGTTCCCTGCTCCCAGGTGATGTCCAGGACCACGGGAGTCGGCAGGGGGTATTCCGGGACGCTGGCCCCGGCTTCCAGGAAGCAGGCCCCGCCCACCATCCCGATCCAGAGGCGGCCCAGTCCATCTTCGAGGGCACCCCCCTGATTGGTCTCGTCCGAGATCAGTCCCAGCCGGTGTGTGATCAGCACGGGCTTACCTACCTTGGGCAGCAGGGTGACGCCCTTGGCATGGCCGATGGCGGTGCCCCCGGAAGCGAGACCGCGGATCCAGGTGATGCCATACAGCGGCTGTCCGCCAGCCTCCAGGTCCAGGCTGCTCCACGAACCCTCTGCCGGATCGTTCACCAGGAGGCGCTGGGAACTGCCCACCCAGAGGCGCTGCCGGGCGTCGGCATGGAGGGCCAGGATCTGGATGTGGTCCGCGGGACCGTTGGCGAGAAAGCGGTGGAAGCTTCCCTGCTCGAACCGGAAGAGACCGATGCTGGTGCCCACCAGCAGCTCCTCGCCACGCACCAGCAGGCAGTGAACCGAGGTGTAGCCGGTCTCCGGGACAGGGTGGTGGCGTCCCAGAAACCGCCCCCGGAGATCCAGCTCCACCAGGCCCATGTCCGTCCCGACCCACAGCCGGTTGCCCTGCCGGACCATGCACTGTATGTGGCTCTTCTTCAGCTCCGGAGGACCTGGCCGGATGCGCCCGTCGGACCCCAGGTGGCCGAGTCCGTTCAAAGTCCCGACCCAGGCTCCCCCGGCGCCGTCCTCTTTCAGCATCCACACGTCCTCGGAAGCCAGACCATCCCGGCGCAGCCAGCGTCTCTGCACGCCCTTCCCCTGCTGCCAGAGAATGACCCCGTTGTTGCTCCCAAACAGTATGCGGTTGCCGGGAAGCGCCAGGAAGGAGGTCACTGAGCCGAGGCCAAGGCTCAGGTCCGTCTCGGTGTCGTGGGTCAGGCTCCAGAGGCCCGGGAGCGCCTGGACCCAGAGGTAGTCCCCGTCCGTTCCGATCCAGAGTCCGCCGTTCCGGTCGCGCAGGGCGCAGTTGATGGAATCCCGGCAGAGCAGGTTCTGGCGATTCAGGAGCCGGTGGCTGCCATCGGCTCGCCGCAGGTAGAGTCCATCCGAGCCGAGCGAGAGGAGGAGTTCTCCCTCTGGGGTGAAGGTGAAGGCTGTGAAGACGGCTGAGGAGGGCAGGCCCGGCAGGGCCTCCACCTGCCAGTGGCCGTCCCGGCTCCGCCTCATGACGCGCTCCGACTCGAGAATCCAGACCTGGCCGGAGGGATCCGCCCGGATGGAGATCAGGGGGGACATCTCCGCCGGTGCGGGTAACTCGGCCACCTCGAAGGCCCCCTCCTTCCACCGGGCAACGGTTCCCTTGCGGGCACCAAGCCACACCCAGCCTTCAGCGTCCTCGGCCAGAGCCTGGATGGGGGCAAGGCCCCAGGGCTCCGGCAGGGGAATGCGCTCGAATCTCTCTCCCTGGCGTCGCACAAGGCCCTGACCGGTGCCAACCAGCAGGTCCCCGCGCCGGGTCTCCAGGAGGGCCCGGGTGGTCTCGTCCGGGAGGCCGTCCTTGAGACCGAAGGTTGTGACCTCCCGGCCGCGGATCCGCGCAACGCCGCGCTCGGCGCTGGCGGCCCAGATCGCCCCGGCGCGGTCTTCCAGCAGGCAGACGATGTCCTTCGAGCGCAGGCCGGTCGTGGCATCGAACAGCTGATACCCGTTGGGTCCCAGTCGAGTCACTCCCTCGTTGGTGCCGGCCCAGATGAAGCCGTTGCGGTCCTCGAGCAGGGCTGTCACCTGGCTCTGGGGTAGGCCGTCCCGCCGGTCGAAGTGGCGCATGGCCAGCGCCTGGGCCGCGAGAGGGACCGCGAGGAGCAGGCTGAGCGCAAACAGCCAGATCCGATGGGGGAGGCGCACCGCGAGCCCCCGGGTCAACCGGGCAGACCCCCTCTGGCCCGCCTCCAGCGCCTGGAGGCAAGCGGAAACGCCACGATCTAGACTGAATCGCCCTCCCTGGAAGGTCATGCCTTATTTTTCGGTCAGGCTTGGCGCCAGAGTTAATCCAAGCCACCGTTCTCCGGATCTCAGCGCCTCAGCAGGCCAGGGTAAAGGAGACGGCGTTGCCCACCTCATTGAACTGGAAGTCCGAGGTGAGTGCCCTCATCAGGAGAATACCCCGGCCGTGAGGAGCCAACTCACCTGGACCCGTGGACTGAGCCTGGGCGGCCCAGTCGAAGCCGGGCCCATCGTCCGAGATGTCGACGGTCAGGTGGTGCAGGGCCGGGGTTGCACCGAGGGTGTAGTGGAGCGCCAGTCGGCAGCGGGCAAGGCCAGCTCCGTGGGCATCGAGGGCTTCCTTCCTGTGGGCCTCATAGTCCTCAAAGCCACCGGTCTTGAGGGTCGACAGGAGACCGAGCAGGCCATGATCCACGGCATTGTCGAGCCCTTCCGTAAGGACGATCCCCAGCTTCTGGAGTGTCGAGGAGGGCACCCCCTTGTAGCCCAGCAGGCCAAGGATGTTCGGCACCAGGTCCCGGACTCCATGAATCCTCGGATCCAGGTCGAACTGGAGCGCCAGGCCCTCCACGGTCTCGGTGGGGAAGAGGAGGGGATCCTGCCCCAGATCCAGAGGTATGGGCGGGGGTACTTCCCACAGGGCCCAGGTGAGGTCGTCATGCTGCTCCGCATTCTTCAGGCTCACCCGGAGGGTGTTTCTCAGCCAGGCCTGGTCCTCCGCGGCTGAGTATCTTGTGCCGCGGCGCAGGAAGCGCCTTCGAAGAAGAGGCTCAGCGAACAGGTCGAGCAGGCCATCGCTGCATGCGAAGAGGCGATCCCCGGGGACCACGGCGGCATCCTCGACTTCGATCTCACCTTGATCCTCCAGGATGCCGGCCGGGAAGTTCCTGGAGGTGAAGACCCGGAGCTCCTGGCTGTCCCTCCTGAACAGGAACACATCGGGCATCCCCGCGTTGAGCACCGTCAAGAGGCCCATCTCGGGGTCCAGCCTGAACATGATGAGGCAGGTGAAGCGGTCGGAGGGGAGCAGCCGGCACAGCTTGGTGTTGATCTCGCGATAGATCGATTCGAGCGGGATGTCCCGGGAGGCCATGGTCTGGAAGGTCTCCAGGACCGGCAGGGTGCTCACGCCGGCTACGAGGCCATGTCCGGTCGCATCGCAGAGCAGGCCGAAGTGGTTGCCCCCGATGCCTCTCAGGTAGGAGCAGGCATCGCCATTGATCCGGCGGGTCTGGAGGGTCTCCATGGCGAAGCCTGGCGGCATGAGCTTCAGGCCCGGTGAGGTCAGCCGCTCAAGCAGATGCTTGACGATGGCAATCTCACCCAGGGTCTCCTCCTGGTTGTTGGCCAGGGTGAAGTGCATGGCCGACATGGCGGCAATGGCCCTCACCCGGGCGACCAGCTCGTCTGGGCGGATGGGCTTGTTGAGGAACTCCAGGGCGCCCGCCTCCAGGCTGTTGTGGAGCAGGTCCGCGTCCTGTCCGCCCGTAAGCATGATGATGGGCACGAACCGCTCGCCACGGCCGACCGTCAGCTTGCGGCAGAGCTGCAGGCCGTCCATGCGGGGCATCTGGAAATCGGTGATGACGATGTCTGGCGCAGCCTGGACAAAGCGCTCCAGGGCGTCCAGGCCGTCGATGGCAAGCGTGACTTCGTAGCCCTCCTTCTCCAGCACACGCTGGATCAGGAGGCGGGTGGCAGCGTCATCTTCGGCGACAAGGATGCGCATGAGCCCGGGTCAAGTGTTGGAGGT
Source organism: uncultured Holophagaceae bacterium (assembly GCA_903863195.1). Taxonomy (GTDB): domain Bacteria; phylum Acidobacteriota; class Holophagae; order Holophagales; family Holophagaceae; genus Geothrix. The sequence continues at coordinate 51,401 of CAIPAY010000134.1, forward strand.
TTCGAAGAGCTTGTCGAACTTGATCATCTTGAGGGTGGGAAGCAGGGTCGGATTCGGATTCCGCAGCGTGACCTTCTTGCCTTTGGCGGTGGCCTTCTCTCTCAGGAGCAGGAGGCTTCCCAGGGAGGACGAGTCCATGTAGGAGACCGTGGCCAGGTCGATACAAATGGTGGTGACCGAGGGGTTCTCGACCAGCGGATAGGAGGCTTCCTTGAAGGCGGTGTGGGACTCGGAGGTGAACCTGCCGGATGGGCTCAGGACCGCGACAGCGCCTTGGATCTTGATGGTGGGACTGCTCATGCTGGTTCCTTCAGGAAGGGGCAGCAGCCGCTGCTGCTGCCTGGATGGGGCCTCAAACGGTGAATCGACTGACGGTCTCCGCTAGGCCATCCGCGACTCGGGACAGCTCGTGGGCGGTGGCGGCGACCTGCTCTGCGCTGGCACTTAGCTCGATGGCCGCGGAGGCATTCCGCTCGGCCTGGCTCTCCCCTTCCAGAACCTGGGCCCGGATCTGCTCAATGGCGTTCCCCTCCTCCTCCGTGGAGATCCGGATGGAGAGCACGGTGCCAGTGAGTTCGAGGATGCCCGAGAGGATGACCTGCAACTTCTCCAGGGTGAGTCGGGACGTCTCCTGACCCCGTCCCACCGCCTGATGGGTCTCCTCGATCATCGCGGAGATCTCCCGGGCAGCCCCACCCGAGCGCTCAGCCAGCTTCCGGACCTCTTCCGCGACCACCGCGAAGCCCTTGCCCTGGGCGCCCGCCTTGGCCGCTTCGATGGCGGCGTTCAGCGAGAGCAGGTTGGTCTGGCGGGCGATCTCCTGGATGAGCTGGACAGCCTTCACGATCCGGTCTGAGACCGTCTTGATCTCCTCCATGGCCTGGAAGCTCTCCTCCGCAGCCGCCCGGCCGGATTCCGTGGCCTCGACGGCGCCCTCCACCTGCAGGGCGGCCTGGCCGATCTGCCCCCCGGTCTGGTCCAGGGACTCGCGCACCTGCTCGATGCTGCCGACATTGCGCTCCAGGGCCGCCTTGAGGACCTGGGCGCCAGTCGCGACCTCCTCCGCGGCCCGCAGCTGCTCGTGGCTGGTGGCGCTGAGCTGGGTGGCTCCAGAGGCCGTGGATTCTGAAGCGTGCAGGATCCCCTTGAAGTCGCTCTGGAGGCGCTCGGCCAGACCGTTGAGGTTGCCCGCCATCTCCGCCAACTCATCCTTCCCCAGCACCTGGAAGCGATGGGTGAGCCGGCCTGCCACGATGGTTTCGATGCCGTCCCGGACTTCCCTGACCGAGGTATTGATCCTGCCCGTCATGACCCGGAAGACCGGGAACGCCAGCGACATGACGATCACCATCCCGAGGCCGAGGGCGGTGGCCATCCGCCAGCCTTCGGCCGCGACATCATCCAGGTAGACCCCGCTGCCGATCACCCAGCCCCAGGGGGGGAAGAGCTTCACGAAGGAGATCTTGGGCACCGCCTCGCCTGTCTGCGGCTTCAGGAAGTCGTAGGCGACAAAGCCTTCCCCGGACTGCCGGGCAACCTTGGCGATTTCCACCATGTAGGTCTTTCCGGAAGCGTCCTTCAGGGCTGCAACGGACTGTCCTTCAAGCTCGGGCTTGGTGGGATGCATGAGCATCCGGGGCTCCAGATCGTTGATCCAGAAATAATTCCCGCCCTCGAAGCGCAGAGCCCTGAGCGCGTCCTGCGCCCTTGACTGGGCTTCGGCCCGGCTCGCCTTCCCAGAGGACTCCATGGCGGCGAAGTGTTCGACGACACCGTAGGCGACCTCCACCACCGCCTTGTTCTCCTGCTGCCTGCGTTCGAAGAGCTTTGACTTGAATGTCGGCAGCACATAGAAGGCTTCCTGGAGGGCGAAGAGCCCGCAGACCAGGAACACGAGTGCCCGGATTTTGAATCCCATGGTCCAGTTCACGCCGACTCCAACCTGTTCACTGGACCATCGGGTGAATTTCCTTTGAAGGTTAGGAATTGCCTATTTGGACTCAGGCACACGAAAACGGCCACCGGAAGGGTGGCCGAGAGCACATCACGGACTGGAGCCGCCTACCCGAATCGAACGGGTGACCACCAGATTACAAAGCTGGAGCTCTACCAACTGAGCTAAGGCGGCGCAGGGTCCATTCTATCGGAAGGGGGAGCGTTCCTGAACGGCCCTAGCGGGGGTCCCCGGCGGGGTTCCGCTTGAGCTCTTCCAGGAAGGTGTCCATCCACTTGGTGGAGAAGGTGCCGGCGATGAACTCGGGGTTGTCCATGATGCGGCGATGCAGGGGCGCGGTGGTCTTGATGCCCTCGATCACCAGCGTGTCCAGGGCGCGGCGCATGCGGGCGATGGCCTCGGTCCGGTTGGCGCCGTAGGCGATGAGCTTCGCCACCATGGAGTCGTAGTGGGGCGGGATCACCGCGTCCTGGTGCATGGCGGTGTCCACGCGGATGCCGGGCCCCCCGGGGAAGTGCAGGGCGGTGATACGGCCGGGGCTGGGGGTGAACTTGAAGGGATCCTCGGCGTTGATTCGGCACTCGATGGCGTGGCCCTTCTGGATCACATCCTCCTGACGGAAGCTGAGCTTCTGGCCGGCGGCGATGCGGAGCTGCTCCTTGACGATGTCGATGCCCGTGACCAGTTCGGTGACGGGGTGCTCCACCTGGACGCGGGTGTTCATCTCCATGAAGAAGAAGTCGCCGCGCTTGTCCAGCAGGAACTCGATGGTGCCCGCGTTGTAGTAGCCCACGGCCTTGGCGGCCCGGACAGCCGTATCGCAGATCTTCTGGCGCAGGGCCGGGGCGAGGATGGCGCTGGGGCTTTCTTCGATGAGCTTCTGGTGGCGGCGCTGGATGGAGCACTCGCGCTCGCCCAGGTGCACCACGTTGCCGAACATGTCGCCCATGATCTGGACTTCGATGTGGCGCGGTTCCAGGAGGTACTTCTCCATGTAGACGCTGTCATCGCCGAAGGCGCCCTTGGCCTCGCTGCGGGCGTTGTTGTAGAGGTCCGGCAGCTCCTCGGGGTTGTTGACGATGCGCATGCCGCGCCCGCCACCGCCCGCGCTGGCCTTGACGATCACGGGATAGCCGATCTGCTCCGCCACCACCAGGGCCTCTTCCACGGTCTCGACCAGGCCGTCGCTGCCGGGCATGAGCGGCACGCCGGCTTCCTGCATGGTGGCCTTGGCCTGAGCCTTGTTGCCCATCTTGCGGATGATCTCGGGGCTGGGGCCGATGAAGGTGATGCCGCAGGCCTGGCAGACTTCCACGAAGTGGGCGTTCTCACTGAGGAAGCCGTAGCCCGGGTGGATGGCCTCGGCACCGGTGACCTCGGCCGCCGCGATGACTTGGGGAATATTGAGGTAGGACTTGGAAGAGGGCGGGGGGCCGATGCAGACTTCCTCATCCGCGAACCGAACATGGAGGGCGTTCCGGTCGGCCTCGGAGTAGACCGCCACGGTCTGGATGCCCATCTCCTTGCAGGCCAGGATGACGCGCAGGGCGATCTCGCCGCGGTTGGCGATGAGCACCTTCTTGAACGGGGGCGCATCGATGGGGGTCGCGAGGGCGGCCGATGGCTTGCGCTTGATGGCTGAGCCCATGGCTAGCCGATTCTCACGGCGAAGAGCCGTTCGCCGTACTCGACGGGGGTGCCGTTCTCCACCAGCACCTTGATGACCTCGCCCGCCACATCGCTCTCGATTTCGTTCATGAGCTTCATGGCCTCGATGATGCAGAGGGTCTGGCCCGGTTTGACGTAGTCACCCGGGGAGGTATAGGGCGTGGCGGTCGGGTTGGAGGCCCGGTAGAAGGTCCCCACAATGGGACTCGTCACGAAATGGATGTTGGGATCTTCGACAGGTTGAGTGGCAGGAGCAGCTATCGGCGCGGCCAAGGCTTGCATCATGGGGGCCGCAGGGGCCGTCATCATCATGGGGGCCGCCACCGGGGCCTGCATCACAGGCGCGGGGCCGTCCTTGCGGATGCGGAAGCGCATGTCGCCCGCCTCGAACTCGAACTCCTGGAAGGGCTCGCGGCCCACTAGGGCGATCAGGGCCTTGATCTCCTCGAGACCCAGGGGGCTCGAGGCGGACTTGGCGGGGCGCGAAGCCGGCCGAGCTGCGGCTGGAGCCTGTTTTTCGGCAGGGGACTTCTTGCGGGGGGTGCTCATCGAGGCTCCAACGATCAGGTCAGTCGGGGGAAGGGATCGAGCATAGCAAACCAAGGGGGGCTGGTCAGGTTAGGAATCTTCGGCAGATTCTGCCGCGGGTGCTTTCTTTTTGATCCTTGGGCCGGTTTCTTCTGGACGGAACTCTTTTCTTGCCGCGTCAAGAATGCCGTTCAGGAATTGAGTGCCCTCTTGGTCGCTGAACTCTTTCACGATCTCAAGGGCCTCGTTGATGACGATGGGGAAGGGAACCTCCCGCACGAACATCAGCTCATAGAGGCCGAGTCGGAGGAGGTTCCGATCCACGGCGGCCATGCGATGGATTTTCCAGTGCTCTGCGTACTTGGCCAGGGCGCTGTCGATCTCCTCCAGGTGGCCGTGCACGCCATCCACCAGCCGGCGGGCGTAGTAGAAGGCGTCCCGGTTCAGGTCCTGGATGGTGTAGAAGCCAGCAAAGACCTGGTCCGGCTGGTAGCCGGTGAGGTCCATGGCGTAGAGCATCTGCAGGGCATATTCCCGCCCCCGGCGGCGAACACCCATCTAGTTGCGCCCTTTCTTGGCACCGAGGGTGCGGGTCAGATCCACCATCTCGAGGACGCTCATGGCGGCCTCCCAGCCTTTGTTGCCCATCTTGGCGCCAGCGCGGTCGATGGCCTGTTCCACGCTGTCCGTCGTGAGGACGCCGAAGCTCATGGGCAGCCCTGTGTCCAGAGCCACCTGGGCAACGCCCTTGGTGACCTCCGCCGCGATCATGTCGAAGTGGGGCGTGCCGCCCCGGATCACCGTGCCGAGCACGATGACACCCGCGTAGCGGCCGCTCTGGGCCGCCAGCTTGGCCACCTGAGGCAGCTCGAAGCTTCCGGGAACCCGGATGAGGTCCAACTGGTCTTCCTTCCCACCGTGGCGAAGGAGGCAGTCCTGCGCGCCCTGGATCAGCCGCTCGACAATGAAGTCGTTCCAGCGCGATGCCACCAAGGCGAAGCGGTCGCCTTCATGAACGCGGATGTGGCCCTCAAAGATCCCCATGGGAACCCCCCGAAAGGTGGTTGAAGAGGAAAAAGTCTAGCATGAACTCAAGTTATGCAAATCGAAAAGCAGTCCCCAAGACGTGGGGTTCCGTGCCTGCGAAAGGGGGCGCTTGAGCGGTGCTCGAATCGGGCCCCGGGGCTGGTTGTTCGGCGGCCTGGGGATGTCCAGAATTTTCACAGAGGTTTCTCCGGTGAGTGCTGAAGCAACCCTGAGCCAGGACTGGCCTCGGGTTGCGGCGGAAAGGGTCGGCTCTGAGGTCAGTATGTGGATCCTCTGGACCCCTTGGACCACTTGACAGAGCCTGTCTCCGCGCGAAGTTAAAGACTCGCAGGTGGAAACAATCACGGCAGGTTCAAAGAAAGGTCTCATGGCTCACGTCATTCCCACGCTCCGCGATGGTTATTCAGTCGATTTCTGGCGGACCCGGAACGAGGTCTCCCAGGTCTGCGCCATCTGCTACGCCGAATCCCGGCCCGGGAAGTCGCGAAACCCGAAGGACCCGGTCTCCACCGAGGCCGATGGTGCTCTCCAGCCGGGTGGGGAGAACGCCCCCCGCCCCAAGCACTGCATCTCTCTGGCACCCGCCTGCGAAGCGGCCCGCAACTGGAACCGGGAGGCCGGGGAGGACGGGCGGAGCCTGAAGATCTTCACCAACTCCATGGGGGAGTTCTGGGCCGATGACAGAGCATTGGACCAGGCTCGGCGGGTGGCCTTGGAGACCATGTACCAGACGCCCAACCTGGTCTGGATGCTGCTCACCCGCCAGCCCAAGGCCATCCCCACTCTGCTGCAGGCAACGATCGAGCTCGCCCGGTCTGAACCGAGTGCTGGTGGGGTGGGCTCGTTCGTCGAGTGGCTGGAGCGCTGGGTGGCAGGCGACCCCCCCCGAAACATCTGGATGGGAACCACCATCGAGGACCGGGCTGGAGCCCAGCAGCGGATCCTGGCGCTGCTCAAGGTTCCCGCTGCGGTGCGGTTCCTCGCCTGCGACCTCAGCTGCCCCAGGGCCCTGTTCGGAATCCCCGCCAACGGCACAGGCTCCAGCCTGGGCCAGACGTTCTACCCGTGGCTGGCGAACGGACCTACGGCAGAGGCCTTCCTGAAGGACATCCTGAACTACCTGAGCGTGAACCGGATGGGGGCGACGGGTTCCTAGACCGTCACGGTATCGGCGACCTCACGGAAGTCAGGGATCTGGTCGAAGTTCATGTAGCGGTAGATGTCCTTGGACTTCTGGGCGATGACCCCGACGAGCTCCGCGTATTCGGCCACCGTCGGAATCTTCCCGAGCAGGGCGCAGATGGAGGCCAGCTCCGCGGAGCCGAGATAGACCCGGGTATCCAGGCCCAGCCGGTTGGGGAAGTTGCGCGTGGAAGTGGACATGGCCGTGCTGCCCTTGCGAACCTGCGCCTGGTTGCCCATGCACAGGGAACAGCCGGGCATCTCCATGCGGGCGCCGGTGCGGCCCAGGATGCCGTAGTAGCCCTCCTGGGTGAGCACGTAGGCATCCATCTTGGTGGGCGGGGCGATCCAGAGGCGCGTGGCGAGGTCGGACTTGCCGTCCAGCAGCTTCCCGGCGGCCCGGAAGTGGCCGATGTTCGTCATGCAGGAGCCGATGAAGACCTCGTCGATCTTGTCGCCAGCCACGGTGGAGAGCAGCTTGACGTCATCGGGATCGTTGGGGCAGGCCACGATGGGTTCCTTCACGTCGGCTAGGTTGATCTCGATGACCGCCGCGTAGTCGGCGTCAGCATCCGGGGCCAGCAGCTCGGGGTTGGCAATCCAGGCTCGCATGGCCTTGATGCGGTTCTCCAGGGTCTCCCGGTGCTCGTAGCCATTCGCAATCATCCACTTCATGAGCGTGATGTTGGACGTCATGTATTCGATGATCGGTTCCTTGTCCAGGTGCACGGTGCAGCCCGCGGCGGACCGCTCGGCCGAGGCGTCAGAGAGCTCGAAGGCCTGCTCCACCTTGAGCTTGGGGAGCCCTTCGATCTCCAGGATCCGGCCGCTGAAGAGGTTCTTCTTGCCCTTCTTCTCGACGGTGAGCAGGCCCTGCTTGATCGCGTAGTAGGGGATCGCGTTCACGAGATCCCGCAGGGTGATGCCGGGCTGGAGGTCGCCCTTGAAGCGCACGAGCACGGACTCCGGCATGTCGAGGGGCATGACGCCAGTGGCGGCGGCGAAGGCCACCAGGCCCGAGCCCGCCGGGAAGGAGATGCCGATGGGGAAGCGGGTGTGCGAGTCGCCGCCGGTGCCCACGGTGTCCGGCAGCAGCAGGCGGTTCAGCCAGCTGTGGATGACGCCGTCGCCGGGCTTCAGCGACACGCCACCCCGGTTGGTGATGAAGGGCGGCAGCTCCCGGTGGGTCTTTACGTCCACGGGCTTCGGATAGGGTGCGGTGTGGCAGAAGGACTGCATGACCATGTCCGCGGAGAACTGCAGGCAGGCGAGGTCCTTCAGCTCATCCCGGGTCATGGGGCCCGTGGTGTCCTGGGAACCCACGGTGGTCATGCGGGGCTCGCAGTAGGTGCCGGGACGGATGCCCTTCACGCCACAGGCCTTGCCCACCATCTTCTGGGCCAGGGAGAAGCCCTTCCCGGTGTCCGTGGGGATCGCGGGGAAGCGGAAGATCGTGGACTCGGGCAGGCCGAGGGCCTGGCGGGCCTTGGCCGTGAGGCCCCGGCCGACGATCAGGGGGATGCGGCCGCCAGCGCGGACTTCGTCGAAGATGACCTCGGACTTGACTTTGAACTCCGAGATGACCTGGCCGTTCTTTAGGGCCTTGCCCTCATAGGGGCGCAGCTCGATGACGTCGCCCATGTCCATGCTGTTCACGTCCAGCTCGATGGGCAGGGCGCCGGCATCCTCCATGGTGTTGTAGAAGATGGGCGCGATCTTGGAGCCCAGGCAGACACCACCGAAGCGCTTGTTGGGCACGAAGGGGATGTCCTCGCCGGTGAACCACAGCACTGAGTTGGTGGCGGACTTGCGGGACGAGCCGGTGCCGACCACGTCCCCCACATAAGCGATCAGGTGGCCCTTGGCCCTCAGGGCGTCGAGCTGCTTGATGGGACCCACCTTGCCCGCGTCGTCGGGCTCGATGCCGGGCCGGGCGTTCTTCAGCATGGCCAGGGCGTGGAGCGGGATGTCGGGGCGGCTCCACGCGTCCGGGGCCGGGGACAGGTCGTCGGTGTTGGTCTCGCCCGTGACCTTGAACACGGTCAGGGTCAGGCTCTGGGGCACCTCGGGGCGGCTGGTGAACCACTCGGCCTCGGCCCAGGACAGGAGGACGGCCTTGGCGTTGGCGTTGCCGGCATCGGCCTTGGCCTTCACCTCGGCGAAGGCGTCGAAGACCAGCAGGGTCTTCTTGAGGCCCTCGGCTGCGATGGCGCCCACCTTGGCATTGTCCAGCAGATCGATGAGAGGCTTCACGTTGAAGCCGCCCAGCATGGTGCCGAGGAGCTCTGTGGCCTTCTCGGGAGAGACCAGGGCCACCTTCTCCTGGCCCTTGGCGATGCTGGCCAGGAAGGCCGCCTTCACCCGGGCGGCATCATCTACGCCGGCGGGGACGCGGTGGGTCAGCAGGTCGAGCAGGACCTTCTCCTCGCCCGCGGGGGGATTGGCGAGCAGGGCGGCCAGTCCGGAGGTTTGGGCTTCCGTGAGCGGCAGGGGCGGAATGCCCATGGCGGCGCGTTCAGCGACATGGAGGCGGTAGGCTTCGAGCACGGTCAACTCCCCTGAGAGCGCCGCTGGGCGCGGTACGAACCCCCATTCTACATCCACCCCCCTCCCGGGGTGCCAGATGCTCTGCGGGGTCCTCCCCCCCCCTTCGGGGAGGCCCAGAGGCCGCCGCCGAATCTGGACAAGCCTGGTCCGCTTTCAACCTCGGGTCCTTCCGGGCCGATTCAGAGGCAGGCGGTGGACTAGGGTCATGGTGATCAAGCGGGTGCGGGTCGAGGATCTCAGGACGGGGATGTACATCCACGACCTGAACTGCGGCTGGCTCCAGCACGGCTTCCTGCGGTAGCGCTTCATGCTCAACCACCCGGGCCAGATCCAGAAGATGCGGGACCAGGGCATGCATGAGCTCTACATCGACACCGAGCGTGGGGACGATGTGGCCGGGGCCCCGACCAAGGCCGAGATTGACCTGGTGCTTGACCAGCAGCTGAAGCAGTCGGCCGCGGCCGGCGCTGCTTTGCCCACGGCCCGCGTCTCCCAGCAGCAGGAGTCCGTTCAGGCCAAGCGGATCCTGGGTGAGGCCTCAGTCATGGTCGACGGACTGCTCCAGGACGTTCGCCTGGGCAAGCAGGTGGACCCTGCCAAGGCCGGACCCCTGGTGAAGGAGATCAACGCCTCGGTGCTCCGCAATCCCGGGGCCCTGCTCAGCCTCTGTCGCATCAAGGAGGCGGACACCTATACCTTCCAGCACAGTGTTAGCATCTGTGCACTGCTGGTCTCGTTCACGAACGCGCTGGGCATGCCTGCGGACCTGGTTCATGAAGCGGGCCTCGGCGGGCTGCTCCATGACATTGGGAAAATGAAGATCCCGAACGAGATCCTGAACAAGCCCGGGAAGCTCACGGAAGCGGAATTCACCATCATGAAGTCCCATGCTGCCATCAGTCGGGACCTGCTCTCGGGTGTGCCCGGGATCTCCGACATGGTCATTCGGGTCGCGGGTGAGCATCACGAGCGCATGGGCGGCGGGGGCTATCCCGCGGGCATTCCCGGGGAGGGCATCTCCCAGATCGGGCGCATGGCGGCCATCGTCGATGTCTACGACGCGTTGACCTCCAACCGGGTCTACCACAAGGGGATGGAGCCTTCCGAGGTGCTGAAGAAGCTGCTGGAGTGGAGCGGCGCTCACCTAGACGGCGACCTGGTTCAGCAGTTCATCCGCACCCTGGGCATCTACCCCGTGGGCGCGCTGGTCCGCCTCACGAGCGGGCGCCTGGCGGTGGTCGTCGAGCAGAGCGAGGATCTCCTGCGCCCCACGGTGCGCCTGGTGTTCGACACCAAGCTGGGCCTGGCGCTGCCCGTGCGGGACCTGCACCTGCTCCACGCTGCTGAGGAAATTGAGGACTACGAGGAGCCCGAGGACTGGGGCCTGGATCCGCTGGTGTTTCTTTAATACCCCGCGGCCTGGCCATCCTTGCGTGATTCCGAGGCCCCGAAGAACACCTTCTGCCTGGGATCCCAGCGGATGGCCTGGTAGCCGCCGTAGCCCCCGAGCAGCCAGGCCACGCCGTGCCCCCGGTTCATGAGCTCCCGGACGGTCTCATAGGGGAACCCGCTCTCCAGCTGGATGGTGCCCGGCAGCTTCCCCTTCTCGCCCGTGGGCTCCGGTGAGCCGTCATGGCTCATGCGCGGGGCGTCCCCGGCCTCCTGGGCGTTCATGGCGAAATCGACCATGTTCATGACGATCTGGGCGTGGCCGATGGGCTGGAACTCGCCGCCCATGACGCCGTAGCTTAGGAACGGCTCGCCACCCTTGGTGATGAACCCAGGGATGATGGTGTGGAAGGGGCGCTTGCCCGGGGCATAGGTGTTGGCGTTGCCTTCTTCGAGGTTGAACAGCTCACCCCGGTCCTGGAGGCAGAAGCCCAGGTCGCCCGGGGTCATGCCGCTGCCCATGCCCCGGTAGTTGCTCTGGATCAGGCTCACCATGTTGCCGTCGCCATCCGCGGTCGTGAGGTAGATGGTGTCGCCCTCCTTCAGGGGCGGGTGGCCCGCCTCGAGGCGGCGGGCGGCGCGGCCCTCGTCAAGGAGGGCGCGGCGCTGGGCGGCGTAGTCCTTGGAGAGCAGCCAGCCCAGGGGCACCTTCATGAAGGCGGCGTCTGCGTAGAACCTGGCCCGGTCCTCGAAGGCCAGCTTCTTGGCCTCGGTGAACAGGTGGACGTGCCGGGGGCTTCCGAAGGGGATCTTCGTGAAGTCGTAGCCCTCGAGGATGTTCAGCATCTGCAGGGCCGCGATGCCCTGGCCGTTGGGGGGCAGCTCCCAGACATCGTAGCCCCGGTAGCTCACGGAGACCGGCTCCACCCAGTCCGAGTGGTGGGCGGCGAAGTCCTCATAGCTCAGGAACCCGCCCTGGGCCTTCATGTAGGCGTCGATCTTGCGAGCGACCTCGCCCTTGTAGAAGGCGTCGCGCCCCTCCTTGGCCAGGAACTCCAGGGTGCGGGCCAGGCGGGGGTTGCGGAAGACCTCCCCGCTGCGGGGGGCCCGCTTGCCATCCACCGTGAAGGTCTCCAGGAAGCCCGGGAAGCGGCCCAGGGCGGGCACGCTGCGGTCCCAGTAGTAGGCGACCAGCTCCGAGACGGGGAAGCCCTCCCGGGCGTAGCGGATGGCCGGGGCCAGCACCTGCGCCATGGGGAGCCTGCCGAACTTGCGGTGCAGCTCGAACCAGGCGTCCACACAGCCGGGCACGCTGACGGGCAGGGGACCCTGGGGCGGGATGTGCTTGAGGCCGAGCTTCCGGAAGTGCTCAAGGCTGAGGCTCTTCGGCGAGCGGCCGCTGCCGTTCAGGCCGTGGAGCTTCTTCCCCTTGGCGTCCCAGACCATGGCGTAGAGGTCGCCGCCCATGCCGCTCCCTGTGGGCTCCATGAGGCCCAGGGCCGCGTCCGCGGCGATGGCCGCATCCACGGCGGAACCCCCCTGCTTGAGGATGTCCAGGGCGATCTGGGTGACCAGGGCCTGGCTGGTGCAGGCCATGCCGTGCTGGGCCGCCACTTCAGAGCGGGTGGCGAAGGCCCGGCCGGTGACGCGGTCGCCCGCCCCGAGGGACTGGCAGGCCGCGAGCCCGAGGGCCAGCGCGAGAAGAATCCGGGTGGTGGGCATGGGGCCTCCCTGGGGCTCGTTGATCAGGCTGGCGTGACGTCAGTTCTCGAGGCTTGCCGCGCTGGGCCAGCAGGTCTCCTCCGCCCGGCGGGACGGGGTGGCCACGGCGGCCGAGGGCTGGGCGGCCTGGAACTTGGGATCCAGCACTCGGGTGATCTGATCCTTCAGGTCCTCCAAGTGGGCCCGGGTGGCCTTGGGGGCGGCAGGCTTGGTCATGAGGGCCTGGAGTGCCTTCAGCTCGGCGCGGACGGCGCCCCGGCAGTCGTCGCTGGTGTTGACCATGAGGACGGTCATGCCCAGCCCTCCGGCGGCCATGCTCGGCATGGCCGGCTGGTTGAGCAGGTTCCCGAGCAGCTCGAGGTAGGCGCGCTGGAGGTTGCGGCGGTAGGGATCGACTTTGGGCGCCGTCCCGGTGAGCTCGGTGAAGATGCCCGCCCGCAGATCCGCCAGCAGCTGGCCGATGGCGTAGGACTTCTCGCCAAGCTGGGCCTCCTGTTCCTCCAGGCGGCTGAGCCGGGCCCGATCCAGCAGGGCTCCGAGGACCCCGCGCTGTGCGGACAGCAGCCGCATCTGGCCGCTGCCGGGCTCGAGCTTGGCGAGCAGGGTCGGGTCCAGGATCCAGGTGGGCGTCTTGAGCAGGGCGCCGCTGAGATACTTCACCGCCTCGGCCTGGCGGGCCGCGGCCACTGGTGTGAAGCGTCCCCCGGCCTGGCCGCCGTGCTTGTTCACGGTGTCATAGCCCCCCACCAGCAGGGCCACGTGGCCAAGCTCACGCCGCCACTGACCCCAGGTGGCGTCATAGAGGTGGCTCAGCTCCCTGAGGTCCTCGCCCTCCTTCAGAGCCGCCTTCGGCAGCAGGCCCAGGACCCGCTGCAGGTTCCGGGTGCCGAGGGTGGTGGCCTTCACGGGATCCGCATCCCCCACGGCCTCGGTCTGATCGCCGGGATCGATGCCCGAGGTGCCTGGCGTGGAGAAGCGGAGCCAGGGTTCCGTCTCCTGGGGCTTCAGCCAGGCATTGAGGGTGGCCTTCTCGTCGTCGGAGGTCTTGGCCTCGGGAATGGGTGTGTAGCCCCACTTCACCGCGAAGATGTCGTAGGGGCCGACCTTGGGCACCAGGTCCACCGGCTCGAAGCCGTCCTCGGGCTGGGCCACGTAGTTGAAGCGGCAGTAGTCCATGAGGGTGGACACATGGCCCATCTTCTTCACCCAGGCCTTGTCCCGGATCTTCTCGAAGGGATACTGCGAGCTGGCCTTGAAGTTGTGGGGAAAGCCCAGGGAGTGGCCCACCTCGTGGGTCACCACGTAGGCGAGGAGATCGCCCATGAGGTCATCGGGCAGCCGGAGGCCCTGGGCCCGCTTGTCCAGCGGGGCGACCTGGGTGAAGTACCAGTCCCGCTGGAGCTGCAGGATGTTGTGGTAGAGCACGATGTCCGCCTCCAGGATTTCTCCGGTGCGAGGGTCGCTGATGTGGGGGCCGTAGGCGTTGGCCACGGGCGAGGGCACCCAGCGGATGACGGAGTAGCGCGCGTCGCCAGCGTCGAAGTCCGGATCCTCCTCGGGGGTGGGGGCGAGCTTCGCCACGATGGCCTGCTTGAAGCCGGCGGCCTCGAAGGCGGCCTGCCAGGCTTCTACGCCCTTCTTCACGAAGGGCACCCAGGTCTCCGGGGTGGCGCGGTCGATGTAGAAAGTGATGGGCTTCACGGGCTCGCTGAGGGCCGCGGCGGGGTCCTTCTTCTCCAGGCGCCAGCGGGTGATGTAGGAGCGGCGGCTGGCCTCGTGGTCTGGCCGCCCGTAGTCAGTGTTCCGCACGCTGAAGAAGCCCAGGCGCTCGTCCGAGACGCGGGGCAGCATCGGCTTCTCCGGCAGCTGCACGAAGGAGAAGAACATGGTCACCGAGCCGCTGGTGCCGGGCCGCAGGCCGGGGGCGCCGAAGGGGCTGGAGCTGCCGGGAGCGCCACCCATGCTGAAGGGCACGCTGTAGGTCTGCACCGCCTCGACGTTCAGGTTCGCGGGGAAGGCCTTGACCTTGTCCAGGTAGCTTCGCGAGGGATCGAAGGACTGGGCGCCAAGGAGCTGGCGGGCGCTGAATTCCGGCACTTCCGTGGTGAACAGCCGCGTCGCCTCGATGACCGGGGCGCCGTCCTTGGCGAAGGCCTCCACGGGAAAGCTCATCAGGATGGTGTCCCGAGTGGAGGCGGCCACTGCCTTGGCCACGGGCTTGGAGGGGTCCGCCACCAAGGCGTGGGAGACCTCCTGCAGCAGTACGCGGTTCTCCTTCACCACCCACCGCACCACGGTGGACTCCACCACGCGCCCGGCATGATCAATGTTCGCGGGGGTCTGGTTGGCGGAGACCACCAGCAGCAGTTCCTGGCCCAGGCGGTTCTTTGGGAGCTCGAAGTAGGTCTTGCCCTTGACCTGGTGGATCTTGATGAAGCCTTCCTGGGACTTGGCTTCGGCGGTGACAACCTTGTCGTAGGGCTTGGGCTCGCTGGCATCCGGCACCGGCGTGGGTGCGCCATTGGCGCGGGGCGCGGCACCCGGTGTGCCGGTCGGGGGCGCCTGCTGAGGAGTGCGCTGCGCCACCAGGAGGCTGGCGGCCAGGGCCAAGGTGAGGCTGGTCAGGGGACGAGAGGTCACGGGGGGCTCCTGATGGGTGGGAGACCCTCATGAAACCATAATTGCCTCGCAAGCTGAGGGTTCAATTTGGAGCCAACCCGTCCATCCTGGAGGGGAGGTGACGCATGTCGATGGATGCCGCGACCCGGAGCGCCTGGTTGGAGCGCTACCGCTCCGGGCCCAGCCTGCTGCGGGGGGCCTGGGACGAGGCGCCGCGGGAGATGCGGTCCTGGCGGCCCGCGGCCGGGGCCTGGAGCGCTCTGGAGGTGGTGGCCCACTGCGCCGACTCCGAGACCTATGCGGCCATCCGCATCCGCCTCCTGCTGGCTGAAGCGGAGCCTCTGATCGTCGGCTACGACGAGAACGTCTGGGCTCGGCACTTCGACTATCAGGGCAGCGATCCGGAGGCCTCTCTGCACCTGGTGGAGACGGTGCGGGCCCACACCTCGAGCCTGCTGGCCCGCCTGCCCGAGGACGCCTGGGGCCGCATGGGCCGTCACAGCCACAGCGGTCCCTACGGCACCGATGACTGGCTGCGCAGCTACGGCGAGCACCTGGAGCTCCATGCCGCCCAGATCCGGCGCAACCTGATCGCCTGGCAGACCCGGTCCGTCTAGCCAAGGAGGTCGCATGCCCACGATTCGAACCTCCCACTGCAACGGGGCTGCGCACCATGTCCGCTGACCTGGAGCTGGACGCCTACCTCCGACGCATCGGGCTTGCCAGCCTGCCCGCGGCGGACCTGGCGGGCCTCCGCGCCCTCCACCTGGCCCACGCCAGCGCGATCCCCTTCGAGAACATCGACGTGCTGCTGGGTCTGCCGATCCGCCTGGACCTGGCCTCCCTGCAGGAGAAGCTGGTGGCACGTCGGCGCGGCGGCTACTGCTTTGAGCACAGCACCCTGTTCCAGGCCGTGCTGGCGGCCCTCGGCTTCAAGGTCACGGCCTGCGAGGCGCGGGTCCGGCTTGGCGTGACCGGGATCCTGCCGCGGACGCACATGCTCCTGCTGGTGCAGGTGGAAGGCGCGCCTTGGCTTTGCGACGTGGGCTTCGGGCTCGAAGGGCTGCTGCACCCCGTCCCCCTGGATGGCGAGGCCCATGCGCAGTTCCAGAACACCTACCGGGTCGTTCCCGTGGACGGGCTCGAGGTGCTGCAGAGCTTCCACCAGGGTGGCTGGGAGGATCTCTATGCCTTCGTGCCGGAGGCGCGGCTCCCCATCGACTTCGAGGTGGGCAACCACTACACCAGCACCCATCCGGACTCTCGCTTCCGCAGGAACCTCATCGTCCAGCAGCCCGGTCCCGAGGTTCGGCGCCTCCTGCGCAATCAGGCCTACGCCGAGCTGCGCGGGGAGGAGGTGGTGGGCAGAGAGGTGTCTCTGGAGGCGCTGATCCCGCTCCTGAGCGAGGTCTTCGGACTGGAGGTGCCCGCCGAGCCCCTGCTCGCCCGGCTCCTCCAGGGCGAGGGCAGCCTTTCCTGACCTGCTGTGAAATTCGGTGCCGGGAAAGCGCTTTCTCTTGCGACCATGAAGCGGGGGGCTCCATGCAGGCCACGGCCAGACTGTTGGTGATCACGCTGCTGCTCGGGATGGGCCTTCGGCTCCAGGCCGGGGACGTCAGCATCTCCGCCGCCGCCAGTCTCCGGGAGACCCTCACGGAGCTCTGCGACAGCTACGCCAAGTCCCACCCTGGCGTCGTGTTCGTGAAGTCTTTTGCGGGCTCCGGGACCCTGGCCAGGCAGTTGGAGGCTGGTGCGCCCGCCGACCTCTTCCTGTCTGCCGACCTCGCCTGGATGGACTACCTCAAGGAGCGCAGGCTCGTGGAGCCGTCCAGCATCGCCACCTTCGCCACCAACACCCTGGTTTTCGTCGGCGCGCGGGGCCGGGCGGCCTCCCTGCAGGACTTGCCGAAGCTTGAGAAGATCGCCATTGGCAGCCCCCGCAGCGTCCCCGCCGGCGAATATGCCATGGAGGCGCTCCGGCACGCGGGCTTGGACCGGCAGCTGGATAAGAAGCTGGTAATGGCGAAGGACGTCCGGGAGTGCCTGATGTACGCAGAGCGGGGCGAGGTGGACGGTGCTTTCGTGTACGCCACCGATGCTCTGCAGACGACCAAGGCCAACCTGCTGTTCACGGTGCCGCAGAACCTCTACTCGAGGGTGGTCTACCCCATGGCGCTGACCTCGGCCGGGTCCAGAAAGCCCGAAGCCGTGGCATTCTTCAGTCTTCTCCACACGCCCGAGGCCAGGGCGGTCCTGGCCAAGCACGGGTTCCCCCTTCAGTAGGTCTGCATGCCCGTCTTCGCCTCGGCCGAAACCTCGGCCATCCTGCTCTCCCTGAAGGTGTCCGCCGCCGCCACCCTGCTCTCGCTCCCGTTCGGCTTCCTGGCGGCCTACCTTCTGTCCTTCGGTCGGTTCCGGGGCCGGCTCGCGCTGGATGTTCTGGTCAACCTGCCCCTGACCCTGCCGCCGGTCGTGATCGGCTACCTGCTGCTGATCCTCCTGGGGCGGCACGGCTGGCTCGGCCGGGCCCTGGAGTCCGTGGGCTTCCCGTTGATCTTCACGTGGAGGGCGGCCGTCATCGCCACCTCGGTGGTGGGCTTTCCCCTCCTGGTGCGGGCCATCCGGGTGGCCATGGAGGGCATCGACCCGCATCTGATCCAGGCCTCTCGCTCCCTGGGCGCCGGGCGGATCGACAGCCTGCTGACGGTGGTCCTGCCGCTCTCGGTTCGTGGGCTCCTGGCGGGGTCGGTCCTCATGTTCGCCCGGGGGCTAGGTGAGTTCGGGGCCACGATCATCGTGGCCGGGAACATCCCGGGGGTGACGCAGACCATCCCTCTGGCCATCTACGACTACGCGTCCTCCCCGGGCGGCGACCGCATGGCCCTGGGCCTCTGCGCCGTGTCCGTGGTCCTGTCGGTGGGGGTGCTCCTCGCCCATGAACACCTGAGCCGCTGCATGGCGAAGTGGGGCTGACATGGACCTTCGGCTCCGGGCCCGCAAGCAGTTCGGCGCCTTCGCGCTGGACGTGGACCTGTCGATCCAGGGGGACGAGTGCGGCATCTTCGGGCCATCGGGCAGCGGGAAGTCCACCCTGGTCAGCCTGCTCTCCGGACTGCTGACGCCGGACCAGGGCCACATCAGCCTGGACGGCGAGCCGCTCTTCGACGGCGCCCGGGGAACCGACGTGCTTCCCGATCGCCGCCGCATCGGCATCGTCTTCCAGCGCCCCAACCTGTTCCCCCACCTCAGCGTTCGGGGGAACCTGCTCTATGGCCTCAAGCGCTGCGCCCCGGAGCATCGGCGCATCGAGCTGGACAGCCTGGTCCGGGTGCTGCAGCTCGAGCCGTTGCTCGACCGGGGCGTGGACAACCTCTCCGGGGGTGAGAAGCAGCGGGTGGCCATTGGGCGGGCCGTGCTCTCGAACCCCCGCCTGCTGCTGCTGGATGAGCCGCTCTCGGCCCTGGACGACCACCTGCGGTTCCAGATCATCGGCCACCTGAAGGCCGTGTGCCGGGAGTTCCGCATCCCTTTCCTGTTCATCTCGCACTCCATGCTGGAGATGCGCCTCATGACCGAGCAGGTGATCGCCCTGGCCGCGGGCCGGGTGGCCGCGCAGACGAGCACGGAAAATCTGGCCCGCGAGCGCATGGGCCTGAGTCCGGTGGGCTACATCAACCTCCTCCGCCTGACGGACATGCGGCACGAGGGCGGGGCCTCGGTGTACTGCTGGGAGGGTGGCGAGCTGGTGCTGCCGAGGGGAGAGCAGGAGGCCTCTGGCGGGCTCTTCGAGCTCTCCTCGAAAGACATCATCCTCTTCAAGCGGCATCCGGAGGCCATCAGTGCGCGCAACCTGCTGAAGTGCACCGTCGTCTCCCTCTTTGAGAGCGGCAGCCGGACCGGCGTCGAGCTGGCCATGGGGCAGGGCCGGCTCATCGCCGAGATCGTCCCTGCCGCGGCCCGGGACCTTGAAATTGTCCCCGGAGGCACCCTCTTCGCGGCCATCAAGGCTTCCGCCTTTCGGCGCCTGGCGGTACCGGAGCCCGGGCAGGCCCAGCCCGACACCGGGGCCACCAGCTGAACCTTCCGGCCGCTGCGCGGGATGTGGAATCATGGGGCATGTCCAAGGCCCCCTCCACCAACGCCACGCGCCTGCTCCGACAGGCCGGGGTGACCTACACGGAGCACCTTTACCGCTATGAGGAGCACGGCGGGACCGCCGTCAGCGCCCGGGAGCTGGGGGTGGCAGAGCATGCCGTGATCAAGACCCTCGTCATGGAGGACGAGAAGGGCGCGCCCCTGATCATCCTGATGCATGGCGACCGCGAGGTGAGCACGCGCGAGCTGGCCCGTCAGGTCGGTGCGAAGGCCATCCATCCCTGCAAGCCCGAGGTGGCCAACCGGCACAGCGGCTACCTGGTGGGCGGCACCAGCCCGCTGGGCACGAGGAAGGTCCTGCCCGTGTATGCGGAAGCCACGATCTTCGAGCTGGAGGGGATCTACCTCAACGGGGGCAGCCGGGGCTTTCTCGTGGGCCTGGCCCCGGGGGATCTTGAGAGGGTCCTGACGATTCACCGGGTGCAGGCCGCCGTGCCTCAGCCCTAGGCAGAGCGGTCCCGGTCGTAGGCGCGCCGCAGCCAGGCCAGGGCGTCCTCCAGGTCGCCTGCGGTTTGCACTTCGAGCTTGTGGGTGAGCCGGTCCTTCCGGGCGAAGCCGCCGGTCTCGCGGAGGCAGCCGCCGGCATCGGCCACGGCGAAGGGATCACCCAGGGCGAGGCCCAGGTCCAGTCGGGAGGCGAAGGGCTTCACCTCCGCAAAGACGTGCTGCCGGTAGAAGGGAACCATGGTCTGGCAGGGACAGATCCTGACGTCGGGACCCAGGGTGCGGACAAGGCTGATGAGCTGCCCATACAGCGGGGCAAAGACAGCCTTCCTGCCCGAATACTGCTGGCTGACGTAGCCGGGCGCCGCCGCGAGGTAGCCCTCGGGCGTGTCATCGAAGGCATGGGCCGAGGCGCCCATGCTGCGCTCCGCAAGGAACCACGCCTGGTTGCCCCCGAGGCCCTGGGCCTTGAACCAGGCCCGGCGGGCCTTTTCTTCGTCGGGGCCCTCTGCCTTCACGCGAGCCACCCACGCTTCCAGATCGAGTCCGGTCCTGGCCTTGAGGTTCGCCAGGATGGCCTGCACATGGGCCACGCTCGGATGGAGGTCATAGCTGATGGGTAAGTCGTAAATGGTGGACATAGGGGCTTTCTGATAGAGACGAGGGGGGGGTGATGTGACCGGAATTTTGGCTGATCTGGGCCGCTTCCCATGCTACCTTCCCTCCTAACATCCCCCATTTATCCATTCCACCCCCTTCCGGAGCCCTTCATGAGCGACGTGGAAATCAGCCTTACCCAAAAAGCCACCATCGATGCGCTGCAGAAAGGTGAGGCGCCCATTCCCATGCGGGGCTGGCTGGCCAAGCAGGCGGCCATCAACTACGAGGTGGAGTGCGCCCTGGCTCAGGAAGATCCAGCCTCCTTCTGGGCCGAGAAGGCCCGAGCCCTGGACTGGGCCGAGCCCTGGACGGAGGTCCTCCAGTTCAACGCCCCCAACCACGCCTGGTTCATCGGCGGGAAGCTGAACGCCACCGTCAACTGCATCGACCGCCACGTGCACAGCGATCGCCGCAACAAGGCCGCCCTGCTGTGGGTGGGCGAGGATGGCGACGAGCGCTCGTACACCTACAACCGCCTCTACCGCGAGATGAACCGCTTCGCCAACACCCTCAAGCGCCTGGGCGTGAAGAAGGGTGATCGCGTGATTCTCTACATGCCCCTCACGCCCGAGGGCATCATCTCGATGCTGGCCTGCGCCCGCATCGGTGCCATCCACAGCGTGGTCTACGCGGGCATGGGCGCCCTGGCCCTGCGCACCCGCATTGAGGACGCGGGAGCCAAGGTGGTGGTCTGCTCCGACTTCACCTACCGCCGCGGGAAGTCCATCGCCCTCAAGCCCATCGTGGACGAGGCCGTGCGCGACCTGACCTCGGTGGATCACGTGATCGTCCACCGCCGCGGCTCCCGCCCCGGAGACGATCCGGTCACTTTTGCCAGCGAGCGCGAGAAGGACTTCTACGACATCCAGCGGGGGCGCGAGATCCACTGCGATCCTGAGATGGTGGACGCCGAGCACCCGCTGTTCATCCTCTACACCAGCGGCACCACCGGCAAGCCCAAGGGTGTGGTTCACACCACCGGCGGCTACCTGGTGGGCGTGAACTATCTGAGCAAGGCCTTCTACCAGATCCAGGAGCGCGACATCTACTGGAGCACCTCCGACATCGGCTGGGTGGTGGGCCACAGCTTCATCGTCTACGGCCCGCTCAGCATCGGCGCCACGGTGCTCTGCCGCGAGGGCGCGCCGGACTACCCGAGCCCTGAGGTCACCTGGGAGATCTGCGAGCGGTTCGGTGTCAACGTCATGTTCACCGCCCCCACGGCCGTGCGCATGTGGATGAGCCACGGCGCCGAGGCCCCGGGCAAGTACGACCTGACCAAGCTGCGGCTCATGGCCTGTGCCGGGGAACCCCTGAATCCCGAGGCCCACCGCTGGGCCCAGCAGCATCTCGTCGGGCAGGGCAACGGGCAGGTGGTGGACAACTGGTGGCAGACGGAGATCGCGGGCCCGGTGATCGGGACCATGCCGACCTTCGAAGCCCGCCCGGGCAAGGCCGGCAAGCCCATGCCCGGCGCCCAGATGGCGGTGGTGAACCACGACGGCAGCGCGGTGCCCAACGGCCAGGGCGGCCTGCTGGTCATCAAGTTCCCGCTGCCCTACATGCTGCGGACCGTGTGGAACGACCACAAGCGCTACGAGGAGTACTGGAAGGAGATCCCCGGCTTCTACACGGTGGGTGATGTGGCGGTGAGGGATGCTGATGGCTACTTCGCCGTGCTGGGCCGCTCGGACGATGTGCTGAACGTGGCCGGACACCGCATCGGCACCGCCGATGTGGAGGGCTCGCTCATCCGCCACCCTGCGGTGGCCGAGAGCGCCGTGGTCGGTCTGCCCGATCCCATCAAGGGCGAGCGGATCATGGCCTTCGTGGTGGTCAGGGCGGGTGTCTCCACGGGCCCCGGCCTCATCGCCAGCCTCAAGGATCACGTCCGCGAGGATCTGGGCGGCATCGCCATGCCGAGCGAGATCGAGATCTGCGCCAGCCTGCCGAAGACCCGCTCCGGCAAGATCCTCCGCAGAGCCCTCAAGGCGCAGGCTCTGGGCCAGGATCCGGGCGACCTCAGCACCCTCGCGGATTAATGTAGTCCGGGGGTTCTGCGCTTCGCGCACACCCCCGGGCTCTTGCTTGTATTTCCCGGGGGTTCGACGCCCCGCCTAGCTGTGCGCCTCCATCTCCTCATCCTTTCCTGAGAGAAAACTCGGCGCAGCCGGGCTTTCTCTTGTGCCGACCGCCAGCATCTGGACAACCACGCTGCGGACCTGCCGCTACCATCAGGGATGCCGCGCCGTCGCCTGTTGGTCCTCCTCCTGCTCGGATTCGCTTCCGGGCTGCCCCTCTACCTGACTGGCTCGACCCTGAAGGCCTGGATGACGGACGAGGGCCTCAGCCTCGGCACCATCGGCCTCTTCAGCTTCGTGACCCTGCCATATAGCCTGAAGGTCTTCTGGGCGCCGCTGCTGGACCGCTATGCGCTGCCGGGGCTGGGCCGCCGTCGGGGCTGGATGGCGCTCATGCAGCTGGGCATGGCCGTGGCCCTCGTCCTGCTGGGCTTCGCGCAGCCGCACCTGGACCTTTCGCGGGTGGTCATCCTGGCCCTGGCCGTGGCCTTCACCAGCGCCACCTTTGACGTCGCCGTGGATGCCTGGCGGGCGGAGGCCCTGGACCAGAAGCAGCTTGGCCTCGGGAACAGCATCCACATCGCCGCCTACCGCGTGGCCATGCTGGTGAGCGGCGGGTTGGCCCTGATCCTGGCGCAGGCGCTGGGCTGGCGCGCCACCTACCTGGCCATGGCTGCCCTCACCCTGCTGGGCACCCTCGGCACCTGGCTGGCGGTGAACACCGATACCATCGCGTCCGCCCCGAAGACCCTTCAAGAGGCCATCACGGGTCCCCTGAAGGATCTGCTCCGACGGAAGGGGATCGCCTACCTGCTGGGCTTTGCCGTGTTCTACAAGCTGGGGGACTGGCTCGCGGAGTCCATGACGATGCCCTTCCTGCTCCGGGGCATGGGCTTCTCCAAGATGCAGGTCGGCACCGTGCAGAAGACCACGGCCATGCTGGCCATCATCGGCGGTGGGCTCCTGGGGGGCTGGATGCTCACCCGCATGAGCCTCCGCCGGGCCCTCTGGCTGTGCGGGTTCCTGCAGGCCGGCAGCATCCTGGGCTTCTGGGTCATCTCCCTGCTGGGACGCCACCTGCCGCTCCTGGTGGCGGCCAACACGCTGGAGAACCTGGCCTTCGGCATGGGCGGGAGCGCCTTCGCCGCGCTGCTGATGGGCAGCTGCAACCGCTCCTACACCGGCACCCAATACGCCCTCTTCAGCGCCTTGATGGCCCTCCCGCGCAGCCTCTTCGCAGGGCTCACGGGGTTCATGGCCGACACCTACGGCTGGAAGCTCTACTTCCCGGTCTGCGCCGCCGCCGCGGTCCCGGGACTCCTGCTGCTCCTGCTCTGGGACCGCTGGGGGCTTCCGGAAGAGCCGGAGGCGTGACATTGTCCTACTTCGGGGGTTCTATGTTCCGTGCCTGGCTCTGCCTCTCCGCCTTCACCCTGGCCGCCCAGGGGCCGCCCCCGGCGCCCCTCCCGCTGCCTGCGCCGACGCCAGCCCCCAGCGGCAAGGCCAGCTCGAACCCCCTCAAGGAAGTGGTCCGCGCCGACCTCAGTGCTGCCGAAGCTGGCACTCCCGAGGCGCTCACAGCCTCGCTCTACGCGTTCATCTCCGGACCCAAGGACCAGAAGAGGGACAGCGAGAAGATCCGCAGCCTCTTCCACCTGCAGGCCCGGATCATGGTGGCCGCCCGCCATCCAGAGAAGGGAGCCTTCCTGCGCCCTCTCGAGCTGGAGGCCTTCCTCAGCTTCGCCATCCCCCAGTGGGAGAAGGGCTTTTTCGAGAAGGGCACCAGCGTCACCGTGCAGAAGCAGGAGGGGATCGCCCAGGTCTGGTCTCCCTACGAGATCCGCCTGACCGCCGACGGCCCGGCCATGTATACGGGCGTGAACGCGCTCCAGTGCGGCTGGGACGGCAAGCGCTGGTGGATCACCCACCTCGAGTTCCAGAGCGCCCCCACGGCGGCGCTGCTCGGTGAACCCGGGAAATAGCTACCGGCTGAGGGGCCGATTGCCGCTGCGCCAGGCGTCCATGCCGCCCTTCAGCACATAGATCCAGGTAAAGCCCCGTGCTGTCAGCAGGTCCAGAGCCTGATGGGAAAGCAGGTCCGTCTCATCGACCAGGACCATGGCCCGTTTGGCTTTGGGATCAGGCTGCGCGAACCGGGCCGGGAAGTCGGAGAAGGGGACGTGCAGGCAGCCCCGGATGTGCCCGCTGGCGAAGTCCTGAGCATTCCGCAGGTCCACGACCAGTGCGCTGGAACCTGTGAGCATCTCCTCCAGCTGGAGGGGGGTCAGCACGGGGCGGCCCTTCCCCCGGCGCCAGGCAGAGAGGCGGGGCAGGGACACCAGCAGCAGGACCAGCAGGCAGAGCACCGCAAAGAACACCCCCGGCAGCCAGGGGTAGTCCTTCAGCAGTGAGTCCAGGGTGATCGGTGGGGTCAGGTTGGCGAGCATGGGTGGCCATCCTCAGGGAGCAGACGTCCCCGCCGTAGCGGATCCGCCGGTGGGATGATGCATCCAGCTCAGGCCTCGGGCAAGCCCAAGGACGCGGCCAGGGCCCGGAAAGCCTCAGGCAGGGGCGCGATAGCGTTGATGCGCTCCCCGGAGCCGGGGTGGTCCACGGAGAGCTTCCAGGCGTGGAGGGCCGGATGGGGCAGCAGTAGGGGCTGGCTGTCGATGTCCTGCCAGCGGCCGGGGCCGCCATAGAGGGTGTCCCCCATGATGGGCGCCCGAAGGTGCGCAAGGTGCACCCGGATCTGGTGGGTGCGGCCCGTGAGCAGCTCGCACTCCACCAGGGCGATGCTGGAGGTGCGGGCCAGCACCCGGATCCGGGTCTGGGCCGGGCGGCCGCCTGCGGCCACCACCATGCGGAGGCGGTCGTGCTTGTGGCGGGCGATGGGCTGGTCGATGAGCAGGCTGCCCAGCTGGGGCAGGCGCGGGGAGTGCCGCACGATGGCCAGGTAGCGCTTCTCCACGGTCCGGGCCTTGAACTGGTCCTGGATGGCCCGCTGGGCGTCGAGGGTCTTGGCGAGGCAGAGGCAGCCGGTGGTGTAGCGGTCCAGGCGGTGGACCAGGCCCGGCCAGCCCGAGGAGAGCTCTTCGGCATCCTCGGAGGGTTCGGCGAGGACATCCACTTCCACCGGAGTCTTCAGGCGGTGGAGCAGGGCGTTGACGATGGTGCCGCCGGCATGGCCAGGGCCCGGATGCACCACCATGCCGGCGGGCTTGTCCACGATCCACAGCAGCCCGTCCTCATAGAGCGTCGGCAGGTCGATGTCCTCCGCCTCCAGGTGGGCCGCAGCCACGGTGATTACGGGCAGGTCCGTCTCCACCACGTCGCCGGGACGCAGCCGGACGCCACCCTTGGTCACGGGCTGGCCGTTCACCTTCACCAGGCCGGTGCGAACGTGGGCATCCCAGCGGGCCCGGGGCACCTCCGGGTGGAGGTCAGCGAGGTAGCGGTCCAGACGGGGGGCGCCAGCCTCGGCGCAGAACTGCATCATCGGGTTTCCCTTGTGCGGCTCCACGCCACCCAGAGGCCCAGGCCCAGCAGGGCGAAGGCGAGACCTGTGAGACGGCCGGTGCTGAGCCAGGTCCAGCCCAGCCAGCCCGTGCCGCGATCCACGTCACCCCGCCAGGTCTCGGTGATGACGCGGCCGATACCCTCGACCACGAAGTAGAGGGCAAAAATTTGACCCCGGAAGCTCCGCTTGGGGCGGGCCAGCAGGAGGATGGCCATGACCAGGAGGTTAGCCACGCAGTTGTAGATCTGGACTGGATGCAGCGGGATGCCCAGGGGCGTGCCGCTGAAGGCGCGGGCGAGGGGATCCGTGAAGGTGCTGGCCCAAGGGAGGTGGGACTCGGTGCCGTAGCAGCAGCCGGCGGAAAAACAGCCCAGGCGGCCGATGGCCTGGCCCAGGGCCACGCCGGGTACCAGGGCGTCGCCGGTAAGGCGGAGGGGCAGGCCCTGGCCCTTGCGGAGCTTCCAGAAGAACACCGCCGTGGCGGCGATGATGCCCCCGTGGATGGCTCCCCCGGCCCGCAGGGTGCCGAGCGAGAAGACTTCCCTCAGGGGGGCGCCGCCGATGAGGTCTACCGCGATCATGAGCAGCTTCGAGCCCAGGAGGGCCGAGATCAGCATGGCGATGGCCAGGTCGGTGATGGCAGAGGGCGATAGCCCGTCCAGCGCTCCCTGGCGCTTGGCCAGGGCGGTCCCCGCGAAGAAGGCGATGGCCAGCAGCAGGCCGTAGGTACCCAGGGGGAAGGAACCGAACTCAAGGAGGACAGGGTGCATGCGGGGGACTCGGAAGGTCAAATGATGGGAAGACTGGAAACTGGAGGCCGTACCCTGAAGACTGAAGACTGCTGAGGAGCACCCATGTCCCGGACCCCGATGACCCTGACCGCGCAGGATCTGGCCGAACGTTTGGGTGGCACCCTGGACCATTGTCCCCTGGATCGCCCCATTTCCGAAGTGAAGCCGCTGGAAGAGGCTGGAGAACGCTCCATCTCCTTCCTTGCCAACCCCCGGTATGCTGCCAAGGCCAAGGAGAGTCCGGCTGGCCTGATCCTGGTGGATGCCACGGCGGACCTGGGTGACCGGCCAGTCCTGAGGGTCCCGCACCCCTACTGGTGCTTCGCCCAGGCCATCGGCTGGCTGCATCCCGAACCGGCGCCCGAGCGGAGCACCACGCCGGTGCATGCCTCGGCGGTGCTCAGCGCCGACTGCGTGATCGCGCCAGGCGCCAGTGTGGGCGCCCGGTCGGTGGTGGCCGCAGGCTGCGTGCTGCATCCTGGGGTCCATGTCGGGGACGACTGCGAGCTGGGGGAGGGCTGTGAGCTCTTCCCGGGCGTGGTCCTCTACCGCCAGACCCGCCTGGGTCGGCGGGTGGTCATCCACGCCAACTCCGTGCTGGGCAGCGATGGCTTCGGCTACGTCCTCGTGGAGGGGCGCCACGCCAAGATTCCCCAGGTGGGCTGGGTGGAAGTGGGTGACGAGGTGGAGATCGGCGCCTGTGTCTGCATCGACCGCGGCGTGCTGGGCCCCACCCGGATCGGCACCGGCACCAAGATCGACAACCAGGTGCAGGTGGCCCACAACGTCCAGGTGGGGAGCCACTGCCTGCTGGTCGCCCAGTCGGGCATCAGCGGCTCCACGAAGCTGGGCGAGTACGTGACCTTGGCGGGCAAGGTCGGGGTCGTGGGCCACATCGAGATCGGCGCGCGCAGCGTGGTGGGCGGCAACAGCGTGGTGGCCAAGAGCCTGCCCGAGGGCAGCTTCGTCACGGGCTTCCCGGCCCGTCCCCACCGGGAGTGGGCCGAGGCCCAGGCGGCCCTGAACCGGCTGCCGAGGCTCATGAGGCAGCTGCGGAAGGGCTGATCACTCGCCGAGACAAGCCCGGATCTTCTGGATCAAGTCCAGGGGGCTGTAGGGCTTCTGGAGGAACTGGATCGGGCCGTAGCGCTGCAGGTTCCCCGCGATGTCGCTGCTGCTGTAGCCGCTGGACAGCAGCACGGGGACCGTGGCGCCTGGACCGGCGCCGTTCCTCAGCTCCGCCAGCACCTCGTCCCCGCCCAGCACGGGCATGGTGAGGTCCAGGACCACGGCCCGGACCCGCTCGGCGTGCTCCCGGTAGGTCTGGAGGCCTTCTCGCCCGTTCACGGCGGTCTGCACCCGGAAGCCGCAGCCTTCCAGAGTCAGGGAGGCCACGCTTCGAACGGCCTCCTCGTCATCCACCACCAGGATGTCCCCGTGGCTGAAGTAGGAGTCCAGCGGCCGGTGTTCCCAGGGCTCCACCGTGCTGACCTCATCTGAGCAGGGGAAGAGCAGGCGGAACGAGGTCCCCTCGCCGGGGCAGCTGAGGACCTGCACGGCGCCATGGTGGCCGCGCATGATACCGAGCACCGCGGCGAGGCCGAGCCCCCGGCCGGTGAACTTGGTGGTGAAGAAGGGATCGAAGATGCGCTGGAGGGTGTCCGCCTCCATGCCGGAGCCGGTGTCGGCCACTTCGAGATAGACCGAGGTGCCGTCTGGCGGGGTGCCCGCGAGGCAGTGGGTGAGGGTGCCGGTCTCCACGGTGCCAGTGGAGATGGTGATCCTCCCGACGCGATCCTCGAGGGCATCGGAGGCGTTGGTGATGAGGTTCATGATGACCTGCCGGATCTGGGTGGCATCGCCATCGATCAGGGGCAGGTCCGGGGCGAACTGGTGGTCCAACACCGCCTTCTTGGAGGTCACGGTCTCCAGCAGACTCTCCATCTCGTCCACCAGGCGGGAGAGGGAGAGCGGCTCCACATGGAACTTGCCGCGCCCGGAATAGGCCAGCAGCTGGTTGGTAAGCTCCGCCGCACGGGTGGCGGCCATCTCGATCTGGTTGAGGCGGCGCTGCATGGCGGGCTGAAGGTCCGGATCCATCAGGGCCAGACCCGCATGACCCATGATGCCCATGAGCAGGTTGTTGAAGTCATGGGCGATGCCGCCCGCCAGCACCCCGAGGCTCTCCAGCTTCTGGGCCTGCTGGACCTTGGACTCCATGTCCTGCCGGTCCTGCTCGGCCTGGCGCCGCTCGGTCACGTCGCGGGCGTTCACCACGATGCCGTGGACGCCCGGAACGTCCAGGGCGTTGTGCGAGATGGCCTCCATGAGCCGGGGGCTGCCGTCCTTGTGGAGCACCCGGATCTCAAGGGTCTTGGAGCTGCCGGGGGTCCGGCTCAGCTCCAGGAAGGCCTTCTGGAAGAGCGCCCGGTCTCCGGGATGGATCAGGTCGACCGCCGAGGTGCCCAGCCGCTCGCCGGCCTGATACCCCAGGACCCTCCCGGCGGCAGGACTGCTGTAGACCACCTGACCCGAGCGGTCGAGGATCACCACAAGGTCGAGCGCGTGCTCGATGATGGCCCGCAGCCTGGACTCGCTGGCCTTGAGCTCCTGCTCCATGCGGTGCCGGTAGAAGGCCATCTCCACGGTGGAGTGGAGGGTCCGCTCGTCAAAGGGCTTCAGGAGGTAGCCGTAGGGGCCACTCTCCTTGGCCCGGGCCAGGGTCTGCTCGTCGGCGAAGGCCGTGAGGAAGACCACCGGAATGCCCAGGTTCTGGAGGTGACGGGCCGCATCGATCCCGTCCATGCCCGAGCCCAGGGAGATGTCCATGAGCACAAGGTCCGGGGTCAGCCGGGCGGCGGCTTCCAATGCCTCCTCGCCCGTGGAGGCCAGATCCACCGCACCGTAGCCCAGCTCCTGGAGATGCAGCTTTAGGTCCATCGCCACGATGGCCTCGTCTTCGACGATGAGGATGCGGGAGGGGGTCATGGCTGCCGTCGGGCGGGGGGAAAACTCAGGAGGAAGGAGGCTCCCCGGCGCCGTTCCAGCTCCAGGACCCCGGACAACTGATCGGTCAGGGCTTTGACCAACTGGAATCCCAGACCGCCCCGGTCCAGCTCCACGGTGGCCGGAAGCCCCTGCCCTGAGTCGGCCACCCGGAGGGTGACCCAGCCCCTGGCATCCTGGCCGATCTCGATGTCGAGGCTGCCCCCCTCGCCCGGGGGGAAGGCGTGCTGGAGGGCGTTGGCCACAAGCTCATTGAGGATCAGGCCCAGGGGCATCGGGGCATCGGGGCCGATCTCCACCTCCGCCACCCGCACCTGCAGGTCGATGAGGGCCGGGACGCTCGCATAGGTCCGCACCAGCCGCTCGGACAGGGTCCGCACATAGCCCGGCAGGTCCAGCTGAGAGAAGTCAGGGGCGTGCTTTAGCTTCTGGTGGATGAGGGCAATGGCCTGGATGCGTTCCTGGGCCTCCTGCAGGGCCCGCTGCAGGGCGGGGTCCTGGTTGGTCGAGGCCTGCAGTCGCAGCAGGCTGGAGACCACCTGGAGGTTGTTCTTCACCCGGTGGTGGATCTCTCGGAGGAGCAGGTCCTTCTGCCGCAGGGAGGCCTCCAGGACGTTCTGGTCGGCCACTTTCTGGGCGTGGATGTCGAAGAGGAAGCCCATGACCCGGCTCTCCGGGGTGCGGGCCTCCAGCCCTCCGGCGGCCCGCACCCAGTGGGCGCCCCCCTCAGGGGTCTGGAGCCGGAACTCGCACTGGGGGCTGCCATGCGCGGGGCCCAGGCCCAGGAGGAAGCCGCGAAAGGCGGCCTGGTCCTCGGGGTGGATCACGGCGCCCCAGAAGGGGAGGGCGCGCCAGCTCTCCTGGGGCCAGCCAAAGAGCGGCTCCTCGGAACCACCGAGGTAGACACAGGTGCCGTTCTCAGGGTCCATGGACCAGGGAATGGCCCCCGTGCAGGCCATGAGCTGCTCCAGCCGCTGGTTGGGGCTGTCCTCGGGAAGGACGAGATCGCTCACGGCTAGCCCAGGGCCTGGAGCGGGGAGGCTCCCGCCATGGCGCGGAGGTCGGGCAACCCCGGGGGCAGGGTTAGCACCTGGAGGTCCACGGGCCGCCCGAGGGTCTTCAGCTCCGCCTCGAGCTCGGGACGCAGGGCGGCGACCTGGCTGGGATCCGTCAACCACAGCCGCACCCGCAGGCCGGAGCTGCGCTGCTCCAGCCCCATGCGCACCTCGCCCAGGGCGCTGAAAGGGACACTCAGGAACACCCGGTGGGTGGGCGCCGCGCCATCTCCCGCAGCGTCCCGCTCATCCTCGATCCAGATCCGCAGGGGCTCGACCCCCGCGGCCCAGGGCAGGGGAATCTCGAACCAGCCGGTGCCCTCCTTGGCCTGGAGCTGGTGGAAGGGGGCCTCGGCGGGGGAGGCGGAGGGGTCGGCCAGAGTCTTCATGGCCTCCCTCATCCAGGTGAACCAGCTCTTGGGCTGCTCGGCGATGGCCGAGCCCGCCTGGAGGAGGCTGCGGAGGAGGGCTGCGAGGGGGGTCTGGTCGCTCCCGGCCTGAGTCCGAGCCAGCAGTTGGGCAGCCTCCCCAAAGACCAGTGGCGCCAGTACCGCGGGAGGAGGAGGTGGTGTGGCGCGGACCACCTGCAGGCGGATGCCGGCGCCTTCCGGCAGGGGCAGCGTCTTCAGCGTGAGGGTGCTGCCCGTAGGGAAGGGCAGGTCTCCCTGAGCCTTCAGCAGCTCGCCATCAGCCAGGCGGAGCAGCATTCCCTCGGGCAGGAGGGCCTCCAGGGTGGCCTCGAGGGTCTGGCCACCAAGGGCTGCAGTGAGGGCCGGGGTCGACGCCGCTGCTGCCGGGATCCTCAGGGATCCCAGCAGTGCAGGCGTCAGTGCCAGGTTCTCGATCAATGTCGCCTCATCCGCTGGTCCCAGCTCCCGCCTAGATCCTGAAGTGCCGACGGAGCTGCCCCGGGATCTCGCTCAGGGGGGCCACCACATCGACGCAGCCCCGCTCCGCGGCGGCGCGAGGCATGCCGTAGACCACGCAGGACTCCTCCGACTCGGCAAAGGTGTAGGCGCCCCGGAGCTTCAGCTGCTCCATGCCCTTGGCCCCATCCGCGCCCATGCCGGTGAGGATCCCGGCCAGCACCTGCCCCCGGAACAGCTCCGCCACGCTGAGGAAGAGGACATCGACGCTGGGGCGGTGCAGGGAGGCGAGGGGTTCCGGGTTGAGCTCGATGCAGCCCTTGGCTCCGCGGGGGCCGTAGGTCAGGTGGATGCCGCCCGGCGCGATGTAGACGGTGCCAGCCTTCAGGGGCTCACCTTGCTCGGCCTCCTTCACGTGGACCTGGCAGAGGCCATCCAGGCGGTCCGCGAAGGGCTTGGTGAAGGTGCTGGGCATGTGCTGGACAATGAGGCAGGGTACCGGCAGGTTGGCCGGCAGCAGGGGCAGGATATCCTGGAGGGCCTTGGGGCCGCCGGTGGAGCTGCCGATGACGAGCAGCTCGGCCTGGGGTGAGGAGGCGAGGCTGGTGCCGGCGGGGACCGGCGCCTTCGGCAAGGCCACGGGTCGGTGCAGCAGGGCCGCCGGAGTGGGCATGGCAGGGGCTGGGCTCGCCGCGCCCGGTGGAGGGGGCGCCCGGTGGAACCGGGGAGAGGAAGCGAGGCGGCGCACCTTCTCCTGCAGGTCGTGCTGGATCTGCAGGATGCTCATGCTCGCGTAGCTGTTCTCTTTGGGAATGAAGTCCAGGGCGCCGATGGAGAGGGCCTCCAGGGTGGTCCGGGCGCCTTCCTGGGTGAGGCTCGAGACCATCAGCACCGGCATGGGATGGTCCGCCATGATCTTCTTCAGGCAGGAGAGGCCGTCCATGCGGGGCATCTCGATGTCGAGGGTGACGATGTCGGGCTTGTGCTCCTGGATCTTCTCGAGGGCATCGATGCCGTCCCGCGCCGTCGCGACCACGCGGAGGTCCGGCGCCTCCTCCAGCATCTTCTGGAGGGTCTTTCTCATGAAGGGGCTGTCATCAACCACCAGGATCCGGATCGTCATGGGACTCCTCTAGGCCTGGAAAGCCAGCTCGACGAAGGCCATGGCATGGTCCAGCTCGTCGTCGATGGAGAAGGTGAGACGCTCCACATCCAGATCCTTTTGGAGGGCGCCGGCCATGACGGCCTTGAAGGCCGGCAGATCGTCCAGGGACACCAGCAGGCGCTCGTCCGCGGGACCCATGGGAATGCGGGTCCGCACCAGCAGGTCCGAGAGGTGGATGAGGTTGGGGAGGAAGTCGCCGGGCTGGGGTTCGTGGTGGTCGCGGATCACCTCCACGATGGTCTGGGGGAAGGACCACTCGGCGGCGAGGAGGGCTCCGGCCTCGGCGTGATCCAGGCCCAGCACCGCCCGCTCGGCGTCGAGGAAGAGGGCACCCGCTTCGACCTGCTGGAGCACTGTGGCGTAGGCCTCGGGATAGCAGGTGTCCAGCGCGATCTTGCCGATGTCGTGGAGCAGGCCGGTCAGGAAGGCGGTCTCCGCCTGGCCGTGCCGCTTGGCCAGGATGCAGATGCCCTTCCCGGTGAGGCCCACGGCCACGCTGTGCTGCCACAGCTTCACAGCGTTGAGGTGGGTGCCGCCCTTCAGGGTGCGCACCACCGCGGCGCCGGTGCCGAGGTTGGCCACGGCATCGAAGCCGAGGCGCAGCACGGCGCTGCGCAGGTCCTGGATGGAGCCGGTCCCGGCGTAGAGGGCAGAGTTAGCAAGGCGCAGCAGGGTGGCGGAGAGCGAGGGATCCTTCGAGAGGATGCCGAGGATGCGGTCCACGGTGCAGCGCTCGTCCTGAACGGCCTCGCCCAGAGCCACCACCGTCAAGGGCAGGCTCGGAAGGGACTTGGCCTTCAGGCGCGAGATGAACTGCTCCCGGGTGATCATCTAGAACTCCGCGATCATCGTCTTGTCCTGCTCGATGGCGGCCCGGATGCCCTCCTTGATGCCGGCCAGGGCCTCGGGGCCGACCCGGAGGATCTCCATGGCCTGCGTGGAAGCGCCTTCAAGGTGCTGGGGGTCGCCGATGCCGACCTTCTCCTCCAGGGCCATCTGGTTCGCGAGGGCCACGATGGCCGCCAGCTCCTGGTGGTCCTGGGCGGCGTGGATGGGATCGTGGTGCCAGCGCACCGCCGACTGCAGACTCGAGGCCAGGTTCCACTTGCCCACCAGGGCCTCGCCCACCATGGCGTGGTCGAAGCCGAAGGTATCCAGCTCCAGATTCAGGCAGACGCCGCCCTCGTTGTAGACCGTGCGCAGCAGGGCTCCGTAGCGCTCGGGGAACTTCACTCCCAGGACGGACTTCCCGATGTCGTGCAGCAGGCCGCCGATGAAGGCCTCCTCCACGCGGGGGAAGCGGAGGCTCTTGGCGAAGGCCCGGCTGGCGATGGCCGCGATCAGCGCGTGCTCCCAGATCAGCCGCTCCTGCAGGCCCACCGAGCCCCGGTGGTAGAGGTTCTTGGCGGAGCTGGCGATGACCACGCTCTTGATGGTGCTGAAGCCGAGGGTCATGATCGCCTGGGTCAGCGTGGTGACTTCCCGCACCATGCCGAACATGGCCGAGTTGGAGATCTTCAGGATCTGACTGGTGAGGGCCTGGTCCGTGGAGATGACCTTGCGGAGATCCTCGGCGGTGGCATCCGGGTCGGCAGACACACGCAGCACCTGGGAGGCTACCTGGGGAAGAGGAGGCAGGTCGCCGAGGTTCGCAATCAGTTCTTGGGGGGTGATGGGCATGATCCGCTCCGCTCAGGTCCGCTTCCGGTAACCCATGGCCTTGCTGAAATGCAGCAGCTCGAAACCAGTGTTAAAAGCATGGATGCTTTCGCTGTGTCCAACCAGAAGATAGGCCTTGGTATGAAGCTGGCTGTGAAATTCCTGGAGGACCCGGGTCTTCACGGCCTCGTCGAAGTAGATCAGCACGTTCCGGCAGAAGATGATGTCGAAGGTGCCGAGCTGCCGGTAGGAGGCATAGTCCACGAGGTTGAAGCTCTTGAGGGTGGTGAAGCGCTGCAGCTCGGGCTTGACCTGGTACAGGTCCTTGCCCAGGGCCGTGAAATGGCGGCTCAGCTGCTCCGGGGTGAGGTTTCGCAGGGTGTAGCTGTTGTAGACCCCGTCCTGGGCCAGGGCCAGCACCTTCTCGCTGATGTCCGTGCCCAGGATCTCCACCGTGAAGCCCCGCAGCACCGTGTCCTTCAGCTCCTGGCAGATCATGGCCAGGGTGTAGGGCTCTTCGCCGCTGGAGCAGGCCGCGGACCAGATCCGCAGGCGGCTCTGGCCCCGCTCCCGGGCCTGCTTGGCCGCGTCCGGCAGGACTATGTTCTGGAAGGCCTCGATCTGGGGTGGATTGCGCCAGAAGCTGGTCTCGTTGGTGGTGATCTCCACGAACAGGCGCTTGAGCTCCGCCGGGCCCTGGCTGCCCTGCAGCAGGGACAGGTAGTCCGCGTAGCTGCGCAGCTTCAGGTCACCGATGCGCTTGCTGAGGCGGTTCTCGAGGAAGTACTGCTTGGACTCACTGAAGAAAATGCCCGACTTGGCATAGATGTAGTCCCGGAGGCTCCGGAATTCGGCGAGGGTCATCTGCTGCTTGGCCTGAAGTGGGTCCATCGAGTCGTCCTACCTGCGGGATCGGCTCAAGCGCCCAGGCCTTGAGTTATCGCTCGAGGATGACCACCGCCAGGGCCAGGTCTCCGTCATGGGAGATGCTCCCATGCAGCGTGCAGATCTCCCTTTCTGCCAGCAGTTGGGCCAGGCTTCCCACCGCCCAGATGCGGCCGTTCACGTAGCGCAGCTCCTTCCAGGACCAGCCGTCAAGTCCCGTGCCCAGGGCCTTTCCGAAGGCCTCCCGCAGGGCCCAGCGGCCCGCGAGGCGCTCGGGCAGCCGCTCCCGGTTCCCCTCCAGAAGGTAGGCCAGCTCCTCCGGATGGAGGATCCGCCCCGCCGCCTTCTCGGCCCCGAAGCGCTGGACCAGGTGGCGCCAGCGGCTGGGGGGACAAATGTCTGTGCCAAGGCCGACGATCATGGCAACTCCCGGGCGAACCACTGGTCACAGCCGCCGTGGCCCGTGTGGCCCAGGGGGGCGCAGAGGGTCCGGAACCCCAGCTTCCGGTAGAGTCGGATGGCCTGGTCCATGCCCGTCAGGGTCTCCAGGTAGCAGGTCCGGTGGCCCAGGGCTCCGGCCACCGCCAGGCAGTGGCGCAGCAGGGCTTCCCCCACGCCCTGGCCCCGGGCTTCGGGCAGGAAATACATCTTCCGCAGCTCGCAGACCCCGGGCTCCCCGCCCGCCAGAGGGGCCACGCCAGCCCCGCCCACCACCCGGCCGGTGGCATCGGTCACCACGAAGTAGGCGGCGCCGGGGATCCCATAGGCCGCGCTCATGTGGCCCACCTCGGGATCGTGGATCGCGAAGCCTGGGCCGTCGGCGCCGAACTCCGGCATGACGGCGCGGATGACGGCGGCCACGGCCGCGTCGTCCTCGGGGCGGATGGGACGGGAGGTGAACACCCCCCCAGGGTAGCGCAGGGGGGACGCCTATTCAGGCCAGTGGTGCTTGGGGTAGCGGCGGGAGAGGGCCGGCCGCAGCTCCTTGTAGACCCTCTGCCAGAACCCCGCCAGGTCTGTGGTCACCTGCAGGGCCCGCATGTTGGGCGCCAGCAGGTGGAGCACCAGGGGCACCGCGCCCCCGGCCACGGCCGGGGTCTTCTTGAGCCCCCAGAACTCCTGGAGCCGAGAGGCGATCCAGGGCGGATCGTCCTCGTAGTGCACCTTGGTGGGGCGCCCCTTGGGCAGTTGGATGGTCTCCGGGGCCCAGGCCTCCAGCAGGCGGAGGGTCTCCGAGGGGAATACCTGGCGGAAGGCCTGGGGCCAGTCCACGTCCTGGACCTCCCGGAGGGTGGTCCGTCCCGCGCAGGCGCCGGCCAGAAGGGACCCCAGCAGGTCCTCGGGCAGGGCCAGGTCAGGCCGGTGCTTCCGGAGGAAGGCGAGGCGGGCCAGGAACCGGGCGGGCACCTCATCCAGCGCCCGATCCTTCAGGGCCTCCGCCAGCAGGCCCGCCACGCGCGGATCCGCAGGATCCGCGGGGGCACGACTAACGTCAATGCTCAAACCCTCGTAGCGGATCTCGGAGCGCCGCTCCACCCGGGCCGCGCCGGGGTTGAAGAGCACCTCGTCCACGGCCTCAAGGCGCTCCGGGAAGGCCTCCAGCAGCCAGTCCCCCTCGCAGCGGGAGGCCAGGCGGATCAGGGTCTGGCCGCCGGTGCCCTGCTTCATGGCCTCGGCCTCCAGGGCCAGGATCAGGCCGGGCCGACGCACCCGGCTGCCCGGGTCCAGCCGCGCGCCCCCGCCGCCAGCGAAGGCGCAGGTGCCGTTGGCGGAGAGCTGGCCCACCCGG
Organism: uncultured Holophagaceae bacterium; assembly: GCA_903863195.1. GTDB lineage: Bacteria > Acidobacteriota > Holophagae > Holophagales > Holophagaceae > Geothrix. The sequence goes on from CAIPAY010000134.1 coordinate 88,130, forward strand.
TCCGGGTAGGCCCGGAGCAGGGCCTGGAGCAGCCGGAGCTCGGCATCGGCGGGCTCTGGGGGCGAGGGCAGCAGGCGGGCCAGGGACTGCACGGCCCGTCGCGCCCGCTGGACCGCGGCGACATCCAGGCCCGCAGCCCGGCAGGCCCCGGCGCCGAAGCCCTCTGCCCCGGCCTCCTCGAACTGGTCCAGGCGCAGCAGCAGGTCCGAGTCGGCGCCATGGCCGGTCTTCACCGGGGCCCGGTCCAGCCCCTGCCGGGCCGAGAGGCTGCCGGACTCCAGCAGGGCAGCGGCGCGCAGGGCCAGCTGGGGGATGCCCAGGTCGGCGCCCGCCACGGCCAGCCGGGTCAGGCGCGGGTGCAGGGGCAGATCCGCCATGCGCCGGCCCACGGACGTCAGCGCCCCGTCCTCCAGGGCGCCCAGGCGCGCCAGCAGGGCCTCCGCGGCGCCCATGGAGGTCTCGGGCGGCGCCTCGAACCAGGCCAGACCGGCGGGGTCCCCGATACCCATGCCGTGCAGGGAGAGCAGCGGCTCGGCCAGGTCCGCTCGCTGCAACTCGGGGGTGTCGAAGGAGGGCCGGGCCGCGTAGTCGGCCTCGGTGTAGAGGCGGAGACAGCGGCCTGGTCCCGTGCGTCCCGCCCGGCCCGTGCGCTGGATGCAGCGGGCCTGGCTGATGCGCACGGTGCGCAGCCCGGACAGGCCGGACCAGGGTGAGTGCGAGGCCTCGCGGCCCAGGCCCGAGTCCACCACGGCGCCGATGCCTTCGAGGGTGACGGAGCTCTCGGCCACGTTGGTGCTGAGGATGACCTTCGGCTGGTCGCTGGCGCCCAGGGCGTGGGCCTGGGCGTCCGGGGAGAGGTCGCCGTGCAGGGGGCGTAGGCTCAGGCCCCGGCGCGTGGCCACCGCTTCGCAGCCCTTCAGGCAGGCGCGGATCTCTGCGGCGCCCGGCAGGAAGACCAGGGTGTGGCCGCGCAGCCCCTCTCCGTAGAGGTGGTCCAGGGCCTCGGCGACCTGAATTTCCACGGGCCGGTCGTCGGGCCTGGGCTGGAAGGTGGTCTCCACGGGGAAGCTGCGACCCTCACTCTGCAGGACCGCCGCATCCAGGTAGGTCGCCACCGGGCCCGGGTCCAGGGTGGCGGACATGACCACCAGCCGCAGGTCGGAGCGCTGGGTCCGCTGCAGGCGTCGCAGCAGGGTGAGGGCGAGGTCCGTGTGGAGGTGGCGCTCGTGGAACTCGTCGAGCACCACGGCCGCGATGCCCTTCAGCTGCGGGTCCCCCTGCAGCCGCCGCAGCAGCAGGCCCTCGGTGACGAAGCGCAGGCGCGTCTCCCGGGACACCTTCTGCTCGAAGCGCACAGCGTAGCCTGTCCGCTGGCCCAGGGGCTCACCCAGCTCCTCGGCGACGCGGGTCGCGGCCAGCCGCGCAGCCAGCCGCCGGGGCTCCAGGATCCAGCACTCTCCGGTCCCCAGGAGCCCCGCCTCCAGCAGGGCCGGCGGCACCCGGGTGGTCTTGCCAGCGCCCGGGTCCGCCTGCAGCACGAGGTTTGGCCGGGACCGCAGGCTGTCCACGAGGGCCGGCAGGAGGGGATCGATGGGCAGGCTCAGGCGCACGGTCGCCCCAGGGCGGCGAGGAAGGCCGAGGGATCGTCCACGGAGACCGCGAGGCGGTCCGTGGGGCGGCCGGGACCCAGGAGACCTGTCACCTGGACCGGTACAGAGAGTTTCAGCTCGAGCATGGCATTGCCCTTGGCCACCAGCTTCTCCACGCCTTTCATGTAGGCATGGCGGGCCCAGTCATCGTCGAAGGCGGGCAGGGGGGAGGCGGCGAGCACCTGGCCCGCGGGCAGGGTGACCGACTTCAGGAGCCCCAGGTTCAGCTCCAGTCGGCCGTTGCGGAGCCGATGCGGGCGGGCCTTGAGAGTGGCGTAATAGCCGACCAGCCAGAGCACCCCGTAGACACTGGAGCCATGAAGCAGCCAGCGCAGCCAGGGCGCCGTGCCCTTGAGGAGCGTGTTCGTCAGCAGGAAATCTCCCGGAATCATCAGCGGCAGGGCGGGCAGGATGGCGCGGAGGGCGGCTTCCCGGTGGTGGCTGAAGCCCTCCGGGGCCTCCTGGCGGTAGCCGCCGAAGAGGAAGTGCAGTGCGCTGCCGAGCATCACGAGCTCCAGGGCCATGAGTCGCGCGGCCCGGGGCGGCACGAAGGCCGCGAAGGCGGTGGCGATGCGGTCCTCGGGCCAGTTCCCGGGCAGGGTCCGGGTCTGGCGCAGGGTCCGGGCCGCCAGCACCAAGAGCAGGGCCTCCAGCCCAGCGGCCGTGGCGAAGCGGACGGTGGTGGCGGTCGGAGAGGCTCCCGCCATGGCCAGCCCCAGACCCTCGGCCAGCAGGACCGCGGGCAGCAGCAGCCGGGTGGGAGGCAGTTGGCCCGCCCGCCAGTCCCGGACCAGCGCGGTCAGGCGCAGGGTCAGCAACAGCAGCAGGGCCACGGTCAGTCTGGGCAGGGCCGGGTGGCCGGGCTGCTGCAGGCGCAGCACCAGGACGGCGCTGCCTAGGGCGACGAAGAGGCCCCAGAGCAGGCTCGAGGAACGGACGCGCAAGGTCATGGCTCGAGTCTACCCGGCGCCCGGGGAAGCGGCCCGCCCAGCGGGGCGCCGCCTCGCGTAGAATGGACGTTTTGACGGGAGCGGGCATGGCGGGGTTGGAGACGGCTGGGGTGGGCGGCAAGACTGGCGGCGCGATGGACAGCCTGCGGGATGCCTACGGAGACACCCTGGTGGAGTTGGGGAACGAGGGCGCGAACATCGTCGTCTTCGACGCCGACCTGGCGGGTTCCACCCGCACCAGCAAGTTCGCCAAGGCCTTCCCGGAGCGCTTCTTCAACATGGGCGCGGCGGAACAGGGCATGGTGGCCGCCGCCGCCGGCGCCGCCACCACGGGCGTGGTGCCCTTCCTGAGCACTTTTGCCATGTTTGCCACGGGCCGCGCCTACGAGATCGTGCGTCAGGCCGTGGGCCTCGGTGCGCAGAACGTGAAGATTGTCGCCACCCACGCGGGCCTCACCGTCGGCGAGGACGGCGGCACCCATCAGTGCCTAGAGGACCTGGCCCTCATGCGCATGATCCCCGGCATGACGGTTCTGTCCCCCGCAGACGGCCGCGAGACCCGGCAGGCCGTGCGCGCCGCCTATGCCCACCGCGGACCGGTCTACATCCGCCTCACCCGGGACAAGTTCCCGCGCATCCACGGCGAGGACTACCAGTTCCAGATCGGCAAGGCCGTGGTCCTGCGCTCCGGCAAGGACGTGCTGCTGGTGGGCTGCGGACTTGGCACCAGCATCTGCCTGGACGCCGCGGAGCTGCTGGCCGCCGAGGGCATCGAGGCCACTGTGCTGCACACGCCCACCCTCAAGCCCTTCGACCAGGACACCCTGGTGGCCCTGGCCCGCACCCACCGCGCTGTGGTCACCTGCGAAGAGCACCAGGCCCACGGCGGCCTCGGGGGCATCGTCGCCGAGGTGCTTTCGGAAGCCCATCCCATGCCGCTCCGCCGCGTGGGTGTGCAGGACAAGTTCGGCCAGAGCGGCAAGCCCGACCAGCTGTTGGCGGCCTACGGCATCACGCCCCAGGCTGTCGCGGCCGCGGCCAAGTCCGCGCTCTGATGGCCACCGAGACCTTCCAGGCCAGCCGCTGGACCCAGGGCAACCACCTCTTCGCCACGATCATCGAGGTCACAGAGGCCGCGGTGGTGCGCCGCAAGCGGTCCTGGTTCACGGTGAACGAGATCAGCATTCACCTGTCCAAGGTGGCCAGCGTCCGCATTGACACGGGTCTCCTGTGGTCGGACATCCTGGTGGAGAGCACCGGCGGCAGTGATCCCCTCACCAGCCATGGCCACCGAAAGGCCGACGCCCGCCGCATCAAGGAGCTGATCGAGGCTGCCCAGACCCGGGGCGCACGTTAGGCCAGTTCCCGCCCCAGCCCGCAAGTCCCCTCCCCCATGTCTTGAGCCCCTTCCAGGCCGCACCATGCTCCCCTCCGACTCCGAGTCCTCTGACGCCACCAGCCCCAGGTCCCCCGACCTGCTGCGGCTTGCGCCCGGCACCGAGGTCGGCCGCTTCCAGGTCCGGAACCTGCTGGGCCAGGGCGGCATGGGGGCGGTCTACCTGGCCTGGGATCCCGTGCTCGAGCGGAAGGTCGCGCTCAAGGCCCTCCGCCTGGGGCATGACGGACAGGTGGCCACCACGGGTCGGTTCCGCCGGGAGGCCATGGCCCTGGCCCAGCTCAACCACGGCAACGTCTGCCAGGTGCATGACTGGGTCGAGGCGCGCGACAGCGCCTTCATCGCCATGGAGTTCATCGAGGGCGAGACGCTGCTGGCCGCGGCTCCGCGCATGGACCTGCGCCAGAAGCTGCAGGCACTGCGGTCCATCGCCCATGCCCTGGAAGCTGCGCACGCCAAGGGCATCGTCCACCGGGACCTGAAACCCAGCAACGTCATGCTCGACGCCTCGGGTCAGGTCAAGGTCTTGGACTTCGGCCTGGCGCGTCTGGTGGACGAGAGCAACTCCGGCGTCCAGCTGACGACCGGCCCTGTGCCCAACCTCATGGCCTTGAAGGGTGGCGCCGCTGCCGGTCAGACGGGGGGAGCTGCCGGGCTTCCGCTGGACGAGGAGCTGACCAACCCGGGATCGACTTCGACACCTACGCCGCCGCCCTGGGGAGAGCTCACGGAAGTGGGCACCTTCATGGGCAGCCCCACCTATGCCTCTCCGGAGCAGATGCGGGGGCGGCGGGTCGGATCCTCCAGCGATGTGTTCTCCCTGGGAGTGGTGGCCTGGGAGCTGTTGCTGGGGGATCATCCCTTCCCCGGGGAAGGCCAGGCCCGGATGGTAGCCACCATCGACGGCCGGGCCAAGACCCTGCGGGGCCGCAAGCTCCCGCGAAAGATCGCGGCGCTGCTGCGCGCCATGCTCCGGAAGGACGCCCAGAAGCGCCCCAGCGCGAACGAGGTGGCGGCGATCCTGTCCCGCTACCTGACCCGCACGCCGGCGATCTGGTGGGCCGCGGGGAGCATGGCCGCCCTCCTGCTCCTCGCCGGCCCCGCCTACTTCTTCTTCGGTCGCAGCATCATCGCGGACATGGGCCAAGAGCACGCCCCCCGCATGGCCATCATGCCCATCCGCAACCTCACGGGGGATTCCACCCTGGATGCCATGGTGGGCGTCGGCATGACGGAGTTGCTGGCCAACGCCCTGCAGGGCTCCCACCGCCTGGCCGTGGTGGAATCCGAGGCCGTCAGTCGGGCCATCACCGGCTTCCGGCTGAACACTGCCGAGGCCCAGGAACCTGCCGGGCAGACACGGATCGCCCAGGCCCTGGGCGTCCGCCTCCTCTTGCGGGGCACGCTGAGCCTGGATCCTTCGAGCCCCGCGCACCTGCTCACCTACGAGCTGGTCGATCAGGCCGGCCGGGCGCGGGTCTCGGGGGTCGTGAAGGCGCCCCGGACCGGCGCCTTCGCCCCCTATGCCCTGGTGGATCCCGCGGCTCACGACCTGCTGCGGAAGGTGGATCCCCTGCGGTCCAGCGCCACCCGGACCCAGCCCATCCCGCCGGAAGTCTTCTCCACCTACGCCAGCGGGAAGTCCCTGTTCCTGAAGGGGGACTTCAAGGGCAGCGAGCCCTTCCTGCGCGAGGCCGCCATGCAGGCACCGGGCTTCTCCAGCGCGGTCTCCGGCTATGCCGCCTGCCTCCGCCGCCTGGGCCGGGAGCAGGCTCCGGCCGTGGCCAACTGGGCCCTCATGTCCGCCCGGGCCACCGGTGACCGCTGGGCCGAGGGTCGCGCCCTGGGGCTGCAGGCCTATCTGGCCAAGGATCTGGGCCGGCTGGACGAGGCCCAGCGGCTGCGGGAAGCCTCCCTGGCCATGGCGCTCGAGATCGGCGACCGGGATGGGCAGACCATCGCCTACAACCACCTGGGGCTCATCGCGGCGGAGCGAGGCCAGATCCGAGAGGCCGAGGGCTTCTACGACCGCTCTCTGAAGCTCAGCCAGGAGACGGGCGACCAGTTCTACCTGTCGCTGGCTCAGAACAACCTGGCGAACCTGGCCCTGAAGGGCGGCGACCTTGGCACGGCGGCTGGGCTCTACCACAACAACCTGAAGCTCCATCAGGGCCTGGGCAACCGCTGGGGTGAGGCCCTGGCCCTGAACAACCTGGGTGTCATTGCGCTCATGACGCGGGACCTGCCCGGCGCCGAGAGCCTGCTGACCCGGGCCCTGGCTGCCCGGGAGTCCGTGGGCGACCAGAACGGTCAGATCTCCTGCCTCCGGAACCTGGGCATCCTGGCCCAGATGAAGGGCCAGCTCCCGGAATCCGTGGCCCTCCATGGCCGGGCCCTGGCGAAGGCCAAGACGGTGGGGCTCCGGACCGTCGAGGCAGAGTGCCAGTTCTATGGCGCGGAAGTGGAGCGCCTCCAGCGTCACTTCAAGGAGGCCCGGGTGGGCTACCAGCGGGTGCTGGAGCTGCTGCCCGTCGGCGTCACCCCCGGGGTGCGGCGGGATGCCCAGGCGGGCCTTGCCGAGTGCCTGCTCCGGCAGTCCCGCCCCGATGCCAAGGAAGCGGCGAATCTGCTGGCGCAGATCCCCTCGGGGAGCCTGGACTCGCCCTACGTGCATCGGGCCCTGGCCTGGTCGGCCCTGCTCGCGGGCCAGAGGGAGGTGGCGCTCCAGGAAGTGGCCAAGGCCCTGGCCGACCCCAAGCGGCAGGCCCCCGAGACCCGGGCCGAGCTCGACCAGGTGCGGGCGGAGCTCCTGGCCGGAGGAGGCCGCTAGAAGCCAGCGATGCTTGTCGCTCAGGCCGGCTTTGGCTTCGCCCTGGGCGGCCCCACCAGCCGACGGGCCACGGCCTTGAGGTCGTCCTCCGGAGCCAGGTGATGGCGGCTCTCGCACCTATCCTGCTTCAGGGTCACGCAGACGCGGCCCAGGGGGCAGTTCAGCAGGCAGTGCTCACGGACGATCTGGAGCCCCTGAAGCCGCTTCCGGTTCAGCAGCAGCAGGGCAAGACAGCGCAGGGCCTCAGTCATGGCCCGGCCCTTCCGGGGGTGGCGCAAAGCCCGGCGCTCGCAATCGGCGCAGATGGTGAGGACGGGATGCATAGAAATAATAAATTAATACAATGCCGACAAAATTCAAGTCCCGGCGGGCTCGGGCCGGCCTAGGTGAATCGGGGCGCCCGCTTCTCCAGGAAGGCGGCCAGCCCCTCCCTGGCATCCGGATGGCGCATCGCGGCCTTCATCTGGGCGCCCTCGGCCTCGAGGCGGCTGCGCAGGCTGTCCGCATCCAGCCCCTGGTTTCGCAGCACCGACGCCTTGATGCGGGCGAAGGTCACTGCGGGGCCGGCGGCAAGGCGGCGGGCCAGGCTCTCGGCCTCGGCGTCCAGCTGGTCCGCCGGGACGATCCGGTTCACCAGGCCCAGCTCCAGAGCCCGGCTGGCGCCCAGGGTGTCCCCGGTGAGCATCAGCTCCGCTGCCACGGAGGCGTTCAAGAGCCGCCCCAGCATCACGCTGCCGCCCCAATCCGGGTGCAGGCCGATCTTCACGAAGGCCATGCTGAAGGCGGCCTCGGGGGTGGCCAGGCGCAGGTCCGCCCCCAGCGCGAGGCTCATGCCGGCGCCCGCCGCCGGGCCCTGGACCACGGCCACCACGGGCCGGGGCAGGGTCGCCAGGCCCCAGGCCACGAAGGCGCCGAGGTCCAGCAGAGCCTCCATCTCCGGCCAGCGGCCCTCGGCCAGGGCCTTGGCCATCCAGCCGATGTCGCCTCCGGCGCAGAAGGCCCGGCCGGCGCCGCGCAGCAGAAGCACCTTCACGCCGGGCTCCGCCGCCTTGGCCAGGGCCTCCTCGAAGCCCTCCTTCATCTCGGGCACCAGGGCGTTCAGGCGATCGGGCCGGTCCAGCGTCAGTGTGGCGACGCGGTCAGAGATCTCGAAGCGGATGGGTGCGGACATGGGGACTCCAGCGATCAAAGGCGGCGGGGCTGAAGGGCCCTCACGAAGGCCGCGAAGAGGTCCCGGGCGGCTTCACCAGCGGGACCCTTGAGGCCCACGAGGTTCTCCGGATGCCACTGCACGCCGAAGACCCAGCGGGAGGGATCCCGGGCCTCGAGAGCCTCGACGAGGGGACCGGTTTTCGGATGGACGGTGTCCAGGTGCCAGCCCACGGCCACCAGCTCCGGCGCCACCTGCCTCACGGCCTGGTGGTGGCGGCTGTTCACCAGGAACACGTCCTCGCCCAGCAGCGCCCGCAGCCGCGAGCCCGGCGCCAGCTGCACACGGTGGCGCATCTCCGGATGGTCCTGCGTGCCGTGCTGGTGGCGGGTGGGATCGCAGTCGTAGTACTCCGGCACATGCTGGATCATGCTGCCACCCAGGGCCACGTTGAGGATCTGCTCGCCGCGGCAGATGCCGAGGATGGGCAGGTTCCGCTCCCAGGCCGCCCGGATCAGCGGCAGCTCGAAGGCGTCCCGGTCCTCGTCCACGTCGGCCTCGTCATGCACGGCATCCGAGCTTTCCCAGCAGCGGGGGTGGATGTCCGAGCCGCCCGTGAGTAGCAGGCCGAGGGCCCCATCCAGGTCGGGCAGGGGATCCCCGGGCGCCAGGAGGCAGGGCTCCGCAGCCCATCCAGCAGCTTTGAGGGCGGGAAGATAATGCTTCACCGCGCCTGACTTGTTTCTGCAGCTCACGAGGAGGTTTGAGTTGGCACTTGACATGGGTTTCGCTCGCGGGAATCCTCATCACCCTACCACCCCCTCAGATGGTCTGAGTCGACGGTGCGGCGGAGAGCTCCGCTGATCTAAGGAGGACATCATGTCCGGTTCACTGAACAAGGTTCTGCTCATCGGCAACCTCGGGCGCGATCCCGAGCTGAAATCCACGCCCTCGGGCCAGCAGGTCGCCCGGTTCTCCGTGGCCACCACCGAGACCTGGAAGAACCAGGCCGGGGAGAAGCAGAGTAAGACCGAGTGGCACAACATCGTGGTCTGGGGCAAGCAGGCCGAGATCGCCGAGAAGTACCTGCGGAAGGGCAAACAGGTGATGATCGAGGGCCGCATCCAGTACCGCGAGTACACGGACCAGGCCGGCGTCAAGAAGACCGCCTGCGACATCCGCTGCGATAACTTCGTCATGCTGGGTCGCATGGATGACAGCGGTCCCCGGGACGGCGGCTACAGCCGCGGCGGCGCCCAGGAGGCCGAGGACCACGGCGCTCCCAGCCCTGCCGCCGGCGGCAGCTTCCCCGACGACGACATTCCGTTCTAGGGGATTGTTCCGCCGAGGCGATCGGCACGGCTTCAAAACGGCGCCTCTGGCGCCGTTTTGAAGTTCATAAGGGATTCTCTTGGCGGCGAAGCCGCCTATCTCCAAACGGGGCCCGCAGGGCACCGTTTGGAGCAGGCGCGGCAGAGAACGCCCCTCGGAGAAACCGAGTCCCTGCGTTAGAATGATGGGTTCGGGAGTAACCGCCATGCTTGCTGTGCAGAACGTCACCATGCGCTACGGCGCGAAGATCCTGTTCGAGGATGTCACCACCACCTTCAACCCCGGGCGGCGCTATGGCCTGTCGGGGCCGAACGGGTCGGGCAAGTCCACGTTCATGAAGATCCTCTCGGGTGAGCTGGAGCAGCAGATGGGGAACGTGATCCGTCCCCGGAAGATGGGCATCCTGCGCCAGGACCAGTTCGCCTTCGACGAGTTCCGGGTCATCGACACGGTGATCATGGGCAACGCGGGCCTCTGGAAGGCGCTGCAGGAGCGGGACGCCATCTACGACAAGGCCGAGATGACCGACGAGGATGGCATGCGCGTCGCCGAGCTCGAGGGCGTGGTGGCCGACGAGGATGGCTACACCGCGGAGAGTGACGCCGCCGTGCTGCTGGACGGTCTGGGCATCCCCGAGGCCCTGCACGGGCGCAAGATGGGCGAGCTGCAGGGCGGCCAGAAGGTGCGTGTGCTGCTGTCCCAGGCCCTCTTTGGCAACCCCCAGGCCCTGCTGCTGGACGAGCCCACCAACCACCTGGACCTGGACTCCATCCACTGGCTTGAGGAGTTCCTCAGCCGCTACAAGGGCACGGTCATCGTCATCTCCCACGACCGTCACTTCCTCAACAACGTCTGCACGCACATCGCCGACATCGACTACCAGACGATCATCCAGTACACGGGCGGCTACGACGACATGGTCATGGCCAAGATCCAGGTGCGGTCGCGCATCGAGTCCGACAACGCCCAGCGCGAGAAGAAGATCGCCCAGCTCAATGAGTTCATCCAGCGCTTCGCCGCGGGCACCCGCAGCAGCCAGGTGAACAGCCGCCGCAAGGAGGTGGAGCGCCTGCAGCCCAGCGACCTGGCCCGCAGCAACATCCAGCGCCCTTTCATCAAGTTCAACCTCAACAAGCCCGGGGGCCGCTACGCCCTGGAGTTCGAGGGTGTGAAGAAGGGCTACGACACCGACAAGGACGGCACCGGCGGCCGCCACGAGGTCATCAAGGGCTTCTCGGCCATGGTGCAGCGGGGCGAGAAGGTGGCCCTCATGGGCCGCAACGGCATCGGCAAGACCACGCTGCTGAACGCCCTGCTGGCCAACGCGCCGCAGGTCACCGAGCTGGGTCTGAAGCTGGACGGCGGCGAGGTGAAGTGGGGCCACGAGGCCAACGTGGGCTACTTCTCCCAAGACTTCGCCGAGAGCATCCCCAAGGGCTACGAGCTGGTCACCTGGCTGCACCAGTTCGACCCCGAGGCCACCAAGGAGCAGATCCGCGGCATCATGGGCCAGATGCTCTTCCGTGGCGAAGAGGGAAACAAGATGACCGATGTGCTCAGCGGCGGCGAGTCCTGCCGCCTGCTGTTCTGCAAGCTCATGCTGCAGAAGCCCAACATCCTGGTGCTGGACGAGCCCACCAACCACCTGGACCTGGAGGCGGTCATCGCCCTCAACGATGCCCTGCAGCGCTACGAGGGCACCATCCTCTTCGTGACCCACGACGAGGACATCATCGACGAGGTGGCCACCCGCATCTGGCACCTCACCGATGACGGCATCGAGGACTTCCAGGGGACCTACGCGGAATACAACGCCCCCACGGGACGCTGACGGATCAGCGTCCCGTGGGGCCTGGCCTGGCTACAGCTTGATCTTCTGGTGGCCCTTGAGGCTCAGGGTCTCGTCCGAGTGGCAGGGCGCGCAGGCCTGCTTCGAGCGCATGTTCTCCATGGGGCCGCCCTTCTCGTGGCAGCCCATGCAGGTCTTCGTGCGGGGATCCACGGCAGATGCGGGGGCGAACTTCCCGGCGGCCTGGTCGTTCAGCAGCATGGCGCACTTGTGCGCGACGGCGGCCGTCAGCACGCCGCAGCGCTCCTTGCGCTCCGGGGAGTATGCCTTCTTGCCGGAGGCCTCGCACCACTTGGCGATGGAGGGATGGCACAGGGGCGATCCGGCCACGCTAGGCACATTCTTGAACTTCATGCCCTTGGGGGCAAAATCCGGCAGCGCCACGCTCTGATACCAGCGGTAGAGCTCGTCGATGACAGGTTCCGGGTTCGCGCTCAGCACCTGGATGGCCGCCGCGCAGCCGTTGAGGCTGCCGCAGAGGGTGCCCCAGCCGTGCACGCCGCCCATGCCGTAGATGAACATCTCGAAGGGGAAACCTTTGTAGGGATCCCCCAGCTTGTCGGCCACGGAGCCCACGATCGCCTCGAAGGTTCCGTACATGCAGTGCCCCTTGGCGTAGGCATCGAAGGCGCGCTGGCCCACGGCTTCCGGATCCAGGGTCTTGTAGGGCCAGGGCAGGCGGGCCATGGTGCCTTTGGGGGCCGGGGTGGTCGGCTCGGAAGTGGCTCCTCCCAGGGCCTTGGTGGCACCACCCAGGGCCACGGCCCCTCCGATGCCCGCCAGGAAACCCAGCGCTTGTCTGCGGTCGATGGTTCGGTTGCTCATGCTGCACTCCTCCGGAAGCGTAGATGACTCACGCGTCACCAATGCTAGGAGGCTTGGCATTTGTCTTTCAATCTCGAATTTCAGCCAATCTTAAGTGATTAGGGCATCTATTGAGTTTTGCGAGCATCTTCTGGCAAGAGCAGCATTCGCAAGACTTCCTCCGCAATCTTAAGCCCCACGATGGCCGGCATGTAGGAAATCGTCCCCACAGGTCGCCGGACCCGGCCGGGGCCTCGGTGGGGCTCGATGTCCACGGGATTAGCCGGGCGCTTGTTGTCGGCGGGCTCCAGGGAGTAGACGCAGCGGATGCCCTGAGTGATGCCGGCCTTGCGCAGCTCTTTGCGCACCCGGGCGGCCAGGGGACAGAGCCGGGTCTCGCTGATGTCGCCGGCCCGCAGCAGGCTGCTGTCCAGGCGGCCCCCGGCCCCCATGGCCGAGATCAGGGGGAGGCCCTGCTGGTGGGCCGTGACCATGAGGGCCACCTTGCAGGTCATGGAGTCGATGGCGTCGATGGCCACGTCGGGGCAGGGCGTCAGCAGCGCCGGCAGCGTGTCTGTGTGGATGAAGGTCACCAGGGCCTCCACGTCGCAGTCGGGGTTGATGTCCCGCACCCGGGCCGCGGCCACCTCGGCCTTGGGCTGGCCCAGGGTCGAGCGCAGCGCGTAGAGCTGGCGGTTGAGGTTGCTGGGGCCGACGCCGTCGTGGTCCACCAGGCGCAGGTGGCCCACACCCGCCCGCGCCAGGGCCTCCACGGCGAAGGAACCCACGCCCCCCAGTCCGAACACAGTCACGCGCGCCTGGCGCAGCCGGTCCAGCGCCGCCTCGCCGAGCAGCAGCTCACTGCGGGAATACCACCTCATGCCAGCCACTCCCTGAAGCACCGTTGCCCATTCTCCCAGGTCTGGGCCGCGAGGAGCTCCGGCTCGATCCTGCGCAGGGTGGCGGCGGCTGCAAGCACCTGCCGCAGCCCGACCCTGCCGTCGCTCTCCAGCAGCAGGCGGTCTGAAACCACGCTGCGCAGCGCCTCCAGAAGCTTTGGCCGATCCGACGCCAGCAGATCCCCGGAGAAAGACAGATACACGCCCAGGCCCTGCAGCACCTGGGCGGTCTCCGGGCTGCCGGAGTACGCATGGATCAGCGCCCCCGCCTTAGGCACGCCTTCCTCCCGCAGCAAATCCAGGAGGCGTCCCCAGGCCTGCACCGCATGGATGGCCACGGGGCGCCCCAGGGTGTGCGCGAGGCGCAGCTGAGTCCGGAAGGCCGTCTCCTGCGCCGCCCGGTCCGCAGCCTGCCGACTGAAGTCCAGGCCGCACTCGCCGATGCCGCAGTGGTGGGTCCGCAGCAGTGCCTCCAGGCGCAGTTCCCACCCGGGTGCCGCCTCGGCTGCGAACCAAGGATGCAGGCCCAGCATGGGGATGACCTGCGCGTGGCCCGCCGCATGGGCCAGCACTGCCGCCCAGTCTGCCTCCTGCGTACCGCAGACCACGCGCCAGTGGTCGGGCTCAGGGCTTCCCGGTTGGGGCAGGTGGCTGTGGGCGTCGAAGAGGGGGTCCATGGGGCGAGTCCTCTTCCAGAGTGCCCGAGGCAAGGGTGGTGGTTCCGGGAGGAAGTGAGCCCAGGTCCGGCCAGGCTCCCGGCGGCAAGGGGCGAATTAGGGCTGCTGGCGCTTGATGCTCAGGACGAAATCATCCGGGAGCCCGCTGGCTTCAGGGTGACGCGTGGGGATCACATTCCGGTCGATCCCGCCCTTGAGGGTGTGGGCCAGGTCGTCGTACCAGACCTCATCCTCCAGATACCAGGAGTGCGACGCCATCCCGTTGATCACGGCGAAGGACCTTGCCTTGACCTCGGTGTAGCGCGGGCCGCAGTTCACATCGATGGCCTTCTCGTTGGTCGGCTTGTTGATGGGCATGCCCACCCGGCCCACGCGTGAGCTGATGTCGAGGTTCTTGACATTGGAGACGGCCAGCGCTTCGTCGTAGCCGCTGAAGTAGTTGGTGAGCCGCCCACAGTGCTGGAAGACCGGATCCATGTCGCCGCCGATGGCAAAGCACTGGGAAGAGACATCCGCTCCGAACAGGACCACCTGGCCAATGCACCAGTCGTTGGGGATCTGGCTCATGCGGGCGCTGTCCGCATTCCGGAAGGCCTCACGAAGGACATATCCGCCCATGGAGTGGGCCATGACATGGACCTTGATGGGGCAGCTCGTGGTGGAGAACAGGGCGAAGGGGAAGATGGCGCCTCCCACCAGTGCGCCAGCCGCCTGGCCCGCTTCATGGCGGTCGTAGGCGTAGGCCAACGCGGTCCCGCCAGTGGGCCAGTCGAACCCGATGACCATGCAGTCGAAGCCTCGCGCACGGAGTTCCTGTTCGGCCAGTCGCTGCCTCTTGAGGGCCTCCTTGGGGTCGGTGTTGTACCCGTGGACGAAGAAGACGACCTGGAATTCCGTTCCTGGTGCCTTGCCCTCCTTGGCGTCCTCCACAATGGTCCGCAGCCAGGTTTGGACATCCTTCAAGGCGTCGGCTGGAAGGGGCTCATCGTCCGGGAGGCTTGATCCTTCTGTGCTCCAAGGTACCCGCAGATAGGAGGGTCGCCCCAGGCCTGTGCTGAATCGAAGGGTCTTCGTTTCCTTGTCCTTGACGGTGTCACGCAGGGAGAGGACGTAGCTGTGCATGGACAGCTCCAATGAGTGGTTTGGAAGGACGGAATGATCCTTGGCATTGCAACCCTAACGGAGTTTTATATAGACATCAAGAATCTAGTCATTCATCAATAATTACTAGTCAACTGTATTCAAATCAAAAGAAATAAGACGAATGACATGGGCATGTCCAGAATTTTTTCATGTCCCCACGGCCTCCATGGGCCTCCCCAATCCTGTCCGATTCGCGGGGGGCAAGTGCTCAGGCACTCTGACGGTGGGGGGGCGAACCTCCCCCGGTCCAAATCGATCCAGATTTCGGGCCCGGAGGCTGAGTGGTGGTCCCGGCGGGAATTGAACCCACGACCTACCGCTTAGGAGGCGGTCGCTCTATCCGCTGAGCTACGGGACCTGCAGGCTGCAGCGCTCATTCTAGCGTGTTATCGGGGTCGTCGCGGGGGGCGGCACCGGTGGGGCCGGGACCAGGAGCTTCCGCCCGCCCCAGGCCAGGCCGCCCACCAGCAGCAACCACCCGATAGGCGAGCGGGCGGCGATGCGCAGGTCCTGCCAGGAGGGCAGGGCCGCGAAGACCAGGTTCGCGAGCAGGAAGACCATGCCCGCCTCGGGCCAGCCGAATTCAGGGCTCGCGCCCAGCCGCCAGCGGAAGAGCCCGTAGGCCAGGGGCAGCAGCAGCAGAGGCGCGAGGCCGATGAAGAAGGCGTTGTACCAGCGGAGGTTGCCCAGGGCCACGGAACCGAGCACGTAGCCGCGCCCCTCCCGCCGCGGCAGCACCGTGAAGCGGAGGGGCTGGCCATTGAGGGTGGTAGCCACCAGCCAGTGACAGAGCTCGTGGCAGAAGGTCCCGGGCAGGGCCAGCAGGGACACCAGCCAGAAGGAGCGCCGGGCCTGGTTCAGCAGCCAGAGCATCCCGGCCATGGCCGCGAGGTAGCCCAGCGCGACGTTGCGGTTGCCCCCCCCGAGTCCCCAGATGTGCTCCATCGCCAAGCCGGCCTCCCGGCTCCATTGGAGCATTCCCGCCGCTCTCCCTGCACCTAAAGGGAGCCGTTCTTGCGATGATGGAGTCCCCCCCCCCCGAGGTCCCCATGTCCCGTGCGCAGCTCAAGGATGAAGTCTTCATGAACATGGCGCTGGAGCTGAGCCGCCTCGGCACCTGCTGTCGCCTGAAGGTGGGCTCGGTGCTGCTGCGGGCCGATGGCGGCATCGCCGCGGCGGGCTTCAATGGCGCCCTGCCGGGCATGGCCCACTGCACGCCGGACACCTGCAAGCCGGGGCAGCGCTGCCTGCACACCAGCCACGCGGAGGAGAACGCCCTGGGCTTCTGCGACGGCCCTGTGGCCACGGCTTACGTCACCCACGAGCCCTGCCTCATCTGCTGCCGGGCGCTGGTGCGGCGTGGGGTGCGGCGGGTGGTTTACCAGCATCCCTACACCAGCATCGCCGAGCAGGAGCGGGCCGAGCGCCAGCACATCCTCGAGCACTTCGGCGTGGCCTGGGAACAGCTGGGTTGAAGCCGGGTCCCAACGGTGCCCCTGGAGCAAGCCTAGATCCCCCCCAGCTCCCAGGCGGCGCCGGGGTCCACATCGATGGCCACCTCGGTGCCGTCATCCAGGACCAGCATGGGCGGGTCGCCGGGTCGCAGGTCGACGATGGTGCGTCCCAGCAGCCGCTCCCGGCGGCCGTGGTGCCAGGGGATGCCCACCGGGTAGGTGCGGCGGTAGGCGTCCAGGGGCTCCTCTAGGCAGTGGCAGAGGTAGGTCAGGGCTGAGTGCAGGGCTGAGTCAAAGCCCTGCGGGGGCTCCGGGTCCAGGCCCGCCGCAGCCAGCAGGACCTCGCCGGGGCTTCGGCCCCCGGTCGTTTCGGTGGCCCAGTGCCGGCGCCCTCCAGGGGCCGCGCCCCGGAGGATCACAGGGCGGCCGTGGTGGATCCCGAGCCAGAGCGAGACCAGGCCGCAGGGGCCGGTCTCTTCCAGGTCCGGCGCGGTCTGGGCGTCATCGTGGAAGACCACGGCCCGCAGGGGCAGCCACTCGAAGGCCTCTGCCACCTTGGCGCCGGCGGGACCCGGGAGCCTGCGATGGAGCTGGGCAACGGCCTCGGCGAAGGTCTGCCGGAGGCCCGCCAGGCTGAGGACGCCCTCTGGGAGACCCAGCCCCGTCAGGGCCAGAGGCGGCTCGTGCCAGTCCACGGCCATGGCCGGCACCAGCTGCTGGAACAGGATGAGCGCGGGATCCCAGTCCCAGTGCCGGGCTGGCTCGTAGCCGAGCTCGCGGCAGAGGTCGAACCAGGCCCGGGCAGGCGCAGCCATGCCCAGCTCATAGACCGAGCGGCCATCGAGGAAGATCTCACTGCCGGATCCCTGGGGCGACTCCCGGCGGGTGAGGCCCACTTCGTGCCGCCCCAGCGTGGCCAGGGTGGTCTCGTGGTAGGGATGATCCTCCTGCCGGAGCACCTTCAGCGGCGCGCCTAGTATCCACCCCTCCAGAGTCATGCCCGGTCTCCCCATGAAGGAAACCTCGGGCATCCCGCCCCGGGCGTCAATGGTCTGAACTGGGGTAGGTTGCCCGACGTCAATCGACCCGCTGGAGTGTCATGCCCGGGTAGTAGTGCTGGAGGATCTGCTGGAACGGAGTGCCTTCCAGGGCCATGCCGTAGGCGCCGGTCTGGCACATGCCCAGGCCGTGTCCCCAGCCCCGGCCATAGAAGATCCAGCGGCGCTTGGCCCCGTGGCCCACGGTGAGCCAGCGGAAGACGTTGTCCTTGAGGCCCAGGAGGCCCCGGATGTGCATGCCCCGCACCCGGTGGGAGGCGCCCCGGGTGTCCACCAGAGTCAGATCCAGCACCCGGCCCTCGTCGTTGTAGTCGGCCTTGAGCTCGCGGATTCCCGGCACCTTGATGCGCCGGCTCACACTGGCTAGCAGCTCGGACTCGCTGTATTCGACGCGCCAGTGGGCCGTTGGGTTGTAGCGGTCCCAGGCGGCGCCATCGGGGTCCAGGCGGCGCACCAACACCTGGGCGGGGCCGGCTTCGCTACTGATCCACTTGAGCCGGTCGCCCACCTGGATGTCGGTCTTGGGCAGCAGGCGGAGGCCGCCGTCCGGGCCCTCCTCCGCCAGGAGCACCGTGGCTGCCAGCGGCAGGGGTTCCGGTCCCCCGCGCTTGCGCCGGACCTGGCCGTCCAGCAGCAGGGAGCCCTCGTTGGGGGTGAAGGGCTCCAGCTCCAGCCAGAGGCGCCCCAGGACCTGGAGGGCCTGGCGGAGGGAGATGGGCTCCTCGGCGGCCCAGGCGGCGGCGGGCACCACGCCCCGCCGGGTCAGGAAGGCGGCCAGCAGGCGATCCTGGGGGAGACTGGCGGGCAGGAAGTAGGCCGCGTCCTGGGGCCGCTCCTGGCCCTCCACCAGCCGCTGGAAGCCGAAGGCCCGGGCCAGGGCCAGGAAGAGGTGCCCCTGCCCCGCCACGGGGCTGGGGTCCAGGGCCAGCCGCTGCTGGAGCAGCCGCACAGGCTGGCTGAGCTCGGCTGGGGTGGCGGGCCGGGCTAGGCGCTCCCCGGCCAGCCACTCGGGGGGCAGCCCCGCGGAGGCCAGGCGCAGCAGCTCCCAGGTGAGCCAGGGCTGCTGGATTTCCGAAGTGATGGGGAGGCCCGCGGCGAAGGGCAGGGTCAGGGGCCGCTCGGGGTAGCAGGCGGCCGCCCGGAGGTAGGGGGCGTTGCCGCCGAAGACATGGGCCACATCGGTGGTGTGGCCGCCGCAGTTCGCCATGAAGAGGGCCTGGATGGGCTTGCCGCCATAGGTGGCGAACAGGCCTTCCGTCTCCTGGATGGCGCGGTCCGTGAGGGCCTGCTCACCGTCCCGGCCACCATAGACCTGGTCGGAGACGGTGTCGCCCATGTCGAAGCCGTCCGCGGCCCGCTTGCCGCGGTTGGCCACGGCATAGGTCCGGGCCGCCACGGCCTGGGCCTTGAGGGCCTCCAGGGCCGGGAACTCCCAGGCGCCCATCTCCTTGGGCACTACGCCGCGCAGGTAGGTCTCCAGGTCCAGGGTGTTCACGACGGTCAGGCGCCCCTGGGCGTTCGGCAGGATCTCCACCTTGCCCCGGTAGCGGCCCTTGCCCTGGAGGCTGGTGAGCTCGCCGGTGGGCTTCAGCCAGACGCCCGCCTGGGGCAGGGGCCGGCGCTCGTAGCGGTCGGTGATGGCATACAGGGCGCGACCCTTCCGGGGCGATCCGGGGCGCTGCTCCGAGGCCACCCACAGCTCGTCGAAGCCCAGGTCCTGCAGCTTCTGCAGCACCGGCTCGGCCTCCCGCACCTCCGGGAAGTGGCCGGTGACCACGCGCCAGGTCTCGGCATCCGGAACCTTGATCTGGTCAGGCGCCTCACCCAGGCTCCGGAGGCGCTTCAGCAGATCCTGGGCTTCGGCGGCCTCGAGGGGGCGGCCCACCTGGATGCGGTATTCGTTGGTGGCATCGGAGACGCCCCGGCTGTCCCACCAGATGCGCAGCTTCTCCTCCGGCGCCAGGCTGAACAGGCGCTTCCCGGCCCGGTCACAGACCTGGCCGCCCCCTTCCAGTGAGACGATCCACTCGACCGCCTGGGTGTCGAGCCCGATGCGCAGCGGCGGCTGGGCCGCGCGCAGGGGCGAGAGGGACAGGACCAGGGCGGGAATGAGGAGGGCCTTCATGGGCGGAATTGTCCCACGAAACGAGCGAGGGCCTGCCAGCGGCGGGCCCGCAGGCTCTCGGCACCGAGCAGCTCCCCGTCGGGGCCCCGGCGGTGCGTGAGCAGGGCGAGACAGGCTTGATCGGCGGGTCGGAAGAACAGGGCGGGGCCCGTGTAGCCCAGGTGAACCCACCAGCCGGAGGGCGGGCCGGGCTCGGACGCAGTGGGGGGCGCGGGGTCGGCCGCGGCCTCGGTGGGATCCTCGAGGACCTCGAGGCCGAAACCCAGCGGAAGATGGGACAGCAGCTGTCCAAAAGAGCCCGGATCTGCCGGAAGCACCTGGAGGCCAAGGCCCCAGCAGGCGCCCTGCTCGCCGGGGGCGGTCCCCACGGCCATGCGACGCGGCCAGCCCGCGGCGACCCAGCGGGCTAGGGCGGCGCGCAGCTGGGGGGCCGTGGTGCCGAAGCCCGCGTGGCCGCGCATGCCGGCCCGGGCGTTGGCGTCGTGGGGCAGGTGCAGGCCGCGCGGGGGCGGAGCCGTGCCGGTGGCGAGGGTCCAGGCCTCGGCATCGGGAGCGTCGGGAACCTCGGCGGGGGCCTCCGTCCAGGGGGCCGGGCTCAGCCCGGAGGCCGCGCCCAGCCGCAGGAAGGGCACGCCGGTCCCGGCCTCCAGCAGCTCGCCGAGCAGACGGTAGTTGAGGTCGGAGTAGGCGGCCAGCCCGGGCGTCGCAGAGCGGAGCAGGGGATGCTCAGGCACCGGCCGCCGCAGCTGCAGGGCCACGGCCTCGCCGGTGTAAGGCCGCCAGGGTGGCAGTCCCGAGCTATGCGACAGCAGCTGGCGGACAGTCAGCGGCTCAGGCCGGTCGTGGAAGCCCAGGGACCAGCGCCGGTCCGCGTCCAGATCCAGGAAGGCCAGCGCCAGCGGCGCCGTTACCAGCGGCTTGGCGAGGGAGGCGAGGTCGTAGAACCGGCTCACGCCCGGCCCAGCTCCGCGAGGCTCTTAGCGACGGCCTTCTGGACCTGATCGGCCACGCGCATGGCCTCCTGGCCTTCTTCCCAGGTGACGCCGTCGGTGCCGAGGCCCAGACAGGCGGCGTGGAAGGCCTCGATCTCCAGGCGCAGGGGCTCGCCCTCTTCGATGGTGGCGGTCTCGGGGCGCACCTCGGGGCCGTCCGGTCCCATGACGAGGCGCAGCAGCTCCAGCTTCTGGGAGGCAAAGTCCAGGCTGGCGTATTCTTTGTCGCCGAAGGCCCGGAGGGTGCGCTCCTTCTTGCGGGCCACGCGGCTGGCGGTGACCGTGGCGAAGGCGCCGCCCTCGAACTTCAGGCGGGCGTTCACCAGGTCGGCGTAGGGCGTCAGGACGGGGATGCCCACGGCCTCCACGTCGATCACGGGGCGCCCCACCAGGGCGCGGAGCAGGTCCAGGTCATGGATCATCACGTCCATCACCACGTCCACCTCGAGGCTGCGGGCAGGGAAGGGCGACACCCGCACGGCCTCCAGGAAGCGGGGCTTGAAGCCGCGCTCCCGCAGGGCGGTGACGGCGGGGTTGAAGCGCTCCAGGTGACCCACCTGGGCGATAAGGCCGGGGTTGGCCGCGCGGGCCTGGGCCAGCGCCGCCAGCAGCGCCACGCCCTCGTCGAGGGTGGCGGCCAGGGGCTTCTCCATGAGCACGTGCTTGCCGGCCTTGAGGGCCTGGATGCCCAGGGCATGGTGGAAGCCCGTGGGGGCCGCGATCTGCACGGCATCGACCTCCGCCAGCACCTGCTCCAGGCTGGCGGCCCAGGGCGCGCCGAATTTGGCGGCGATCTCCGGCCCACGAGCGGGATCAGGATCCACCACTGCCACCAGCAGCGCCTCTGGTGCCGATGCGGCGATGCGGGCATGATGCTGCCCCAGGTGACCTACTCCGACGACGGCAACTCTCAGCTTGGTCATGACCCTCTCCAGACCAGACCAGCCTATCAGGGCTGCTAATCTAGGGATTCTCCTTGAAAGGTGACCATGAACCTCAAGATTGAAGCTGTGAATCTGCTCCGCTGGCTGCACTTTCTTGCTCTGGGTGTGGGCGTGGGCGGCATCGTGGTGACGCTGTTGCTCTCGGGCTTCGAGGAGGGCCGCGAAGACATTCAGGGCCTCGCTGCCACCATCTGGTCGAAGGTCGTGGCCTGGGCCTTCCGTCTGGCGCTGGTGGTCGGCGCCGCGCTACTCGTGATGCTGATGCAGGAGGGGCAGAACCCCCTGAAGAACGGCCACTACTTTCACATCAAGCTGCTGTTGGTGTTCCTCCTCGTGGGCCTGTCCGAGATGACGCCGAAGGCCCTGGCGGCCAGCAGGCGGGGCTCTGCCCTCCTGGTGCTGGTGCTCTTCCTGGCGACCAGCTTCACCGTGTTCAACAAGGGGCTGTTCGGAGCCCGTGCCAAGACCGCACCTGCGGGCTCGGTGGAGACCCTCCGACCCGCCAACTGAGGATTCCTCCAGAAACAGAAGCAGCCGTCATCGACGGCTGCTTCTGTTTCTGGCTGGCGTGTGGCGGAATCTAGTCCTCGGGTTCCTCGTAGTCACCGTTGTGCCACACATTCTGCACGTCGTCGTTGTCCTCGAGGAGGTCCACCAGCTTCAGGAAGCTGGTGAGCTTGTTGCCTTCAAGAGCGGTGCTGGTGCTGGGGGCCATGATGATCTTGGCCTCGATGATCGGCAGCTTGGCCGCATCCACGGCGTCCTTCACGGCCTGGTAGGACTCAGGGCTGGTCTTGATGACCCAGGCGCCGCCCTCGTCGACGACGTCATCGGCGCCGGCCTCCAGGGCCACCTCCATGACCTTGTCCTCGGAGACTTCGGATTCCACTACGATCTGGCCCTGCTTGGTGAAGAGGTAGGCCACAGAGCCCTGGGCACCCAGCTCACCGCCGAACTTGGTGAAGTAGCTGCGGACCTCGGGGGTGGTGCGGTTCTTGTTGTCGGTCATGGCCTCGACCATGATGGCTACGCCGCCAGGACCATAGGCCTCGTAGGTGACTTCCTCATAGGTCACGCCCTCAAGCTCGCCGGTGCCCTTCTTGATGGCGCGCTCCCAGTTGTCCTTGGGCATATTGCTGCCCTTGGCCTGATCCACGGCCAGGCGCAGGCGGGGGTTGGCCGCCACATCGCCGCCGCCGAGGCGAGCGGCCACGGTGATCTCCTTGAGGATCCGGGTGAAGACCTTGCCGCGCTTGGCGTCAGCGGCGCCCTTCTTGTGCTTGATGGTGGACCATTTGCTGTGGCCGGACATGGGGACTCCAGGAAAGGGCAGGATGGAACGAATCAGGCGTGGGGTTCCCGGGGGGGGGACATCGCGAGCGCAGAGAGCAGGCGGTCCCACCCGGATCATGTCAGCCGCGCAGGGCCCGGCGGGAGACGCGGGCGAAGGACGGGGCTTCCTGGCGGATCATGGGCCGCTCGAGGAGGAACTGGTACCACTGCTCACCGTAGACCTTCATCTTGAGGGCCTTGCCGTTCTGCAGCAGGTTGCGGTTGGTGATGAGGCGCTCGTCGCCCTTGCAGATCTCGAGTCCCTTGTTGAGGACCTCGATGGCCTTGTCGCGCTCGCCCATCTCCATGAGCACGAAGGCGTAGACCGCATAGAGCAGGCTCTCCTTCTTGCCGCTCTTGAGGGCCAGGTTGAAGGTCTCCTTGGCCTTCTTCTTCTCGCCGCGCTTCCACTGGAGGATCCCCAGCATGGCCTTCGCGATGTAGTGCTGCATGGAGGCGGCGGCCAGCAGGGGCTCCGCCTCGTCGTTCTTCTTTCGGAGGTACTGCACGACGCCGATCTGGCCGTCGATGCTGCCCTTCACGAGGAACTGCCGGGTGGAGAACTGGTAGCCCTCCTTCATGGCCTCGATGGCTTTGTCGAACTGCTGCTTCTTCAGCAGGTCACCCGCCCGGGTGAAGATCTTTTCAAGGTCCTGCTGGACCTTCCGACCCTGCCAGATGAAGAGCCCCCCCCCGGCAAGGAGGCCAAGGGGCACGCCGATCCACGCGCTGATGTGCAACAGGATGGCGAGCAGGATCACGGCGAGGGCGGCGCCCAGGCCGAGCAGGAGATTGATCACGGGGACTCCGCATGGCGCGGCCCGAAGCCGGGCCAAAGGGCTATTTTATCGGTCCTTGACTCTATTTGCCATCCGGATTGCTAGCCAATGACGCCACTGCGGGAGGTCATGACTCGGCGGCGGCGGGCCGGGCGCTTGACGGCGACAGGGGTCGCCTCCTTCCGGGGCCTTCCGGGACCCCGCTTGGGAACCTCATCCTTCGGCTTGGCGACCTTGCGGACCTTCACCGGCTTGTCCTTCTTCACCCGCTCCCGCCGGACCAGGGCGGCCGCGGCGCGGCCGGTCACCACGACGCGGCTACCATCCTTCAGCTTCTTCACCTTGCTGCCGGGCTTCCGCCCGCGCTTGAGGCTCATGGCCAGCGGCTCCTCGTCCAGGAGCTCCCGCTCGAGTTGGGCCTGGAGCGCCATCATCTCGCCGCCGTCCGTCTCGTGGTCCTGGCCGCAGAGGTGCAGGAAGGCGTGGATCACCAGCATCTCGACCTCGCGCCGCCGGCTCACACCGAATTTCTTGGCCATCTTCTCGGCGGTTGGGAGGCTGATGACGATGTCGCCTAGGTGCGGAAATGCCCCCTTCTCTATGCTTGAAGGGAAACTGAGCACATCCGTCGTCATGTTTTTGCCGCGATGTTCCCGGTTGAGTTTTCTCATGCCGCGATCATCTACATAAGTCAGTGACATCCCCTGGGCTTCCGGGGCCAGTCGATCCCTCAGGCCTCTCAGGAGTTTGCCGAGGGACTGCTCACCGGGACCACGTAATTTGCTGCGGCTAGACCAATCGACCGTGAAGGGTTTTGATGTCTCAGTCATGGCCTTCTCCGCCACAAAATCAATGAAAGGGGACTAATGATGCTTACTATTGGGAATTTTGTCAACCATGCATTTATAGGTGCATGAATTGAATCAATGTTTTGAAAGCCTCTAGAGATGAAATTTTAGCATAAAATTATTTAATAAAATTTAAGATAAAAACTAGGAATGTGGGACTAATGAATATTCTAACAGAAATAGTTGGAACCTCTGGCATCCTGGTGGCATGAACCCTGGTCTCCCGCGAAACCTGGCTGAACCCCTCGGCCGCTTCCTGACCCTGCTTGATCGCTGGAACCGGACCCATGCCCTGACGGCCCTTCCCTTCTCTGAAC